>CAKUDE010000027.1 GCA_934645175.1 uncultured Oscillospiraceae bacterium
TTTTTTTTGAAAATAGTTATAAAAACTGGGCCCCGCATTTCTGCGAGACCCAGCCTTTCTTAACTTAGTGACATTGGCATATCGCCTCTCCCTTTTGCGGCTTAGGGATTCTCCTTGGCGACGGCGACGACGACACGGCGGCGCGGCTCGGTGCCGGTAGAGAAGGTGGTCACGCCGGGATAATCCTGGAGCGCTGCATGGATAATGTGGCGCTCATAGGCGTTCATCGGCTCAAGCGTGAAGTTGCGGTGATACTTGGTTACCTTGGCGGCCATTTTTGTGGCAAGCTGACGCAGAGCCTCTTCCCGCTTTGCGCGGTAGGCGCCGGCGTCAACACTGATGCGCAGACGGGGCTCGCGGTCGCGATTGACGGCGTAGCCGGTAAGATACTGGATCGCATCAAGCGTATCGCCACGGCGGCCGATGAGCATACCGACATCGTTGCCAATCAGGTCGGCACGGTAGCTTTCTTCGTCAAGACGGTAGGCGTGCGGGACACATTCGGTGCCCATGTGCTTAAGCAGGCCGGTGAGGAACTGCTCGATCTGCTCCTCGACGGAGCCGGGCGCGGCAGCTTCATATTCGCGGGTGGGCAGCGACGGACGCGGGGTACGTTCCGGGCGTTGCCCACGGGGCTTACGATCGCCGCGTTGGGCGTTGTTCTTTGCGTTGCCGTTATTGTTGTTGGGACGGGGACCGTTTGCGCTGCGCTCCGTGCGCTGCGGGCGGCTCTCGTCCGGCTTCCGTTCACTGCGCGGCGCGTCGCTGCGGCGTTCGGGGCGCGGCTGCGCCATGGGCTTGGGCTGCTCCTCGGGCTTCTTTCCCGGACGGGAGATGACGCCGCCGGACTGCACGGGCAGCTCAACACTGGGCTTCGGCTTGGAGCGCGAGGCGGACGACAGCGCGGACTTCGGCGCGGTATCCACGGGCGCGGCAGGGGCGGCGGGTTCGTCCGGCGCCTGATAGCTGACCTTCACCTTTGCAGGCGAAGCGCCGATGCCGAGGAAGCCCGAACGCGCATTTTCCAGCACCTCAACGGAGACGCTGTCGCGGTCCAGCTTGAGCTGGCTCAGCGCCGCCGTGATGGCAAGCTCAATGGTCTTGCCGGTGGTGACGATACTTTTTTCCATAGGGACTCCTTATTCTTCGTTGTTCTCGTAACGGGACGGGTCATAGGCGCGGCCGCGGGCATAGGGACGGTTCTCCTCGCCGCCGGTATTCCCGGTAGCGGTGTCCGAAGCGGGGCTGCGGCGAGCCTCATATTCCTTGGCGGCGGCATCGCGTTCCTGCTTTTCGCGGAGCTGCTGCTTCTTTTTGCTGGTGTTTTCAACAATGCCGTCGGGATTCGCGGCACGTCTTGCGGCGCGGATGCGCTCCTTTTCCGCTTCCTCGGCGGCACGCTTGGCGGCGCGCGCCTGACGTTCCTTATCCTCCGCGTCGTAGATCTTGCGGTAGTGAACGGTCAGAACGGCGTCCTGAATCATGCCGAATACGCCCTGGCCGAGCCAGTAGATCGACAGACCGAGCGGGTACATATAGCCGAAGATGATGGACAGAACGGGCATCATGACAAGCATCATTTTGTTGTTCTTCTGGCTGCTGGCGACGGCGGCTTCGTCAATCTGGCCGTTTCCGTCCGTGATGACGGAGCTGTTAAGCTTTGTGCTCAGCCACATGGAAACATAGTTGACCACGCCGGAGAGGATCGGGACCAGTGCGCCGCCGATCTGGCTCCAGCCGGAGAGCGTCCAAACCTGCCATGTCGGCGTTTGGCCGAGGTCGATGCCGAGGAAGGAGAAATTCAGCGATTTTACGCCCTCGACAATGCCCTGGCCGTAAAGCTCGATGTTCGATGCGGCGGTATACTGCCAGTAGTAGCCAAGCTTGTCGACCTCGACGTTCTGTGCGGCGGCGACGACCTTTTTCACGGCCTCAACCTTCTCTGCGTCGAGGTGCAGCAGATAGGTCAGCGGCTCGCGGATGACGGTGAACAGCGGAATCAGGAACAGCAGCGGCAGCAGGCTCCAGAGGCAGCCGCCGAACATACTGACGCCTTCCTCTTTATAGAGCTTCTGAACCTCCGCCTGATACTTCTGCTTGTCATCGCCGCAGGCGATTTCGATCTGCTTGACCAGCGGCTGGAGCCGCGAGGTCTTCATAATGGATTTTTTGCTCTTGGCGCTGGCGGGCAGAAGAATCAGCTTCACGACCAGCGAGAAAAGGATGAGCGCGAGGCCATAGTTGTTGCAGAACAGATTCAGGTACTCCAACACATAGCCGAAGGGGATGCGGATAATATCGAGTAGACTCATTGCTTCCTCCTGAAGTGGGAGCGGGGGGATCGGCTTACGGCACCGGGTCGTAAAAATCCCCGTGGTTGAAGGGGTTGCACCGCAAAAGTCGCTTGATCGTCAGCCAGCCGCCCTTGGCTGCGCCGTATTTTTCGATCGCCTCCATGCCGTATTCCGAGCAGGTGGGAATAAAGCGGCACTTTCCGGGGAAAGCCGGCGAAATATAGCGCCGATAGAAGCGGATCAGGGCCAAAAGAATGTGTTTCATTGAATTGTCTCCGAAGCGGACAGCAGACCGAGCCGGTCGAAAAGCGCGGAAAGCGCGTAACCGAGGGCGGTGAACTCCGCCTCCACGGCGGCGCCACGCGCGACGATTACGATGTCGTAGCCGCATTTGAGCTGCGGCTCCAACGCGCGGAAAAGCTCACGCAGACGGCGGCGCGTCCGGTTGCGCACAACGGCGTGTCCGAGCTTGGCGCTGACCGTCAGACCCAAACGGTTGCGGTCGAGCCGATTCGGGCGGCAGTAGACCGCAAGGTAGCGGTTCGACGCGCTTGCGCCGCGGTAATACAGCCGCCGAAAGACGGCGTTTTCTTTGATCGACTCTGCCATCGGCTGCCTCCGGAAAACAAAGGGGCGAACAGATTGCTCCGTTCGCCCTCATCCTATCGATAACGATCCAGCAGGTGCGGTCACGGTTCCTTATGCGGACAGGACAGCTCTGCCTTTTGCACGGCGGCGGGCAAGAACCTTGCGGCCGTTGGCGGTAGCCATTCTCTTGCGGAATCCATGAACCTTTGCGCGGTGACGCTTTCTGGGCTGATAGGTACGCAGCATCTCGTGTACACCTCCTGTAAGATTATGCTCATCGGCGTACGGACGCCGTAGCAATCAAAAAATATTTCTGCACATAGCATCTGCTATTATATCCTATCCGGGTGCGGAAAGTCAACCGTTTTTTTCGGTTTTTTGAAGATTTCTGCCGGTGATGCGTTGAGCGGGTCAGCACTCGTCCGGGGGCAGACGGCGCAGCAGCTCGTCCAGAGCCAGACCGGATGCGTGTGCGATCCGGGCAAGATCGTCATATTCATACTTGGCGCGGCGGATACCGTAACCCTCCGCGAGCTTCCGGCGGACGGGGCCGAAGGCGGTTTGTACCGTTTCCGTGCGGCGCGTGAGCACGGCGCGGCGGCAGAGCGTCTCGCGCACGCCGAGCGTTGTTGTGTGACGGAAGAGCGCCCGTATCAGCGCCTCGCGGTCCTCCGGGCGGCACAGCACCGTCAGTAATACGCCCGGGCGGGATTTTTTCATACCGATGGGCTGCGTGAACGCATCGAGCGCTCCGGCCTCCAGCAGCCGCTCCAGCGCAAAGCCGACGGCCTCGCCGCTCATGTCGTCCAGATTACACCGCAGCTCCAGAACATCCTGCGCCTGCTCCTGCGTTTCGCCGAGCAGGGCGCGCACGCAGTTGGCGCGGGCAAAATCCTTTTTGCCCATGCCGTAGCCGACGGCTTCCAGCCGCAGCGCAGGCAGCTCGCAGAAATCGGAAACAAAATGCTTCAGAAGCGCCGCGCCGGTCGGCGTACACAGTTCGCCCGAGACCTCGCCGCCGCAGATCGGCACGCCGCGCAACAGTTCGGCAGTAGCCGGGGCGGGAACGGGAAGAATGCCGTGCGCACAGCGCACACTGCCGCTGCCTACATGAACGGGCGAGGCAAGTACGCGGTCAGGGGAGAGGCGGTGCATCAGAAGGCAGACGGCGGTCACGTCCGCTACGGCGTCCATGCTGCCGACCTCATGAAAATGGATCTGCTCCACGGGAACGCCGTGTACGCGGCTTTCCGCAGCGGCGATCGACTCGTAGACCTCCAGAATATTGCGTCTGACCTCCGCATCGACGGGAAGACGGCCGACAACATGGCGGATTTCGTCCATTGTGCCGTGGTGGTGCTCGTGCATATGCTCATGCGTATGCTCTTCCTCCTGTGCGCCGTGAATCCGCACGGAGAAGTGTGTCCCCGTAATTCCGCACTTCTCACTCGGCTCAATGGCGGCGCACACGCCGGGGATTCCGAGCGCGTTGAATTCGCGCAGGAAGCTCTCGCGGTCGTCAAGCAGCTCCAAAAGCGCCGCGGCGAGCATATCGCCTGCGGCGCCCATGCCGCAGTCCAGATAAAGCATTCTCATTTGTGAACCTCCATATGGTTGACCCGATTGGCGAGAAAGCCTGCGCCGAAGCCGTTGTCAATATTCACGACGGATACGCCGCCTGCGCAGGAATTGAGCATGGACAGCAGTGCTGCCACGCCGCCAAAGGCTGCGCCGTAGCCCACGCTTGTCGGTACGGCGATAACCGGGCAGTCGGCCAGTCCGGCCAGTACGCTGGCCAGTGCGCCCTCCATGCCCGCGATGGCGACAATGACGGAGGCGCTCATAAGCTCGTCGAGATGCGCCAGCGTCCGGTGCAGACCGGCTACGCCTACGTCGTACAGCCGCACGACCTCGCTGCCGAGCGCTTGCGCCGTCAGCGCCGCTTCCTCGGCGACGGGGATATCGCTCGTGCCGCCGGTGGCGACGACGACACGTCCCAGTCCGTCCGGAACGGGAAAACCTCCGATCAATCCGATTCGCGCCTGCGCATGGTACTCCAGCGTGTGCCGCTCGGAGACGAAGGCGGCCGCTTCGGCGCTCATGCGCGTGATCAGTACGCGGGTCTGTCCGTTGCGCTGCATGGTATCCAGAATGCCCGCAATCTGCTCCGGTGTTTTTCCCGCGCCGTAGATCACCTCCGCCACGCCCTGACGCAGACGGCGGTGCAGATCGACCTTGGCAAAGTCGATGTCCTCAAAGGGGGCTTTTTTTAATGTCAGAAGCGCTTCGTCCACATCAGTCCGTCCGTCGCGGACGGACTCCAGTAGTTTGCGGATGTCCGTATTCATTTGCGCACCTCCAGATCCAGCAGAACGCCGGAATAATCGCGCTTCAGCCGCGTCAGGATCTCCTCGCGGTGTGCCAACACCGTTGCCAGACTGTCCGCCGGTACCTGCAGCTTTGCGGTATCGCCCATGCTTCGCACGCGGAAATCGCGCAGCCCGAGCGAGAACAGGTAACGCTCCGCGGCTTCGGTGCGCCGCAGCTTCTCCGCCGTAATACGTTCGCCCGCAGGGATTCGCGTGGCAAGGCAGGCGTAGGCAGGTTTGTCAAAGGTAAACAGTCCCGCCTCCTCCGACAGGCGGCGGATCTCCCGCTTCGTCAGGCCGCATTCGCGCAGCGGTGAGCGCACGCCCAGCTCGCGCAGCGCACGCATTCCGGGACGATCCGAGGCGTCGTCCGAGGCGTTTGTTCCGTCGAGTACGGTGTCGAGCCCATCGCGCCGAGCGGCGGCGAGGATCGTTGAAAAAATACGGCGCTTGCAATAATAGCAGCGGTCGGGCGGGTTGGAGACAACCGTCTCGTCGTCGAGGATATCGACGGTTAAAATCTCCGGCTCTGCGCCGAGCGAGTGCGCCAGCCGAAGTGCATCGTCCAGTTCAAACTGCGGCTGAAAGGCAGAGCGGACGTAATATGCCTTCACGCGCTGAGCCCGGCGCACGGCCGCCCAGAGCAGGAACGACGAATCGACCCCGCCGGAAAAGGCCAGCGCGACGCGCGGGTTTTCCGCAAAAAAATTCTGTAAATCCATGGCGTTCCTCCGAACGGCTTTTCTGTGTTTTCAGAGAAATTATAACAGAAGGGCGGAGAAAATGCAATGAAAAGGCGGGACAAAAACGCGCAGACGCCCGCCGGAAGCTCCGGCGGGCGTCTGATACGAATGGTTACTTTTCAAAAACACGCTTGAGCTGCGCGAAGCGCGGCAGGCCGTTTTCGTTGACGGTGTGTGCGTCGCCCTGAATGAGCGGTTCACAGTAGCGCAGGAAGTCTTTGGTGACGAAGCCGTCGGTGATCCATTCCGTCGGCACCTTCTGCTCGAAGTTTGCGACCTTTTCCAGATCGAACAGCTCGTAGTGGCAGACGTATTCCGGCTCGCGTTCGCAGCGGAAGCCGACCATCTTGCCGCTCTCGCCTGCAACGGCGGACTCTACGGCGACGCGGCCGGAGGCAAACGCCTCGTCGATGTCGCGCTGAGAGGCACAGTGCGCCGCGCAGCGCTGGAGCAGCGACAGCTCAATGCCGCGCACCTTTGCGCCTATCGCCGCCTTGACGACGCCTGCCAGACGCGCGGCCAGGCCGCCGAGCTGGGCATGGCCGAAGCCGTCCGTTGCGGAGGTTTGCGCTTCGGAGACAAACGAGCCGTCGGCGTAGTGGATGCCTTCGGAGACGGCGACCATACAGCTTCCTTTTTCGGCGTAGATGCGCTTGACGTCCGCAAGGAAGCGATCCATGTCGAAATTAACCTCGGGCAGATAAATCAGGTCGGGGCCGTGGCCGCGATCCGTCGCCAGCGCGGCGGCGGCGGTCAGCCAGCCGGCGTGGCGGCCCATACATTCGACGATGGTAATCATGCCCTTGTCATAGACGCTGCAATCGCAGCTTACTTCCATGATGGACGTTGCGATGTATTTTGCGGCGGAGGCAAAGCCGGGGCAGTGATCGGTGCCGAACAGATCGTTGTCGATCGTTTTGGGAACGCCGATGACGCGGCATTCATAGCCGGCCTGTTTCAGGTAGCGGTTGACCTTGTTGCAGGTGTCCATGGAGTCGTTGCCGCCGTTGTAGAAGAAGTAGCGGATGTTGTGCTTGCGGAAGACCTCAAGAATCCGGCGGTAGTCGGTATCGTCGGCCTCCGGCTCGGCGATCTTATAGCGGCAGGAGCCGAGCGCCGAGGAGGGAGTATGCAGCAGAAGCTCCAGCTCGCGGGGATCCTCCTCGTCCATAATCATCAGATTATCGTTCAGAATGCCCACGATGCCGTGGAACGCGCCGTAAACGCGCGTAATACAGCTCTGCTCCAGGGCGGTTTTGATGACGCCGTAGGCACTGGAGTTGATAACGGCGGAAGGGCCGCCGGACTGACCGATGACGGCCGCACCGACCAAGGGCTGATTGTTTTGCATCGTAAATTGCCTCCTTAGAAATTAAAAAAATCGGGGATAGTTTATCACATTTCCGTCGTCAATGCAAGCAGGCCGAGGGGGATTCAGATACTCGGGCGTTCTTCAATGAGCACGATGCGGGCGGTATAGTATTCGCCGCAGCGATAAATGGTCACGGATACCGCCTCGCCGACGCTGGCGCGGTTGAGCGCCTCCCGATAATCCGCAAGGCTGTGTACGGTTAGTCCGGCAATCTGCAGGATGATGTCGCCCGGCTGCATTCCGGCCTGCGCCGCGCTGCCGTCGCTTTCCACACGGTCGACAAACACGCCCTCCGGAAGAGACCAGTAACGGCGCATTGCGTCCTCAACCTCGCTGACCTCCACGCCGAGTCCCGCACGGCCGTGCACATAACCGAACTCAACCAGCTCCGCGGCGATCCGATCGACGTCCTCAATTGCCAGCGCAAAGCCGAGCCGCTTGATCGTAACGAAGGAAACATAGCTGCCGACGCCGCGAATATTGAAGCCGACGATCTGCCCGGCGGCATTGACCAGGGGACCCCCGGAAGCGGCCGTGTCGGCCGAAGCATCGGTTTGCAGCAGGTGCAGTGTGTATCCGGAGAGCGCCACCTCGCCGGAGACGGAGGAAAGCCGGCCGGAGGTCAGGGAAAACTCCTGTGCTGCGTCGGAGGATACGCCGAGGGCGAAGACCTCATCGCCCGCCTCGAGCGAATCGCTTCGCGCGAACTCCGCCGGAACCAGACCGGTCGCCTCTACCTTCAGGACGGCAAGGTCGCTGGCCTCGTCAATCCCGACGCATTGCGCGGACAGACTGCGGCCGTCCGACAGACGAACCGTGAGCGCCTGTGCGTCGCTTACGGCGGAGGCGTTGGTCAGAAGATAGCCGTCGGCACGGAAGATCACGCCCATGCCCTCGGACGGACCGCCGCTGACGACGGCGAGGCTTTCACGGAGCTTGCGGCAGATCTGAGCACGGGAAATGAATACGCTGCGCGGCAGCGCGAGCGTCAGCACGGAGCGCCTGTAGTCCGGCGGATCGTTGATTTCGCCGGAGTGCAGCGCGTCGGAGAAGGAAGGCGCGGCGCTGCCGTCGGTGGAGGTTTGCGGCCGGTCCATCTGCTCCTGGAGCACGACAAAGGCGACGATATTGGCAACCATAATCAGAAGCGCGACCGACAGAAACGCCGTCAGCTTGCTGCGCGGCGGCTTCGGCCGGCGGCCGGTGCCGTAATAACCGGGCTCCGATTCGGATTTCTCCGGCGGTATCTCGCGGGATTCCGGGCACATCGGGTTCGTGCCGTCCATATTCATGCTCCTTTCCGTACGGATTTCTGCCCCGCATATCTCCGCGGGGCGGGCTTATTTCTTTGTGGGCTTGACGGGAAGTGTAAACGAGAACTCCGTCCACCCGTCCTGGCTTGTTACAAAAATATCGCCGCCATGCGCAAGGACGATCGTTTTGACGATATACAGGCCGAGCCCAACGCCGTCACGGTCGCCGGAGCGGCTTTTGTCCGTTTTATGGAAACGGTCAAAGACCAGCGGCAGCTCCTCCGGCGCAATGCCTGCGCCGCTGTTTCCGACGGCGACGAAGGCCTGATCTCCGCGCCGTTCCGCGTGGATGGAAAGACGTCCGCCTTCGTCAACGAATTTGACGGCGTTATCCAGCAGATTGTAGATCACCTGTGTGATTGAGTCGGCCAAGGCGACGACCGGAATACCCAGCTCCGGGAGATCAACGTCAACATTGAGGTTTTTACGCGTGATACGCTGCTCAAAGCTCAGAAGCGCGGTGCCGATGGAATCGCAGAGGTCAAAGCTCGTCATACGGTCCGGCTCCACGCCCTGATCCTTCAGACGGGAAACGTCCAGCATCGAGCGCACCAGCCGCGACAGACGGCGCGATTCGGCGGAGACACGCTCCATGTATTCGCGCTGGTGCTCGGGCGGGATGGTTCCGTCCAGCATTCCGTCAAGATAGCCGGAAATGGTGGTCATCGGGGTTTTAAGCTCATGGCTGACATTGGCGACAAACTCCTGCCGCACCGTTTCGGAGCGGCGCAGCGCATCGGCCATGTTATTGAAGGCGACGGCAAGCTCCTCAATTTCGGCATTCTGGTAGCCGGTGGGAACGCGCACATCCAGATTGCCATGGGCAATCTGTCTTGCGGCGGCGGCCATCGTGCCGATGGGGGCGGTCTCGCGGCGCGTCAGCAGCGGTAGCGCCAGCAGCAGGACGGCCAGTACGATGAGCGCAACAATGCAGAAAATTTGCAGAATATCGGCTGTAAGGGCGTCCTGCTGTTCACGGGGCACGGACACCACCACAATCACATAGGGACTGCCGTTGAGGGTAATCGCCTGCGCAACGGCCAGGCGGCTCTCGCCGTAGATCGCGGAGACCTCGGTTGTCAGCTCCGGCTGTTCACCGGCAAAAAGCTGCTCGGCAAGCTCCGCCGACAGGCGGCGGCTCAGGTGCGGGCAGCTTTGGATTTCGTCGGCGCAAATACGTACCTCCCCCTGTGCGGAACAGATGAGAATATCCGTCTGCGACGCGGAGGCGGCGAGCGCCAGATCGGTATGCAGCTCCCAGTCCCCGAAACGGCTGCCGGAGAAGGCGCCGATCAGATCGGTGACGGACTGCGCCGTCGCGCGCATGGAGGTATACTGCTGGCGCAGGGCGTAGCGTGTGAACAGAAGCCAGAAGGCGGCGCCGAGCAGTATCGTGGCTGCGAGGAACAGACAGATCACCAGCGTGAGCTGTCGCCGGAAGGTGTTCATCCTTCGCGGACCTCGAATTTATAGCCGACGGACCAGACCGTTTTCAGCTCCCACTGCGTCGAGACGCCCTCCAGCTTTTCGCGCAGACGCTTGACATGGACGTCAACGGTGCGCGTGTCGCCGAAGTAGTCGAAGCCCCAGACCTCGTCGAGAAGCTGATTGCGCGTGAATACGCGGTTGGGCGAGGAAGCCAGATGAAACAGAAGCTCCAGCTCCTTCGGCGGCGTGGGGACCTTTTTTCCGTCAACGATCAGCTCAAAGGCGTCCATGTCGACGACGAGTTTGTCATAGACGACCTTGCGCGACTGCCGCGCGGGCTCTACGCCGCTGCGGCGCAGTACCGCTTCAATGCGCGCGAGCACCTCCTTCATTTCAAAGGGCTTGGTGATGTAATCGTCTGCGCCCTGCTTCAGGCCGTTGACCTTGTCCTCCGTCTCGCTTTTGGCGGTAAGCATAATAATGGGGGTCTTGCTTTCGTTGCGCACGGTGCGGCAGACGCCCCAGCCGTCCATACCGGGCAGCATTACGTCCAGCAGGATCAGCTCCGGATGCAGGCGGCGGAACAGCTCAACGCCCTGAAGACCGTCCGATGCAATGACCGCCTCGTAGCCTTCCTTTTCCAGATAAAGCCGCAGAAGATCCGCAATGTTATTATCGTCTTCAATGATCAGAATTGTGCCGGCCACAGAAAAAACCTCTTTTCTCTCAAAGTCTTGTCTTCATTATAACCCCGCGACAACTCTTTGAGTGAACAATTTGTAAAAAGACGGGAAAAATCTATCTGCCGAGGCCGGGATTCTATGAAAAATTGCAAATATCCTGTTTTTCCATCTTGCTATTTTGCGCGGTTTGTGATACGATAATTTTGTATCGGAATACGCCTCGCGTCTGCAAGGGGCAGACGGAGGCAAAAATTAAAACAGGAGGCTATCCCATCATGAATGTTGCTGAGATTATGGAGCAGCGCAATACGTTTTCCTTTGAGGTATTCCCCCCCAAGACCGACGTCGGCATGGACAAGCTGTGCGGCGAGGGTGGTGTGCTGGAAAAGCTCTATACCCTCAATCCCGACTACATCTCCTGCACCTACGGCGCGGGCGGCACAAACGTCGGCAAGAACCTTGACGTTCTGAAGAAGATCAAGGCCGACGGCAAGACCACTCCCGTTACGCACTTCACCTGCATCGGCAATACCAAGGATGATATCCGCGAAAAGCTCCAGACTTATCTGGACAACGGCATTGATCACATCCTTGCCCTGCGCGGCGATCTGCCCTTCGGTTGGAAGGGTACCGGTGGCGACCTGCACTATGCGACCGAGCTGGTCAAGTTCATCCGCAAGGAATTCGACGACAAGTTTACCATCGCCGTGGCCGGCTCCCCCGAGGGTCACATTGCCTGCCGTTCTCTGGAGGCCGACATTGCCTATCTGAAGCAGAAGCAGGACAACGGCGCAGACTACATCATTTCGCAGCTCTGCTGGGATATGGATGCCTTCCGCTATTGGCTCGATGCCATCCGCGCCGCCGGCGTCTGGATGCCCGTTGATGTGGGCATTATGCCCATTCTCGATCAGGCTGCCACGATCAACATGGCTTTGTCGCACAACGGCTGCGTCATGGATCGCGAGCTGTGCCGCCTGATCTCCAAATACTGGATCTTCCCGAATCCCTTCGACAAAGAGCCGTTTGACGCCGACGTCGAGGGCAAAAAGGCGGCGTTCAAGGAGGCCGGCATCGAGTATACCATCCGTCAGATCGATCAGTACCGCGCCTGCGGCATCAACGGCATCCATCTGTACGCTCTGAACAAGTACGACGACGTTGCCCGCATTGCCAGGGAAGCCGGCCTGCTTGACCTTGTCTGATCTTACGCATTTATCCGCTGCCGGGTTTCCCGGCGGCGGTATCCCCTCGCAAAGGAGCAAAGACTTATTATGACCCATACCATCGCTGTGGCCGGTAAGGGCGGCGTAGGCAAGACCACCGTCTGCGGCATGATCATCGACTACCTCGTCAAGGCCGGGAAAGGCCCGCTGCTCGTGGTAGATGCCGATGCAAATTCCAATCTCAATGAGGTGCTCGGCGTGCAGGTTGAGACGACCCTCGGCGCCATCCGTGAGGAAATGGCGCAGGCCGAGCTGCACGGCGACGTTCCGAAGGGCATGACCAAGGCCGACTGGGCCGAATTCCGCTTCAACTCGGCGCTCGCCGAGGAGGACGACTTTGATATGCTCGTTATGGGCCGCACGCAGGGCAAGGGCTGCTACTGCTTTGTCAACGGCGTTCTGAAAACGCAGGTAGACAAATATCTCGGCGCCTACCGCTATGCCGTTATCGACAACGAAGCCGGCATGGAGCATATCGCGCGCGGCACGCTGCCGCATGTCGATACGCTGCTGCTGGTGTCCGACGCCTCACGCCGCGGCGTGCAGGCCGTTGCCCGCATTGCCGAGATGGTCGGGGAGCTGAAGCTCAACCCCGGTACGATGGGACTGATCGTCAACCGTGCGCCCGGCGGCGTCCTGTCCGACGGCGTGCGCGAAGAGATTGAGGCGCACGGGCTGAAGCTGCTCGGCGTGCTGCCGCAGGACGACGGCGTCTATGAGGCCGACTGCGACGGAAAGCCCAGCTCCAAGCTGCCCGATTCCAGCCCGATGAAGCAGGCCCTGCACGGCGTGCTGCAATCCGTCGGACTCTGAGCCGCGCGGCGTTTTTGCGCGGCATATGTCCGCGGGAGCAGGGGATCAGCTCCCGCGGCCGCCCGCCGCGGAGCGGCGATGTTATTGTGAGGTTGCGCGGAAACCGCGTCGCCTCTCTTCCGGCAGTGACATTCAGAAGCCTCTCGCTTTGTGCCCAGCGGCGTCCTTGCCGGAGAGCACGCGCCTTGTGTCGTGCCTTCCGGAAAACCCGTACTTCCCGCCGGGATCTCCCCGGAGAAGCATTTTTCGCAACACAGTAAGCACTATGCACACATTAGGAGGAAAGAAAATGGCATTCACACCCAAGACGCAGGCGTTCTCCTCGAGCATCGAGACCGTCACCATCGGCACGGGCGATAAGGCCGTGACCCTGGGCGGCATCAATGTCCTGCCCTTCTACTCCTTCGACGCGCCCATTACCAACGCGCCGAAGATCGGCATCGAGATCACCGATGAGGGTCTCGCAGCCTATCCGCAGGCCGGCCTGCAGGAGTTCTACGCCGGTTGCACCACCCCCGCAGAGATGGCCAAGCGCGCCGAGACCATGTACGGCGCCGATTTCATCTGCCTGCACCTGGAAGGCGCCGACCCCAACGGTGAGAACAAGTCCGTTGAGGAATGCGTCGAGCTTGCCAAGTCCGTGGCCGACGCCATTACCATGCCGCTGGTCATCATGGGCTGCAAGAATATTGAAAAGGACGCCGAGATCTTCAACAAGATTTCCGACGCACTGCAGGGCAAGAACATTCTTGTGCTCTCCGCCCGCGAAGAAAACTATAAAACCGTCGGCGCTTCCGCCGCTCTGGCCTACGGCCAGAAGGTCGGTGCGGAATCCGCCGTTGACATCAACCTGGCCAAGCAGCTCAACGTGCTGATGACTCAGCTCGGCGTACCCGCTTCTTCCATCGTGATGAATGCCGGCTCCGCCGCTGCCGGCTACGGCTTTGAATACGTCGCCTCCACCCTCGATCGTATCCGCGCCGCTGCGTTGGCGCAGAGCGATAACCAGCTCCAGATGCCCATCATCACCCCCATCTCCCCGGAGACCTGGGGCGTGAAGGAAGCCATGATGTCCGAGACGGATATGCCCGAGTGGGGCCCCGCCGAGGATCGCGGCATCGAAATGGAAACCACGACCGCTGCGGCTTGCCTCGCAGGCGGCTCCGACGCCGTTATCATGCGCCATCCTGCCTCCGTCAAGGCGATCGCCGACATGATCCGCGCGCTGGTCTGAGCAAAGGAGGACATATAAAATGGCATTAAAAGGATTAGATATCTTCAAGCTCTCCCCGAAGAAGAACTGTAAGGAATGCGGCAGCCCCACCTGTATGGCTTTCTGTATGAAGGTTGCGCAGGGCGCGGTCGGGCTGGATAAGTGCCCGTACTTCTCGCCGGAAGCCATCGCTCAGCTCTCCGAGGCCACCGCGCCTCCCATGAAGACCATCTCCGTCGGCACCGACGACATCAAGCTCGGCGGCGAGACCGTCCTGTTCCGTCACGAGAAAACCCTTGTTTCCCGTACCCGCTATGCCGTGCCGGTCTGCACCTGCATGGAGGAAGCCGTTGCCGATCAGAAGCTCGCCGATGCCGTGAAGGTTGACTACGAGCGTATCGGTGAGCGCGAGTATGTGGAATTCATCCTCGTCCGCTGCCAGAAGGACACGGCCGACCGCTGGGAGGATCTTGTGAAGAAGGCTATGGCTACCGGCCGTACGCTCATTCTTGACGTTGAGTGCCCCGAGTGTGCCAAGAAGGCTCTTGCCATCTGCAAGGACTCCAAGCCCATCCTCAACGGCGCTAACGCGCAGAACTTCGAGGAGATGAACGCCATTGCGAAGGAAGCGGGCGTCGTGCTGGGTGTGAAGGGGGAAAGCCTCTCCGAGCTGCACGATACCGTTTCCAAGCTCGAGGCTGCCGGAAACAAGAATCTTGTTCTCGACGTTACCGGCGCTACCATCAAGGAGACCTTTGCCAATACCGTCCTCGTGCGCCGCACTGCGCTGCATGACGGCGACCGTACCTTCGGGTATCCCTCCATTGTCAATCTGGCCAAGCTTGCCAAGGGCGATATGCACCTGCAAACCGCTCTGGCCGCGCTGTTCACCGTCAAATACGGTTCCATCGTTGTGATGGAGCGCATGAGCTATGCAGAGGCGCTGCCGCTGTACGGCCTGCGTCAGAATATCTTTACCGACCCGCAGAAGCCTATGAAGGTCGCCCCCGGCATCTACCCGATGAACGGCGCCGGTCCCGACGATCCCTGCATGATGACGGTTGACTTCGCTCTGACCTACTTCCTCGTCTCCGGCGAGCTTGAGCGCTCCAACGTACCGATGAACCTGCTCATCACTGACGCCTCCGGCATGTCCGTCCTGACTGCGTGGGCCGCCGGTAAGCTCTCGTCGAGCTCTGTCAAGAAGTTCTTCGACGAGTTCGATATCGCCGGTAAGATCAACAACCGCACCCTGATTATCCCCGGCAAGGTTGCCGTTATGAAGGGTGAGATTCAGGACAAGCTGCCCGAGTGGAATGTTGTCGTCGGTACCCGCGAGGCCGTCGAGATCGTCAAGTACCTTAAGGACGGCGAGTATATCAAGGCTGCCGAGGCCGCTGCCGCCGCCAAGAAGCCCGCAGAGGCGAAGAAGGAAGTCGTGGACGAGAATGCGCCGCTGGACTTCTCCAAGATCGTCATTCCCGAGATCGTCAAGAAGGATATGGGCGTCACCTACCGTACTCGCAACGTGCAGTCGAAGAAGTTCGTCACCATCGGCGAACGTATCCACTGCATCAGCCCGGTTATCCGCGAGGCTATGGCTACCTTCAATCCCGATCCCATCCTCGAGCGTGCCGCGCAGCAGATCAAGGCCGGCGCGACCTATCTGGATGTGAACATCGGTCCCGCCGAGTCCAACGGCCCCGAGCTGATGACCTGGGCGGTCAGGCTCCTGCAGGAGAACTTCAACAATGTTCCTCTGGCGCTTGATACCGCAAACAAGAAGGCCATCGAAGCCGGTATCCATGTTTACAACCGTACAAACGGCAAGCCCATCGTCAACTCCGCCGACGCCGGTTCCCGTATCTCCTACATTGACCTTGCCGCTGCGAACGACGCAATCTGTATCGCGCTCTGCTCCGCCGACGGCATTGCCAAGGACAACGATGAGCGTATGCACCACTGCCACACCATGCTCGATCGCGGCATGGCGCTCGGTATGGATGCCGGCGACCTCTGGTTTGACCCGCTGTTCCTCGTCGTCAAGGGTATGCAGGACAAGCAGATGGACGTTCTCAACGCCATCAAGCTCTTCTCCGACGAAGGCCTCAACTCCACGGGCGGCCTGTCCAATAACTCCAACGGCGCGCCGAAGAACGTTCGTCCGATCATGGACTCCGCTCTTGTCGCGATGTGCATGATGCAGGGTCTGACCTCGGCTATCGTCAACCCCAACGACCTGCGACTGATGGAGACCATCAAGTCGTGCGATATTTTCAAGAACAACGAGCTGTATTCCGACAGCTATCTTGAAATCTGATTTTGCGTTTTCCTTCCTTTATTTTCCTTTCAGGCTGTTCCGGTCGGTTTTCTTTTGAGCTTTTTATGGGATCAACCGGAACGCTCCCCTGACCGGCGTTTTCTCCCTGCGCCGGGCGGGGGATGACAGCCAGCCGGACGTTTTTCTAATTTTTCCGTCCGGCACCTTCCCGATCGGGGCGGTATTTCTCCCTTGCCGACCCGGTCAAAACCGCCGGGCGCCGTCCATCCCCAGACGGCGTCCGGCACCACCCCGCCTGCGGGCGTTCCCCAGCGCCCGCAGGCACTTCCCCTATGCGTATTCTTCCCGTCAGCCCGGAGACGCTTCGGGCGGGAATTTCGAACGGTCGGAATCGCTGCGCTTTTTTTGCACTTCCCGCATTAACGGATTGCAGCGTTCCTATAGCAGGCAGACAAGTTATAAGGAGGAAAAAACATGAGTGTATTAACAGATCTCATCTACGGCGGCGCGAACGCCGTCGCAGGGCTGACCGAGGGCGCCGTCAATGACGCCATCGCGAAGTATGGCGAGGATAAGCCGGTTGCCTTCCCCGACACGGCTTATTTCTTCCCCACCATCTATGCCGCCACGGGCGTAAAGGTTGCAAAGCTTGGCGATCTGCCCGCCTGCGTGGGCGTACTGAAAAGCCTGATTACCAATCAGGAGGATCTCGGGCAAGCGCTGAATGCCGGTCTGGCCACCGCTGTCGGTGCGGAAATTCTCGAAGGGCTCAAGTATGTCGAGGGTGAACCTTACGCCAATGAAGCTGGGATCGGCTTTGTGCCGGATCCCGTCATCCGTTCGTTGGGTGTTCCGCTGGTTACGGGCGATATTCCCGGCGTTGCGGTTGTGTTGGGCAAGGCCGAAAATCCTGAGGATGTTGTGAAGACCGTCAAGGACTATCAGGCCAAGGGCATCCTGACCTTCCTCATCGGAGAGGTGATCGATCAGTGCGCCGAGGGCGGCGTGAAAATGGGTCTTGAGCTGCGTGTCGTGCCGTTGGGCCATGATGTGACGGCCGTCATCCATGTCGTTACCGTTGCGATCCGTGCGGCGCTGATTTTCGGCAATGTGCAGCCGGGCGATCTGGCCGGCCTGCTGGCTTACACGAAGCAGCGTGTTCCGGCCTTTGTCAATACCTTCGGTGCGATCGACGCGGTTGTTGTTTCCGCGGGCGCAGGCGCAATCGCACTCGGTTTCCCGGTTGTTGTGGATATTGATTTGGGTGAGAACCAGGTGCCCGGCGCGCTGGAATCCGTCACGGATCATAGCCTGACGGTCAAGCACTCGCTGGAGCTGCGCGGCATCAAGATCAAATCCAAGGAGCTGCCCATTCCGGTGGCCTTTGCCGCTGCCTTTGAGGGCGAGATTATCCGAAAGGCCGATATGCACACAGAGTTCTGGTCCGGTAAGAATGCGACTGCCGAGCTGGTCACGATGGCCGACGATGTGGAGGATCATAAGTTCACGCTGGTTGGCCCGGACCTGGACAGCGGAGAGAAAAACCTTGCGCTGGCAACATGGGTCAAGGTTTCCGGCGCAAAGATGCAGGCGGATTTCGAGAGCGTTATCGAGCGAAAGATCCATGCATGGTTCAATTATATGGAGGGCGTAATGCACACCGGCCAGCGCAATCAGGTGCGTCTTCGCGTATCGAACGATGCCTTTGAAAAGGGTCTGCGCATGAAGGATTTCGGCGAGGTGCTCTACCATATGATTATGGATGAGTTTGACGCAGTCGTCGATAAGTGCCAGGTGACATTGATTACCGATGAAACGGAAGCAAAGAGATTCCGCGACGAGGTTGCAATGCCGCGCTACGATGCCCGTGACGATCGTCTTGCCTCCATGACGGATGAATCCGTCGACCGTTATTATACCTGCATCCTCTGCCAGAGCTTCGCACCGGCGCACTGCTGCGTCGTTACGCCGGAGCGCCTGGGCCTGTGCGGTGCGGTGTCGTGGCTCGACGCCAAGGCAACCAATGAGCTCAACCCGCAGGGTCCCTGCCAGCCGATTTTCAAGGAGGGCTGCCTGGATGAGCGCACCGGCCGCTATGAGTCCGTCAACAAGATGGTCGCCGAAGCGACGCACGGTGCGGTAGAGAGCGTCACGCTATATTCCATCCTGGAGGATCCGATGACCTCCTGCGGCTGCTTCGAATGCATCTGCGGCATCGAACCGGTTTCCAACGGATTTATCGTCGTCAACCGTGAGTTCAAGGGTATGACGCCTGTCGGCATGACCTTTGGTGAGCTTGCTTCCTGCACCGGCGGCGGCGTGCAGACGCCGGGCTATATGGGTCATGGCCGCCATTTCATCTCCTCAAAGAAGTTCATCGCTGCCGAGGGCGGTATTGAGCGCATTGTCTGGATGCCGAAGGAGCTGAAGGACGACGTTGCAGAGCGGCTGAACAAGACCGCGAAGGAGCTGTACGGGATCGAAAACTTCACCGATATGATCGCCGACGAGACAATCTGCGAGGATTGCGACGGCCTGATGGCTTTCCTGACCGAGAAGGATCATCCCGTTCTGAAGCTCGAGCCGCTGATGTAAACAATCCGCAAATAAATCGGTTGATTTTTACCGATTTGCCTGTTATAATGGGGAAGGGTCGAAGGACCCTTCCCCATTCGTCTGTGATTGCGGGAAGTACACGAGCTTGGCGCAGCAATTTCAGGACACCGATCATCGCGCAATCCTTCATCGGATCGCCGCGCCGACTTGCTCCCTGTAAGACACGACCGCTGCGTTTACAGCGGAGAACATATTTCCAAAAGGAGCTGTTTTTTATGCGCATCGATTTCTCCTCAATCCCCGAAGAAGCCGTGCAAAATTTCTGCGGCGGCAACAAGACCCTGTTCAAACGCGCATGGTCGGACGGCAAGGCCAAGATCATGTACGACCGTCTGCCCGCGGGCGCATCCATCGGGATGCACACGCATGAAACAAACAGTGAAACAATGTATCTGCTTTCCGGTGTAGCGCGGTATACGATCGACGGCGTGCAGGAAACCGTTCGTGCGGGGGAAGCGCACTACTGCCCGAAGGGCGGCACGCACTGCATGGAGAATATCGGCGACGACGAAATCGTGTTTTTCGCCGTTGTTGCGGAGCAGTAAGGAGATCCTATGTTTGAACTGATCTTCCAATTTGAAAACGGTGAAGCGCCCGTTTCGATCAGCGTTTCTCCCGAAGAGAATCTGCTCAGCGCAGCCCGCCGTGCCAACGTTGCCATCGATGCACCCTGCTCCGGCAACGGTTCCTGCGGAAAATGCCGCGTAAAGATTCTTTCCGGTGCCGTGGAGGGACTTCAGACCTCCCATATTTCCGATGCGGAGTTTGCCGAGGGGTGGCGGCTGTCCTGTGCAACCTATGCCCGTTCCGACGTGACGGTGCAGGTTCCGGATATCGCCTCTGCCTACCGCAGCCGCATGAAGACCGCTGACCTTTCCTCCGGCGAGGAGGTCGCCATTTTTGAATCCCTGCTGGCCGGTATCCGCGAGGCGGGTATTGCGCTGGAAAACCGCTTTGTTTCCGTCGAATTGGCACTTACCGAGCCGTCGCTGGATGATACCATGCCCGATAATGAGCGCCTGGAGCGGGCGCTTCAGGATGCCACCGGTCTGGAGCGGATCGAGTTGCCGTTTTTTGCGCTGCGTAAGCTGCCTGCGACGCTTCGCGAGGCGAATTTCGCCGTGCGCGTGACAGGTGAGCGGCTGGAAGACCGTTTTGTCGTCTATGACGTTCTGCCGCAGTCGGATGAGTCGCCGTTGTGCGGCCTGGGAATTGATATCGGCACTACAACCGTCTCTGCCGTGCTCTTTGATCTGAACGGCGGACGCCTTCTGGCCAAGGCCTCCGGCGGAAACGGTCAGATCCGCTACGGCGCGGATGTTATCAACCGTATTATTGAGCAGGGGAAGCCCGGCGGACGCAAAAAGCTGCAGGATGCTATCATTAAAGAGACGCTGCTGCCGCTGATCGCCGCACTGTGCAAGGATGCAGGCGTGAGCGCGACGCATATTCTGCGCGCCTGCGTGGCAAGCAACACGACGATGAACCATCTGTTTGTCGGTGTGGATGCCGACCCGGTGCGTATGGAGCCGTATATCCCTGCTTTCTTCCACTACAATGAGCTTCGTGCAATTGATCTCGGCCTGCCGATGCATCCGAATGCGCGTGTGCTGCTTGCACCGAACATCGGCTCCTATGTCGGTGGGGACATCACTGCCGGCACTTTTGCCGGAATGCTCTGGAATAAGGATGAGCTTTCGCTCTTTATTGATCTCGGAACCAACGGCGAGATCGTTTTTGGCAACCGCGATTTCCTGATGAGCTGCGCGTGTTCGGCTGGCCCTGCCTTTGAAGGCGGCGACATCTCCTGCGGTATGCGCGCGACGGACGGTGCGATTGAATCCTGTGTGATCGACCCCGAGACGATGGAGCCGAGCTTCGGCATCATCGGCGTGGAGGGACAGAAACCGGTCGGTCTTTGCGGCAGCGGCATTATCGACACCATTGCCGAACTGTTCGGCACGGGAATCATCAACGCCAAGGGGCTGTTTGTGCGCGAGGGCAAGCGCGTCCTGCGCGACCGCCATGGCAGCGGGCGCTACATTCTTGCGTTCCCGGAGGAATCTGCCACCGGCCGCGAGGTATCGCTCAATGAGGTGGATATCGACAACTTTATCCGTGCCAAAGGCGCGATTTATTCAGCCATTGATACGCTACTCGGGACGATGGATATGGATGAGTCCGTGATCGAGGGCGTTTATGTTGCGGGTGGTATTGGCAGCGGTATCGATATGCGCAATGCCGTGCGTATCGGAATGTTCCCGAATGTACCGCTGGAGCTGTTCCACTACATCGGCAACTCCTCGCTGTCCGGCGCTTATGCAATGGCATTGTCCGATGAAGCGGAGAATAAAGTTGCCGAGGTGGCTAGTAACATGACCTACGTTGAGTTGTCCACCCATCCGGGTTATATGGACGCCTTCGTTGCAGCCTGCTTCCTGCCGCACACGGATGCGCACCGTTTTGAGGGCATCGAATGAAGCAGATTGAGAATCACAAGGAAGAGGTGCCGTTTGCGCACTATCAGGTCAAATTTGCCGCAATGGATCCGGCGGAGGCTGCCGCGCGGACGGGTGTCCGCTATGAGGACGGGACGTTTTATGTGACGCTGCTCGGGATGATGTATGCCGTCGTCTGGCCAGAGGCCACGATCCGCGCAACCGACGGTAAGCTGCCTCCGCTCCCGCTTCAAACCTTCCTGCTGCGTTACCTGTTGGAGGGCAAGCGCACGGCGCCGAGCAGCGAGTTTAAGACCTTCCGCGAGATGCCGTGGGGCGAGCTGTATATTCAGCCCTTTACCGGCCGCGTTCTGACGCGTGCTGCGTTCGGTTTCGGGACGCGCATTGAACGTTATCGTGCAGCCGCTGCGGCGCTTGGCGGCATCCCGCTCAGGCATGGCGATGCGGGATACGAGTTCACGCTGACCGACAATTATCGTCTGCGGCTGCTGGTTTGGGCAGGGGATGAGGAGTTTCCCCCGAACGCACAGCTACTCTATTCCTCAAATTTTGCTGACGGCTTTGCCGCAGAGGATCGGGTCGTTGCGGGCGATCTTCTGATCGGTGCACTGAAAAGCAGAATGTAGATAATCGGCCTGCCCGAAAAATCGGGCAGGTCGATCCTGTGTGCAAAATGCACACAGGATGCATGGAAATGTGCGAAAATTGCAAATTTCCTCTTCCAATTTTGGAGAGGATGTGTTATAATGACGCCGTCTGTTGAATACATACTTACTCCTCCGCGCACCGCGCAGCATCAGGGAAGGATGCTGCGCGGTTTTATTTGGAATGGCCAATCAGCAAAAGCCCGTCTCCCTTTTCGGGAGACGGGCTTTTCGAAATATCAGGGCAGGGGAAGATAACGCGGGAAGGGTTACTTCTGCTCGTTATCGATCATATCCTGCGTAACCTCGGAGTCAGGCCATTCGGTCGTCTCATAGTGACGGTAAATATCCAGACCGGAGCCGGCCGGGATGAGCTTACCGATGATGACATTTTCCTTCAGGCCGACCAGGTGATCGATCTTGCCCTTGATGGCTGCTTCCGTAAGGACCTTGGTGGTCTCCTGGAAGGAGGCGGCGGACAGGAAGGATTCCGTAGCCAGCGAGGCTTTGGTGATACCCATCAGAATCAGGCTGTTTGTTGCGGGGCGGAGCTCCGTCTCACCGGCGGCGATGCGCTGTGCAATGCGTTCGTTCGCATCGTCAAACTCATAGACATCAACCACGGTGCCGCTGAGCAGCTCAGTATCGCCGGGATCCTCGACGCGCACCTTGCGCATCATCTGACGGATGATAACCTCAATGTGCTTATCGTTAATATCAACACCCTGCTGGCGGTACACGGCGAGAACGCCCTGCGTCAGGTATTCCTGCACGGCCTCGACGCCGGAAATGCGCAATACATCGTGCGGGTTAAGCGCGCCGTCGGTGATGGGATCGCCCTTGTGGACGGTCTGACCCTGCGTAACCTTCAGGCCGACGGAATACGGAACCTGATACAGCTTGACCTCGCCGTCGTCTGCGGTGACGGTGATGTCGCGCAGCGCAGTGCGGTGGCTTTCGTCGATGGTAACGATACCGTCAACCTCGGCCAGAGCGGCCATTTTCTTGGGCTTACGCGCTTCAAAGAGTTCTTCAACACGGGGCAGACCCTGAGTGATGTCGTCGCCTGCGACGCCGCCGGTGTGGAAGGTACGCATGGTGAGCTGAGTGCCCGGCTCGCCGATGGACTGCGCGGCGATAATGCCGACGGCCTCACCGAGATTGACCAGCTCGGAGGTGGCAAGGTTCATGCCGTAGCACTTGGCGCACACGCCGCTGCGGGCGCGGCAGCCCAGCACGGTACGGGCGTAAACGCTGTGGATGCCATGCTTTTCCAGCAGCTTCGCATCGTCCTCGTTCATCATGGTGTCCTTGGAGATGAGCAGCTCGCCCGTCTCGGGATCACGGATGTCATGCACAGGGAAGCGGCCGTGGATACGGGCGCCGAAGGATTCGATGACCTGTCCCTTCTCGGAGACCTCGGCCAGATGGATGCCGTGCGTGGTGCCGCAGTCATGCTCCCGGATGATGACCTCCTGCGAGACATCGACAAGTCGGCGGGTCAGATAACCGGAGTCGGCGGTACGAAGCGCGGTGTCGGTCAGGCCCTTACGCGCACCTCGGGAGGAGATGAAGTATTCCAGGACGGACAGACCTTCACGGAAGTTTGCCTTGACCGGAATTTCGATGGTGCGGCCGTTGGTATCGGCCATCAGTCCGCGCATACCGGCAAGCTGACGGATCTGCGCCATGGAGCCACGGGCACCGGAGTCGGACATCATGTAGATCGGGTTGAAACGATCCAGATTGTCCTGAAGGGCGTTGGTGACATCCTTAATGGTCTGCTCCCACTGGTGAACGACCAGGCGGTAGCGCTCGTCGTTGGTGATGAAGCCGCGCTTGTACTTGCGGTCGATCTTAACGGCCTCCTGCTCTGCCTGCGCGACAAGGGCGTATTTCTTATCCGGAATGGCCATATCCGCGATGGAAACGGTAATGGCACCCTTGGTGGAATACTTGTAGCCCAGTGCCTTGACGCGGTCAAGCATCTCGGTTGCAATGGTGAAGCCGTGTTTACGGATGCACTTGTCGATGATCTGCCCGAGCTTCTTCTTGCCGACAAGGAAGCTGATCTCCAGCTCAAAGGCGTTTTCGGGCTTGGAACGGTCAACAAAGCCGAGATCCTGCGGGATCGGTTCGTTGAAGATCAGGCGGCCGACGGTTGCGTTGATAATGCGGTACTGCATCTCGCCGTCGATCATCTTGCCGTAGCGCACGCGAATGGGCGCGTGCAGACCGATGACGCCGTCGGAATAGGCGGCAATGGCCTCGTCAACGGAGCTATAGGCGTGCTTGGCAAGGAACTGCGGCGCTTTTTTGCCGTGGCGTTCCGCATCGTCGAGCGCGGCCTCTACGAGGTCGCCGTCCACAAGCTGACCGGTAGGCAGGTCAAAGTCGCCGGGATCGGTGACAAAGACCTCCTCGCCGCCTTTTTCCTGACTGCCCAGACGGACATAGGTCAGGTAATAGGTGCCGAGAATCATATCCTGCGTCGGAACCGTGACGGGCTTGCCGTCCTGCGGGCGCAGAAGGTTGTTGGCGGAGAGCATGAGCATTCTCGCCTCTGCCTGTGCCTCTGCGGACAGCGGGACGTGAATGGCCATCTGGTCGCCGTCAAAGTCGGCGTTGAACGCGGTGCAGCACAGCGGGTGCAGCTTGATGGCGCGACCCTCCACAAGCACCGGCTCAAAGGCCTGAATGCCCAGGCGGTGCAGTGTCGGCGCGCGGTTGAGCATGACGGGACGATCCTTGATGATCTCCTCAAGGGCATCCCAGACCTCGGGCTCGCCGCGGTCGATCTTCTTCTTGGCGCTCTTGATGTTGTTGGCGACGCCGTCGTCAACGAGCTTCTTCATGACGAAGGGACGGAACAGCTCAACGGCCATTTCCTTCGGCACGCCGCACTGATAGAGCTTCAGCTCCGGGCCGACAACGATAACGGAACGGCCGGAATAGTCAACGCGCTTACCCAGAAGGTTCTGACGGAAGCGGCCCTGCTTGCCCTTGAGCATATCGGACAGGCTCTTGAGCGCGCGGTTGTTGGCGCCGGTGACGGCGCGGCCGCGGCGGCCGTTGTCGATGAGTGCGTCGACGGCCTCCTGAAGCATCCGTTTTTCGTTGCGGATGATGATATCCGGTGCGCTGAGCTGAATGAGGCGCTTGAGGCGGTTGTTACGGTTGATTACGCGGCGATAGAGGTCATTCAGGTCGGAGGTCGCAAAGCGGCCGCCGTCGAGCTGGACCATCGGGCGGATTTCGGGCGGGATGACGGGCAGTACGTCCATAATCATCCACTCCGGGCGGTTACCGGAGGCGCGGAAGGCTTCGACAACCTCAAGACGCTTGATGATGCGCAGCTTTTTCTGACCGTTGGCCGTTTTCAGCTCGGCGCGGAGCTGCTCGGACAGGGAATCCAGATCAATCGCGGCCAGAAGAGTTTTGATTGCCTCGGCGCCCATGCCGGCGGAGAAATCGTCCTCGTACTTTTCGCGCATATCGCGGTATTCCTTCTCCGAAAGGATCTGACACATACTCAGCGGCGCGTCGCCGGGATCGGTTACGATATAGTTGGCAAAATAGATAACCTTTTCAAGAATACGCGGGCTGACGTCCAGCAGCAGGCCCATCCGGGAGGGGATGCCCTTGAAGTACCAGATATGGCTGCACGGCGCGGCCAGCTCAATGTGGCCCATACGCTCACGGCGCACCTTACTCTTAGTAACCTCGACGCCGCAGCGGTCACAGATCTTGCCCTTGAAGCGGATCTTCTTATACTTGCCGCAATGGCACTCCCAGTCCTTTGTCGGACCGAAGATACGCTCACAGAACAGACCGTCGCGCTCCGGCTTGAGGGTGCGGTAGTTGATGGTTTCGGGCTTTTTGACTTCGCCATAGGACCAGTCGCGGATCATTTCCGGCGAAGCAATACCGATCTTGATGGCACTGAAGGTTTTATTGCTCATCGTTATTACTCCTCCTTACTCTTCCTCGTCTTCCTCATCGGCGCCGTAGTCGTCGAAGGAAAGCTCATCGTCCTCGAATCCGTCCTCTTCCGTGCTGTCCTCGTCGTCGCCGTCCAGGCCGATGATGTGCGACAGGGCGGAAACCTCGCCGTCCAGACTGTCGGGGTCAACGGCGAAACCGGAGGAGAGCACCTCGTTCTCGTCGGTGACCATCTTCTCACCCGCCGTGAAGACGACATCGTCGTCCTCATCCTCGCGCAGCTCGATCTCCTCGCCCTGCTCGTCCAGCACGCGCACATCGAGGCAGAGAGACTGAAGCTCTTTGACCAGCACCTTGAAGGATTCCGGCACGCCGGGCTTGGGAACATTGTGACCCTTCACAATGGCCTCATAGGTTTTGACACGGCCGGTCACATCGTCGGATTTGACGGTCAGGATTTCCTGAAGCGTATAGGCGGCGCCATAGGCCTCAAGGGCCCAGACTTCCATTTCACCGAAGCGCTGGCCACCAAACTGCGCCTTGCCGCCGAGCGGCTGCTGGGTGACAAGACTGTACGGACCTGTGGAACGGGCGTGGATCTTATCGTCGACCAGATGGTGCAGCTTGAGGAAGTAGGGATAACCGACGGTGACAAGATTATCGAACGGTTCGCCGGTGCGGCCGTCGTAGAGCACGGTCTTGCCGTCCTCGCGCAGACCCGCCAGCTTGAGGGTTTCGCGGATATCCTTTTCGTTTGCGCCGTCGAAGATCGGAGTAGCGACCTTCCAGCCGAGGGCCTTGGCGGCATAACCGAGGTGAACCTCCAGAACCTGACCGATGTTCATACGCGACGGAACGCCCAGCGGGTTCAGAACGATGTCCAGCGGGGTGCCGTCCGGCAGGAAGGGCATATCCTCCTCCGGCAGAATGCGGGAGACGACGCCCTTATTGCCGTGACGACCGGCCATCTTGTCGCCGACGGAGATTTTGCGCTTCTGCGCGATATAGACACGCACGACCTTGCTTACGCCGGGCGCAAGCTCGTCGCCGTTTTTGCGGGTAAAGACCTTGACATCCACAATGATGCCGGCCTCGCCGTGCGGTACCTTCAGAGAGGTATCGCGCACCTCGCGTGCCTTTTCGCCGAAGATGGCGCGCAGCAGGCGCTCCTCGGCGGTCAGCTCCGTCTCGCCCTTCGGCGTGACCTTGCCGACCAGATAGTCGCCGCTCTTGACCTCCGCGCCGATGCGGATGACGCCGTCCTCGTCGAGGTCCTTCAGGGTATCCTCGCCGACATTCGGAATATCGCGGGTGATCTCCTCGGGACCGAGCTTGGTATCCCGCGCCTCGGTCTCGTATTCCTCAATGTGAATGGAGGTAAAGACGTCCTCGCGGACAAGGCGCTCGTTGAGCAGAATGGCGTCCTCGTAGTTATAGCCTTCCCAGGTAACAAAGCCGATGAGTACGTTCTTGCCCAGAGCAACCTCACCCTGAGAGCAGGCAGGACCGTCGGCGATGATCTGCTCGGCGCTTACGCGCTCACCGACCGAGACAATCGGTCGCTGGTTGACGCAGGTGCCCTGATTGGAGCGGGCGAACTTCGTCAGCTTATAGTCGCATACGCTGCCGGAATCATAACGCACGCTGATCCCGTCGGCGCTGACGCGGGTCACAACGCCGTCGCCCTCGGCCTTGATGCAGACCTCGGAGTCTATGGCGCACTTCTGCTCGATGCCGGTGGCGACAATCGGAGACTCCGTGACCATCAGCGGCACGGCCTGACACTGCATATTTGCGCCCATCAGCGCACGGTTTGCGTCGTCGTTTTGCAGGAAGGGGATAAAGGCGGCGGCGATTGCGGTCATCATTCTCGGCGAAACGTCAAGATAGTCGATGGTCTCGCGATCGACCGACAGAATCTCGTCGCGGTGGCGGCAGGTCACACGCTCGTTGAGCAGGAAGCCGTTTTCATCGACCGGCTCCGAGGCCTGGCCGATGTGGTAGTCGTCTTCCACGTCGGCGGACATATATTCGATCTTGTCCGTCAGGCGGGAGCCGACATATTTGCCGTTTTCGTCGTATATGCGCTCAACCTTGCGAAAGGGTGCTTCAACGAAGCCGTATTCATTGATCTGCGCATAGGAGGCCAGATAGTTGATCAGACCGATGTTCGGGCCTTCGGGCGTTTCGATCGGGCACATTCTGCCGTAGTGGCTGTAATGGACGTCGCGCACGTCGAACGAAGCGCGTTCGCGGCTCAGACCGCCGGGGCCGAGTGCGGACAGACGGCGCTTATGGCGCAGCTCGGCCAGAGGGTTATTCTGATCCATGAACTGCGACAGCGGAGAGGAACCGAAGAACTCCTTGATGACCGCCGTAACGGGGCGGATATTGATGAGGCTCTGCGGGGTCACGGTGTCAAGATCCTGTACGGTCATACGCTCGCGGATGACGCGCTCCAGACGGGTGAAGCCCACGCGGAACTGGTTTTGCAGCAGCTCGCCCACACAGCGCAGGCGGCGGTTGCCGAGGTGGTCAATGTCGTCGGTGGTGCCGGCGCCAACGGTCACGCTCGTCAGATAGTTGATGGAGGCGAGAATGTCCTCGCGGGTGATATGGCCGGGAATCAGCTCCGGCAGGCGTTCTTCGATGGCATCGGCCCAGCCGTCGGCGGGGACGGTATCGAGCATCTCAAACAGGACGCTGCGGCAGACCTTTTCCTTCACGCCGTACTGCGCGGGATCGAAATCGACAAAGTTCGCCATATCGACCATGTAGTTGGAGAAGATGCGGTGCTGTCTGCCGTTGACGTTGATGACGGCGTCGCATACGCCTTTGGCGGAAAGCGCCTTGGCGCGCTCGCGGCTGAGCACCTCGCCGGGCATGGCGAGAATCTCGCCCGTGCGCGGGTCAACGACCGGCTCGGCCAGCTCCTGACCGCTCAGACGGCTCCAAACATCCATCTTCTTGTTGAACTTGTAGCGGCCGACGCGGGAGACGTCGTAGCGGCGCGGGTCGAAGAACAGTGCGTCGAGATAGGATTCGGCGCTTTCGACTGTGGGCGGCTCGCCCGGGCGCAGCCGGCGGTAAATCTCCAGCAGACTCTCCTCGCGGGTCTTGCAGGGATCCTTCTCCATCGTGGACTTGATGAAGCGGTCGTCGCCGAACAGCTCAAGGATCTGTGCATCGGTTTCCACGCCGAGGGCGCGAATCAGGCAGGTGATGGGCAGCTTACGGTTCTTGTCGATGCGGACATAGAACGCGTTTTGCAGATCGGTCTCATATTCCAGCCATGCGCCGCGATAGGGGATGACGGTGGCGGTATAGACGTGTTGCTCGGCCTTGTCCACGGTGTCGCCGTAGTACATACCGGGGCTGCGGACGATCTGGGAGACGATCACGCGCTCGGCGCCGTTGATTACAAAGGTGCCGCCGTTGGTCATGAGCGGGAAATCGCCCATGAAGATCTCCTGATCCTTGATTTCGCCGGTCTGCTTGTTGAGCAGACGCACGCGAACCTTGATGGGCTTGGCATAGGTGGCATCGCGCTCCTTGCACTCGTCGACGGTATACTTGGGCTTTTCGTCGAGAGAGTAATCGAGGAAGGACAGCTCCAGATTGCCGGTGTAGTCGGTGATGGCGGCGACGTCGCGGAATACTTCGCGCAGGCCTTCGTTCAGGAACCAGTTGTAGGAATCCTTCTGAATTTTCAGAAGATTCGGCATCTGGAGAACCTCCTGATACTTGGCGTAGCTCTTGCGTTCCGTCTTGCCGTATTTCACGTCCTTGACTTGCATGAGGGTCATCACAGCCTTTCTTTTCGGGATGTGTAATTTACATGGTATTCATCGCCCGGGGGCGGAGGAATCGGATATTTGCGCCGTACAGTTCCGGCGTCGGGGACAGCCCCGCGCTTTCTGCGGGTTGGGGCAACGGCTTTTTCCGGGCAGCGGTACTGCCGATGGTAGACCGCGGCGGAGCTGTGGAGTATATCTTGTAAAGCTCGGAAATGATACACCCGGACGTGTTGACTGTTTGTTGTTTTCCGGGCTTGCGCGGCGGCGCAATGTGTGGTATACTGAGAATAGAGGTGGGAGATCGGTTTTTCCGATATTTGCGCATTATGGAGTACAATCATAACACAATTCCTGCCGGGAGTCAAGTGCTTTTCCGAAATTTCCCGCGTATTTTCCGCGCGGGGGGTTGCCGGAGAAGCGTTTTTGTTTCGGAAAAAGAAACACAGCCGCCGCCCAGCTCTGGGCTGAAGTGATAAAATAATGGTAGACACGAAAGTGCCTACCATTATTTTTATGCTAATATTAGACATGGAGGTGGAAA
>CAKUDE010000028.1 GCA_934645175.1 uncultured Oscillospiraceae bacterium
ACACAAATCATCTAAATACATTCTGCAATTCTTTTTGCGCTCGTTCGTGTTATGCGAACGGGCGCATTTTGCTTTTTGACACATCCCGCTGTCGCTCGCCTCCGACCTTCATTCGCTTTGGAAACTCACCCGAAACGAATGAAAGGAGCCGTCGTTATGAGCGACAGAAAAAATATTTTTGAAAAAATCGCCGCAAACCAGCCAAAACGCACCTTCACCGGACCAGTAATGGACGAAAGGGGAAACAAGGACCTGCCTCCCGGCAAGAAGGGAGGTGAGAAAATGAAACCTGATCTCCATGAAATTCACAAGCAGCACACTTTCGATAGCTTCTGCAAGAAAGTGCTGAAACACGAAGCCGGCAACGGCCACAGGGAGATAAATCGCAGGGCGCGTATGGAGATATCCATGAGCGACCTTCCGGAAGAAGCGATGGAGCAACTTGCGGTGTACGACGATTATCCCTGGGACTATACGCCTTTTCAGGTCGGTGACGAAACCGTACTTGTCAAGGACGACCGTTTGGCTGAGGCGCTTGCGGCGATTCCCGAAAGAGAACGCAATATCATTCTTTTGTATTGGTTCTTGGAATTGGCGGACCGTGAAATCGCCGACCGCATGGGAATCGCAAGGCGAACGGTGAACACGCACCGGCAGAATGCCTATCGGCTGCTTAAAAAGCTGATGGGAGGTGACGCGGATGAGTAATGCGACACATACCCGCATGATCCCGTACCCGGTGATCGAGGCCGCTGTCCGTGGCGACACAGACGCGGTAAACGAGGTGATCCGTCATTATTCCGGCTACATAGCTGCGCTCGCGGGGAGGACAGGCCGTGATGAAAACGGCAACTACTGTACCTATGTGGATGAAGAACTTCGCAGACGCCTGGAAACAAAACTGATTATCTCTATCCTGGGCTTTGACCTGAATTAAAGTCCGGAGGCACCCATGCGTACCCCTTTCCGCATGGGTGACCGGGTTCTTTGACAAAGAAAGCCGGGCGGAATATTCCCGGCAGTATAAGGCAGACGGATACGATCTGTCGGCAACGAGCCATGCGGACGGTGCGCCACGACCTCCTGTATTTTTACGGAGCGAGCGACAGACACGAGGACGTGAAGCGGGAGCGGTTCTCCCGCGGGCGACGACTTCCGACAGGATAATGAGACTCCCTTACAGCTACAGCCCGAGCGTGCAACCGTGATTCAGGCGGCGAGGCGTCGCAGGCGATAGGTAGGGTCGCGCGAGAACCGCGTGAGGGTGAGATTCCCGTGGAGCCGTGCCAGCGGCCGTCCGTGCAGCCTATATTTTTAGATACATGAAAATCCGATTTGTTTTCGGATAAGTCGGATTTTTTCTTAAAAGCAGCAGACAAACACAGATAGACGCGGTATAATAGTATCGTTAGGAAAATACTACTTGATACTTCGTGTCATTCTGTATCTGCAATTATGAAAGGAGGCAACCATGTCTCAGGTACAAAACGGCACGAAGGAAATGCTTCCCGACAAGAGAACCTACACGGTGGAAGAAGTCGCTCATATTTTGGGTATCGGCAGAACCTCCGCATATATTCTTGTCAAAGAGGGGCATTTCAAAATCGTGCGAATCGGAAACGCCATACGCATTTCCAAGCGGTCATTTGACGAGTGGCTTGATTCACTCAACATCTGATTCATGAAAGGAAGAACAGTATGGCATCCATTATCAAACGAAAAAAGAATTACTCCGTCATCTACAACTATGTGGACGAGAACGGAGAGACAAAACAAAAGTGGGAAACATGGGGCACCCACAAAGAAGCCCTGAAACGCAAAGCCGAGATCGAGAATCAGCAGCATACAGGAACATTCCTCCCGCCGAGCAATCAGAAGATTTCCGATTTTCTCTATGACTTCGTTTCTCTTTACGGAGAAAAGAAGTGGGGCGTGTCGATGTACGACAGCCAAAACTCGCTGATCAACAACTACATAAATCCGATTATCGGAGATATGGAAGTGCAGGCAGTGACGCCGCGCGTGGTGGACGGATACATTCAGACCTTGCAAAAGACCGCTTCCGTTTCCACAAAAACGCGCAAGGCGACAACGACCTATGTCAGCAACCAGACCATCGAGAAGATCATAAAACTTCTGCGCTGTGCGTTCAAACAGGCGGTGCGGTGGGAGATCATCGGACGCAATCCCTTCGACAATGTGGTGCTTCCGAAAACGGAGTACAAAAAGCGTGACATTTGGGACGCAGAGATGATCCGAACGGCTCTTGACAAGTGTACCGACAGTAAGCTCTATGTGGCAATGAATCTTTCATTCGCCTGCTCGCTCCGTATGGGTGAGATTTTGGGGTTGACCTGGGACAACGTACATATTTCCGAGGACGAGATCGCCGCGGACAACGCCTATGTCTATATCGACAAGGAACTGACGCGCGCCTCCAAACGGGCAATCGAGACGCTGGGCGAAAAGGATATCTACCATATCTTCACGCCGCTCCTGCCGAACACAAGCACCCGTATCATTCTGAAAAAGCCGAAAACCGATTCCAGTATCCGCAAGGTGTGGCTGCCGAAAACGCTTGCCTATATCCTCTGCGAATGGAAGAAGGCACAGGACGAGATACGGAACTTTCTCGGTGAAGAGTACCAGGACTACAATCTTGTCATTTCGCTCCCGAACGGGCGGCCTTGCGAGGACCGTGTGATCCTCAAAGAGTTTGCGAAGCTCCGAGAGGACGCAGGGCTGCCGAAAGTGGTTTTCCACTCTCTCCGACATTCCAGTACGACTTACAAGCTGAAACTTAACCACGGCGACCTGAAAGCCACACAGGGCGATACGGGACACGCGGAGATCGACATGATCACAAGCGTGTACGCACATATCCTTGACGAGGATCGGAAGGTCAACGCGCAGAAATTCGAAACCGCATTTTATTCCAATCCCGACCTGCATGACGTCCGTCCTCCGGCAGAACCGAAGGAGCCGGCGCCGGCAACGCTGGATTTGGCAAGCCTTGTGGAGCAGCTTCAAAAGTCTCCCGAACTCGCAAGTGCGCTTGCGGCACTCATAGCCGCGCAGGGCACGGCAGCAAAGACCGAAAAATCAAATTAGCAAACAAGCGATTTTGATTAGCAAACTTTTAGAAACCGTTCGAATCCAATTAGCAGGATATACACTTCCGAACGCATAAAAACAAGTCCGTCAAAAATTTCGGATCGTTCGATTCCTTCAAATTTGACGAGCGTGAGAGAAAAAACAATGCCGTAAACCATCAAAAAACGGCTTACGGCAAGGGTTTTGGCGTTCCCGAGGTGATTCGAACACCCGACCTATCGCTTAGGAGGCGATCGCTCTATCCAGCTGAGCTACGGAAACGTATGCAGCAATTATTCAATTTTGAGCCTTCGCAGGATTCGAACGAACTGCCGCTTAGGAGGCGTGTGCTCTATCCAACTGAGCTACTGAGACATTTATAAGTTTTATGCAATTTTCAAGGCTCGAAGGAATCGAACAATCTGCCGCTTAGGAGGCGGACGCTCTATCCAACTGAGCTACTGGCGCATATCAGAGACTGTTCGGCTCCGGTCGGAGCCGAACATCTTTATTGTAACGGCTGCGGCGTCAAAAGTCAAGCGTTCTTCGCGGGCGGGCAGATCACGCCTGTTCTTCGGCAAGCAGCGCGCGGGTTTGCGCGGCGTTGCGCAGAATCTCGGCGCGAAGGGCGTCGAGCGAGTTGAATTTCTGTTCCGGCCGCAGGAATTTCAGCAGCTCCACGCGAAGCGGTCTGCCGTAAAGGTCGCCGTCAAAATCCAGTAACCACGGCTCGACCGTCGGTGTGCTGCCGGAAACGGTCGGGCGCACACCGATGTTTGTTACGGCGGGATAGTCGCGTCCGTCTACGCGGACGCGGCTTGCATATACGCCGAAGCGCGGCGCGACGATGCCCTCCTGCAGCGGCAGATTTGCCGTCGGGATTCCGATCGTGCGCCCTAATGCGCGGCCGTGGACAACCGTCCCGGTTATGCGGTGGCTATGTCCGAGAAAGCGTGCGGCGCGCTCCACGTCGCCTTCGGCAACCAGACGGCGGATGAGCGTCGAGGAGATTACTTCGCCGTCAAGCCTTACCTGCGGGATGCAATCGCAGCCTGCGCCGCGCTCGCGGCACGCATCCGTGAGCCGCTCCGGCGTGCCCGCGCCGTGCGCACCGAAGCGGTAATCCTCGCCGCAGACGACGTGGACGACGTGATAATCGTCAAAAAGCGTCCGGCAGACAAAGTCCTGCCACGTCTGTGCCATTCTTTCGGCGTCAAAATGCAGAGTAAATATGCGGTCAATTCCGTACAGCCCGCGCATGAGCGCGGCACGTTCTTCCGGCGTATTGAGCAGCTCGACAGGGTGACCGTATACGAGCGTATCCGGATGGATGTCGAAGGTCAGCGCGGCGGCGGGTACGCCGAGTCGGTCGGCAAGCGCCCGCGTGCGGCGCAGCAGCGCGCCGTGACCGAGGTGCACGCCGTCAAAAAAGCCGAGCGCAAGGACGCACGTTTGTTCCATAGAGTTCCTCTGAGTATATATGTTACAATATAAAGGCTGCGTGCTGCTTATTGCGGTGATGCAGCTACGGCGTGAAAAAGCTCTTTACGGTCTTCAGTACGCCGTCGGCGACCTCAACCAGCGCCAGAAAATCGCCGCTTGATGCGCGGGCACGGTATCGGCCGGGGGCGGCCGTTATGGAAAAGCCCGCGCCGTCGCGGATGCGGCGTTCCTGCTTTTCACTCAGCGTCAGCGCGGGGTATTGCATAAACAGGCTTTCCGTGGGAAGCAGCAGGGCATTTTTGTCCGGTGCGGTAAGAATTTCGTCCATTGTGTGCGCTTCATCTGCCGTGAAGCGGCCGGCCTGCACACGCCGGAGCGCAGCCATGCAGCCGCCGCAGCCGAGCGCGGCGCCGATGTCGTGGCAGAGCGTGCGGATATAAGTGCCCTTGGAGCAGTGAACATACAGCTCAATGTCGTTTTCGCGCCGGACAAGCATTCGCAGCTCAAATATCGTGATCTCGCGCGGCGCACGCGCGACCTCCTTGCCTGCCCGTGCCAGCTCATAGAGCTTTTTTCCGCCGATTTTGACGGCGGAAAACATGGGCGGGAGCTGACGGAGCGCGCCGGTAAAGCGCGTAAGCGCAGCGGTAAGCGCTGCATCGGAAACATCGACGGGCTTTGCTTCCAACGTCTCGCCGGTAATGTCCTGCGTGTTGGTCGTCAATCCAAGGCGGAGCGTGGCGACGTATGCTTTTTCGGCATGCTCGAAAAACTCGACCGCGCGGGTGGCGCGGCCGAAGAAAACGGGCAGAACGCCCGTGGCCATCGGGTCAAGCGTACCGCCGTGGCCGGCGCGCTTTTCATGGAAGACGCCCCGCAGCTTTGCCACGACATCCTGCGATGTCCAGTCGGCGGGCTTATCAACGATCAGGATTCCTTCGGCCATCAGAGCTTCACTCCATAGTCGCGAAGGGCGCGCAGAATCGCTTCATGCGCCTCGGCGATGCCGCCGGGAACGCTTGCGCCTGCCGCCGCGGCATGACCGCCGCCGCCGAGCAGCGCGCAGATTTCTGCGGCGTTATAGGCCTCCGAGGTGCGGACGGAGATCTTGCCCTCGCCCTGCCCCTGACGCAGCATGATGCCGATCTCCACCCCGGCGATCTCGCGGGCGAAACCGGAGAGGTCGTCCACGTCGTCGGGCGTGATGCCCAGACGGTCGCGCGTTTCGGGGTCAATGGCGCACAGAGCGACCGCTCCGCCGGCGTAGAATTCCAGCGTTTCGGTCAGGTGCGCCTCCAGACGCAGACGGGCGAGGGAACGGGTCATGAACATGACCTTATTGATGGAGAAGGTGTCCGCGCCCGCCTCCTTGCAGGCCAGCGCCGCGCACAGCGTGTCGCAGGTGGTGTTGCTGTAGCGGAAGCAGCCGGTGTCCGTAGAGACGGCGAGGTAGATCGCCTCCGCGATTTCGCGTGTCAGCGTGACGCCCAGCTCCCGCGTGAGCCGCAGGAGAATCTCTCCGCAGGCGGCGGTTTGCGGCTCGACATAGTTGGTGCGGGCATAGCCGCCGTTACGGCCGTGGTGGTCGATCAGAAGATCGACGCTCTCTGCGTAACAGGTCAGATTATAGCCCAACATTCCCGCTGCAGCAACGTCTACCGCGATGAAGAAGGCGTCCTCGCAGGGTGTTTCGGCAGTCAGGCCGCGAAGCCACGGGCGGTATTTTTCGGTAAATTCGTCGTTTTCCAGCACATCCGCCCGCTTGCCGAGCGCACGAAGCGCGCGGCAGAGCGCGGCGGCGCTGCCGATGGTATCGCCGTCCGGACGGCGGTGCGTCAGGATAGCGAAACGGTCGTTTTCACGCAGGAGCGCGGCGATTTGCGACAGATCATTCCCCGTCATTGCCGTCGTCCTCCGGAAGCTCGAGCTTGTTGATCAGCTCCAGAATGTGCGCGCCGTGCACAATGGAGTCGTCGGCCTGCCATTGCAGCTCCGGCGTATAGCGGAGCTGCAGGCTGCGGCCCAGCTCGCGGCGGAGATAACCCGCAGCGCTTTTCAGGCCGGCAACGGTTTCTTTCGTGTACTGTTTATCGAGCAGCGAGACATAGACCTTCGCGTAGCGCAGATCCGGCGTGGTTTCCACGCGGGTGATCGACAGCAGCGTGCGGTGCACGCGCGGATCCTTCACCTCGCGCAGCAGCTCGGACAGCTCGCGCATGATCTCCTCGTTAATGCGGTCGATACGGTTGGATGCCATGTGATACCCTCCTTCGGGCGGGCAATGGGTCAGCGGGGAATCTCCTCCATGACGAAGCACTCGAAGATGTCGCCTTCCTTGATGTCGTTGAATTTTTCGATGGAAACGCCGCATTCATAGTTTGCGGCGACCTCCTTCACGGAGTCCTTGAAGCGCTGGAGCGAGCCGATGTTGCCCTCGTAGATGACGATGTTGTCGCGCAGGACGCGTACCTTGCCGTCGCGGGTGATTTTGCCGTCTTTGACATAGCAGCCGGCGATGGTGCCGACGGCGCTGGCGCGGTAGGTCTGGCGCACTTCGGCGTGACCGATGACGGCCTCGCGGAACTTCGGCGCGAGCATACCCTTCATGGCGGCTTCAATTTCGTCGATGGCGTCGTAGATGACGCGGTACATACGGATGTCCACATTCGAGCGCTGTGCGGAGGCGGCCGCCGCCGCATCCGGGCGGACGTTGAAGCCGACGATAATGGCGTTGGCGGTGGAGGCAAGCAGGATATCCGACTCGTTGACCGCGCCGACACCCGCATGGATCACGCGCACGCGCACCTCGTCGTTCGTTAGCTTTTCGAGGCTGGCCCTGACCGCCTCGGCGGAGCCCTGAACGTCGGCCTTGACGATGAGGTTCAGCTCCTTCATCTCGCCCTCCTGCATTTTGGCAAAGAGGTTGTCGAGCGTAACCTTACCGGCGAGCTTTGCGGCGGCGTCCTTCTCGGCCTGCTTGCGCTGCTCGACGAGCTGGCGGGCAAGACGCTCGTCGGCCACGGCGTCGAATTCGTCGCCGGGGGCGGGCGTTTCGGCAAGGCCGGTGATCTCTACGGGAACGGAGGGCCCCGCGTCGGCGATGGAGCGGCCCTTGTCGTCCGTCATGACGCGCACGCGACCGACTGCGGTACCGGCGATGATAAGGTCGCCCTTGTGCAGCGTGCCGTTCTGCACGAGCAGCGTGGCGATGGGTCCGCGGGTTTTATCCAGCCGCGCTTCGATGACGATGCCCTTTGCGGCACGGTTCGGGTTGGCCTTCAGCTCGGCCAGCTCGGCCGTTGTGATAACGGTTTCCAGCAGCTCGTCGATGCCCCGACCGGTCTTGGCGGAGATGCGGACGACCTCGGTGTCGCCGCCCCACTCGGCGGGGACCAGCTCGTGCTCCGTGAGCTGCGTCAGGATGCGGTCGGGGTTTGCACCCGGCTTATCCATCTTGTTGACCGCAACAATAATCGGAATTTTCGCGGCCTTGGCGTGGTTGATCGCTTCAATGGTCTGCGGCATAATGCCGTCGTCCGCCGCGACGACCAGAATGGCGATATCGGTACACATGGCGCCTCTGGCGCGCATGGAGGTAAAGGCGGCGTGACCCGGCGTGTCGAGGAAGGTAATGGGATTGCCGTTGATTTCGACGGTATAGGCGCCGATGTGCTGCGTGATGCCGCCGGCCTCACCGGAGACGACGTTCGTCTTACGCACTGCGTCGAGCAGGCTGGTCTTGCCGTGGTCGACGTGACCCATGACGACGACGACCGGGCTGCGCGGCACCAGCTCGTCGGCGGAGTCCTGATGATCGTCGATCAGGCGCTCCTCAATGGTGACGGTGATCTCCTTTTCGACCTTGCAGCCGAGCTCCGTTGCGACGAATTCGGCGGTATCGAAGTCGATGGTCTGGTTGATCGTTGCCATGACGCCGTTCTTGATGAGAACCTTGATGACCTCCGTGGCGGTCTTTTTCATGCGCGACGCCAGCTCGCCGACGGTAATCTCGTCGGGGATCTTTACGGTCAGCGGGGTTTTCTTGATGACCTCCAGGCGCAGGCGGCGCATCTTCTCCTGCTCCTCGTTGCGGCGCTTGTTGCCCATCGGGGCCTTTTTGCCGTCTTTGGCCTTGTTTTTGCTTTTCTGCGTGATCTTCTGCTTGCCGCCGGAATAGTTCTGCACGCGCTCGCTGACCAGCGAATCCACGCGGTCGTCGAAGCGGTCGGCGTTGACGGTTACGGCTTTGGTGTCCACGACGCGGCGCTCGCGCTTGCGCTCCTCCTGCGGCCTGGCAGCAGAGGCCTCGGCGGGCTTGCCGGATGCCTGCTGCGCCGGGCGGGGTTCGCCCTTTGCGCTGTTTCCGGCTGCGGGGCGGCTGCCCTGCGGGTTCTGGCGCTGCTCGGGCTTCGGCGCGGTCTTGGGCTTGCGTGCGGCGGCCTGCGCGTCGAGCGACTCGGCCATTGAGGCGACCTGATGCGTGCGAGTCACGCTGTCAAAGACCACATTCAGCTCCTCGTCCGTCAGCACCTTGGTATTGCTGCGGGGCTTTTCAAAATACTTGCCCAGGATCTCGGCGACCTCGCGGGTCTCAATGCCCAGATCCGTGGCGACTTCCTTCAAACGATATTTTACAAAACTCATAAAGCCACCTCCATGTTACTTCTTGCCGTGACGGACGTTATATTGATGCGCCTTTTCTTCGGCGCGGCGCTGCTCAACGCGCGCAACACGCCGGGAAAGCTCCTCCAGCAGTGCGGCGTAGCGTTCCGGCTCGCCCAGGGTTTTGACGATGGCCTGCGCCAATCGTACGTCCGTAACCGCGGCGATGGCACAGCTCGGCGTGCCGAGCGCGTCGCCCAGCTCATCCTTGGAAAACGAGAGCACGAGCAGCGGCTGTGCGGTCCCGGCGACAAAGCTCTTTGCCCGCCGGACGGTGTGCGGCGAGGCGTCCGATGCCAGCAGCACCAGCCGCGCGCGCCCTGCACGCGTGACCGAGCCGACCGTTTCCTCGCCGTAGACGAGATTGCCGCCCTTGCGCGACAGGCTGAGCAGACCCAGCGTTCTATTTTGTTCCATAATCCGCCTCCATTTCCGCCGTGAGAGAGTCGTAGACCTCCTGCGGGATCTGTACGTCGAGCGCTCTGGCAAGCGCCTTGGAGCGAATCGCCTTTTGCAGGCACTCCGGGCTTGCGCATAGATAGGCACCCCGACCGGGCGCCTTGCCGCTGCGATCAAGGCCGACCGTGCCCTGCGGCGAGCGCACCACGCGCAAAAGCTCGCGCTTGGGCTTCATTTCGCGGCAGCCGAGGCATTGCCGCAGCGGGATCTTTTTCTGCATCGCGACGGGCTCCTTTCGTCGGGGATCCGGATGGGTGTACGGTAATTATTCCGCGTCGGCGGGCGCTTCGTCCTCCGCTGCGGCGGGAATTTCGTCGTCTCCGGTGAAGGAGGAGGGCTTGATGTCGATCTTGCAGCCGGTCAGGCGGGCGGCCAGACGGGCGTTCTGCCCCTCCTTACCGATGGCCAGCGAAAGCTGGTCGTCCGGTACCAGTGCGCGGCAAATCTTCTGCTCGCCGAGCTGGGTGACGCTTACGACGTCCGCCGGGGCAAGCGCCGCAGCGACGAATCTGCAGATGTCCTCCGACCAGACCACGATGTCCATCTTCTCGCCCTGAAGCTCGTTGACGACCGCGGCGACACGGGCGCCGCGCGCGCCGACGCAGGCGCCGACGGGATCGATATTTTCCTCCGTGGCGTGGACGGCCAGCTTGGTGCGGGAGCCGGCCTCACGGGCGATGGAGCGAATCTCCACCGCGCCGGACGCAATCTCCGGAACCTCCAGCTCGAACAGACGCTTGACCAGCGCCGGATGGGTACGCGATACATGTACCTGCGGGCCGCGCTGACTGCGGCGCACCTCGATGACGTAGACGCGAATCATGTCGCCCTCTTTGAACTGCTCGACGGGCGACTGCTCATCGCGCGGCAGCAGGGCGTCGGTGCGGTCGTTGCCCTGGCCGACGCGGACGGTAATGTCGCCGTTCGGTTCAATGCGCAGCACCGTGCCGGTGAGCAGCTCGTGCTCCTTGGAGGAGAAGCTGTCGTAAATCATGCCGCGCTCGGCCTCGCGGATGCCCTGAATGATGACCTGCTTGGCGGTCTGGGCGGCGATGCGGCCGAAGGCCTGCGTCTTGATCTCAACGTTTACAAGATCGCCAAGCTCGGCGTGCGGCTCAATCTTACGGGCGACGTCCAGCGCGACCTCGGTATCCGGGCTGAACACCTCGTCGACAACTTCCTTCTGCGCGAACATCCGCAGGGAATCTTCGTTCAGGTCCACGAACACATTGTCGGTATAGCCGGTCTTGTCTTTTTTATACGCGGCGACCAGGGCCTGCGCGATGCGTTCGGCCATATAGTTTACGGGAATGCCGCGATCCTTCTCCAACTGGCGAAGCGCCGCAAAGATTTCAGCGTTTTCAGCGTTCATGTTTGCCTCCTTAGAATTCCGCGCGAAGCCGTACGAGCGCGACTTCGGATTGTTTCAGTGTATGCGTGCCGTCGGCACAATTGATGCTGATGCAGCCGTCGGCATAGCCGCCGAGCGTGCCGGTCAGCTCCTTCCGGCCTCCGACGGGACGGTACAGCCGCATCAGAATCGGCGCGCCCATGAAGCGTTCAAAGTCCGACGGACGCTTGAGCTGACGTTCCAGACCGGCAGAGCTGACCTCAAAGCAGTAGCTTTCGGGAATGGGGTCGGCCTCGTCGAGCAGCGGGTCGAGCGCGCGGGAGACGGCCTCGCAATCGTCGATGTTTACGCCGCCTTCCTTATCCAGATACAGCCGGAGGAACCATTGGCCGCCCTCGCGGACGTATTCCACGTCCCAAAGAGAGCAGCCCTGCTGCTCCACGATCGGCTGCGCCAATGCCCGGACCTGTTCTGTGATCTTCATAACGTTGCAACCTCCCGTTTCAGAAAAAAGAGAGGGGATAACCCCTCTCTTAGTATTCCTACTATAGATTGTCCCTATTATACCATCCTTATGGGGTAAATGCAAGGGCTTTTTCCGTGTTTTTCGTACGCAGTGCGGGATTTTTTTCGCCGTGCGGAAAAAATCTTGCCAGCCCGCCGCGCGGCGTGCTATAATACGCATAACAAAGGAGGCGACCCCCTTGAAACAAAAAACTCTGATCCGGCTGCTTGCCGCGCTGTGCGCGGTCTTTTCGCTGGTCGGACTGATCCTGCGTGCCGGACAGCTTGCCTCGGAGCTTCAGCCGGACGGAACGCTTGCGCCCGGCAGTACAAGACATATCTACCTGACCGTTTTGACCGTCGTATGGCTGCTTGTGCTGATAGGACTGCTGCTGCGGCTTGCGCCGCGCGCCCGTGCGGCACAGGTGCTTGCGCCGCGTTCGCCGGTCTTCTGGGGCTACTATCCCGCTGCGGCGCTGCTGGCGTTGGGCGCAATCTGGAGCGCTTTTTCCGGTACGAGCGCCCCGACCGTAATGGGACGGATCGTAGCCGTGCTGGAGCCGCTGGTCGCACTGGCTGCGGCAGTGTGTATGGCGCTGCTGGCACGGCGCTGCCTGGAGGGCAAGCGCCCGTCGCCGCTGTTTTATATGTGCCAGAGCCTGTATCTGGCGCTGCGTCTGGTCGTTCAGTTTCAGGGCTGGAATACCGATCCGTCCCTGCACGATTACTGCTTCAACCTGCTGACGCTGATCTGCGCCATGCTCTCGGCCTTCCAGCTTGCGGGCTTCTGCTTTGATCGCGGCAAGCGGAGGCTCTGCCTGTTCTGGACGCTCTGTGCGGTCTATTTTCAGTCAATCTCACTGGCGGACGCATTCAAAAACGGCGGCGGGGCGGACAAGCTCAGCGCGCTGGGATTGTGGCTGCTGCTGGCATTGGGGGCATGGCAGCTCCTTCATGCGCGCGGCGCGCAGCGCCGTGTGCGGCCGCCGCTTACGCTCCCGGAGGAATCCGAACCGGCCGCTCCGCCCGAAGCGGCGCAGGAACCGCAGGAGCTTCCCGATCCCCGGGAGGAGACGTAAGACACGGCGGGCTTGCGGGACGTTTCCTCTGCTTGCAGCGCCGCTTTATTTCCCGTGATCGAAATGTTTTGCCACATACACTGACGGCGTCCCGAAAAGGGACGCCGTTTTTTGCTGCAGAAAATGCAGGGACGCGGATGCGGGCGGGCTTATCCGCCGAAGCGTTCAAAAAAACCGGCAAAACGGCGCTTTCGTCGTTTTTGCCAAAAGATGAACCGTGAATTTGGTGCGATTGCCGAATTGTTAAGAATTCATATTTTTTTGCAAAATACACTTGCGTTTTGTCCTGCTATTGTGGTATGATGGGCGTAAGCTGCAAAAGTTGCAGGATTTCTGTCGAAAAAATGCATTGAATGCAGGAATGGCCGCGCATCCCGGCGCGGAAAGGGACCTTGACAGTCTCTGCAGCGATTGCGAAATACGAAGGAGGATACCTTATGAGAAAGAACGTTCGTCTGCTCGTCTGTGCGGTGCTGGCGGTCGCGATGCTGCTCGGTATGAGCATCACCGGCTTTGCCGCTCCGGCAGAGGATGCGCTCCTGTCGCTCAAGGCGGATAAGCAGTCCGCGGTTGCGGGCGACCGGGTTGAGGTTTGCATCGAGGTCAACGAGGAAAACGTCGTGACCGACGGCAAGCTGACGCTCCGCTACGACGCCGACAAGCTCCGCTTTGAAAGCGCGGCCTGCGGAGAGGCGTGGGGCGAAAATGCACCGCGTCTGAGCGTCAACGCAAACACACAAGGCACCCTGACGCTGACCTTCGCGGCTTCGGCCGCCGCGGCCAAGGCGGATGCCTTCTGCCTGCACTTCCTTGTCGTCAAGGAAGGCGACGCGACCGTCGAGCTGACCGGCGGCTACCTGACCGGTGTGTCCGAGCTCACGCTCGGCGGCGAGCTCACGATCTCGGCCGGATGCGCCTCGGCCAAGTACAGGGACGTTGACGAGAACAAGTGGTACCATGAGGCCGTTGACTTTGTGACCGCACGCGGTTACATGAACGGTATGTCCGCCGACACCTTTGAGCCCAACACCGACACCAGCCGCGCGATGGTCGTGACCGTCCTGTGGCGTATGGCCGGAAGCCCCCATGTCGATGCACGTTATCCCTTCACCGACGTGGCCAACGGCCAGTGGTATTCCGTTGCCGTCGCGTGGGCGTGGAAGAACGGCATCGCCAACGGCATGGACGAGAAGCACTTCGAGCCGCTGCGCTCCGTAACGCGCGAGGAGATGGTGACGTTCCTGGCCCGCTATGCCAAGTATGCCGGCGCCGACATCACTCCGAAGGGCGACCTGGAGAAATTCGGCGACGCTTCGAGCGTCCAGAGCTATGCCCGCGACTACATGATCTGGGCCGTGGACAACGGCATCATCATCGGCAACGAATACGGTAAGCTTGATCCGAGAGGTCTTTCGACCCGCGCAATGCTCGCGACGGTCGTTATGCGTCTGGACATCCTGCTCAATCCGTAAGAAAGGGGAGTTATACGAATGAAGAAACGCATCCTCTCCATCCTGCTCGTCGCGGCGATGCTTCTGAGCATTATCCCGGCGACCTTTGCCCGCGAAAGCGGCTTTGCCTCCGGCGATTCCGGCAGCACCGGTACCGGCGGCGTGCAGCTTCCCGTAGACGATATTCTGAAGAATAACAGCGGCTTCGCCACCGGCGAGGGCGAGGAAAAGATCGTTTACGACGCTTCCGGCCGCTTCTCGCTGAAGGTTCGTGAGCCCGAGGCCGATGAAACGGTCGAAATGATCGTTGTCATGAAGCAGCAGCCCTTGCTCAAGGCGGGCTTCAAGGCCGACGAAATCGCCGCTCGCTCCGCCAAGGTCGTCCGCTACGAGAACTCGCAGCTTCGCGGCCTGTCCGTGCTGGAGGAGAACCTCACCGCGCGCTTTGCGAAGGAAGAGGGCTTCAAGCTCGGCTTTACCTATACCATCGCCATGACCGGCATGAGCGTTACGACCGCCTACGGCAACAAGGCCGCCATTGAGGCAATGCCCGGCGTCGATTACGTTTACGTCGCGCCGATGTTCTCCCTGCCGGAGGATCTCAGCCCGATGACCGCCAACGCCACCACCATGATCGGCGCCGACATCGTCAATGCCACCGGCTACACCGGCAAGGGCATGAAGGTCGCCATTCTGGATACCGGCATCTCGCTCGGCCACCCCAGCTTCGGCGCGCTGTCCGAGGACAAGCTCACCGACAGCTCTCTGACCGCAGAGAAGGTTGCCACGCTGTGGAATACCCTGAACGCCTCCAAGACCAGTCTGCGCAATCAGGCGTACTACAGCACCAAGATCCCCTTCATCTTCAACTACAACGGTATGGACTTCGACGTGTCCCACAACACGGCGGGTCATGACCACGGCACCCACTGCGCCGGCATTGCCGCCGCGAACCGCATCGCCTCGAGCGAGGTCATCGGCGTTGCGCCGGATGCGCAGATTGTCGTTATGCAGGTTTTCTCCAGAAACGGCGCTTCCTGGGCGACCATTATGGCCGGTCTGGAGGACTGCGTCCGCCTGGACGTTGACGCCTGCAACCTGTCGCTCGGCTCTGCAGCGGGCTATACCACGGGCAATATGTCCGAGGTTCTGGCGCTGTTTGAAAAGACCGACATCCAGGTGGTCATTGCCGCCGGCAACGATACCAACAACGCCTACCAGAACCTGACGGGCACCAATCTGTCCAGAACGGGCAACCCCGACAACGGTCTGGTCGGCACCCCCAGCACGCTGCTTGCCGCTCTGTCCATCGCTTCCGTCGATAACGACGGCGCGCAGATGCTCTACTTCACCGTCGGTGAAAAGAAGATCGGCTTCAACGACACCGCGCAGACCGCGGCAACCCGGTTCATCTCGAATTTCGCGAGCCGGACGCTGGAGTTTGTGTTCGTTAACGGCTTCGGCACCGCCGAGGACTTCGAGAAGGTCAATGTTTCCGGTAAGGTCGCCGTAGTTTCCCGCGGCGGAAATTCCTTCCCCGAGAAGCAGGCCAATGCGCAGGCCGCGGGCGCCATTGCCTGTGTGGTCTACAACAATGCCTCCGGCATGATCAATATGCAGATCAATGACGGCGAAGGCAACATTCCCGCAGTCTTTATTTCGCAGGCTTTCGGACTGTATCTGAAGGAGCAGTATGAAGCCGGTGTGCGCAGCCTGACCGTCTGCGACGGTACGCCCACCCTCATCAAGCTCGACCGTACGGTCAGCGACTTCTCCTCCTGGGGCGTTACCCCCGACCTGAAGCTCAAGCCTGAACTGGCCGGTGTCGGCGGCAATATCTACTCCACCCGCGACCCGTCCATTTCCGGCTCCAACTACGGCTATATGAGCGGTACCTCCATGGCTACTCCGCAGATCACCGGCGCAATGGCCGTGCTCGTGGAGTATCTGCGCGAGACGTATCCCGAGTTCAAGGAAGCCGAGCTGCGCCGCGTGGCCGCCAATCTGATGATGAGCACCGCCAACCCCGTGATGGCCGCTTTGAATCTTGAGGTTTCCCCCAGAGCGCAGGGCGCAGGTCTGGCCGACCTGACCCGTGCAACGCAGACGCTGGCATACCTGTCCAGCCCGGATGCGTATGAATTCCGTCCGAAGGGTGAGTTCGGCGACGACGACGAAAAGACCGGCGTCTACGAATTCCGCTTCACGATCAACAACCTCTCCGCGACGGAGAACCTGACCTACACGTTTGACGCCTCCGTGCTCAGCGAGTCCGTCAGCGTGATCAGCAACGTCAAGTACATTGCCGGCAAGCCCTATCGTCTGAATGCCAAGGTCGAGATCCTCGGTCAGGGCAGCGATGAAATGCTTGCTTACGACTTCAACCACGACGGCGAGATCACCACTGCCGACGCACGCGTACTGCTGCTCCATGTGACCGGCGAGAGCGTGATCGGACAGGACGACTGCCACTATGCCTATCTCGACGTCAACGGCGACGGCGAGATCAATGAGGCCGACGTTGACGTTATCCTCGACTTCTGCGCCGAGCTGGAGGTTTCCGTCGATCTGATGAAGAAGATCGAGGCGACCGAGGCCGCCGCCGTCGAGTCCGTCGAGGTCAAGGCGGGCCAGAGCGTTACCCTGACCGCCCGCATCACCCTGTCCGACGACGACAAGCAGTATCTCAACGAGAACTTTGAGAACGGCATCTACATCGAGGGCTTCCTCTATGCCAATACCGACAAGGAAGGCTCCGGCCTGAATATGCCCTTCGTCGGCTTCTACGGCGACTGGTCCGACGCGCCCATCTTCGACAGCGCCGACGAGTCCGAGGCCAGCCTGTATCCGCGCCGTATCTTCACCGCCAACGCGCAGATCGGCACGAACCCCTACATCCGCACCGGCGCTTTCGGCGACCAGTACAACGCCTTCTCCTATGCCAACCCGTTGGCGGAGATCGACGTCGGCCTGCTGCGTAACGCCAAGCAGATCCGGTTCACCGTAACCGACGCGAAAACCGGCGAGGTCTACTGGACGCTCTCCGGCACCGACATCGCAAAGTCCTATTACAACTCCAGCTACGGCATGATCTTCCCGTTCTACGTCCTCAACGGCGACGGCGAGGTCTGGGACGGCATGGACGCCGAAGGCAACAAGCTGCCCGACGGCACCGAGGTCATCTATACGACCGAGGCATGGCTCGACGACGGCGATGACCTTGTCGACGATTCCTTCTCCTTCCATATCCGTCTGGACGACAAGGCTCCCGAGCTGGTCAATGCCGCAACGCTCCAGCAGGATCTGATGGTCCGCATCTCCGACAACAGCCTGATCCTGCCGTTGAAGATTCGTGACAATCAGCACGTCGCTGCGGTGATCTTCACCAACAAGCAGGGCGTCATCATGGGCAAGTACGAGATCCCCAACACGCCGGGCGAAATCTACAATGCCGAATTTGACATCACCGGCTTCGGCGTCGATTTCACCATCACCATCTGCGACTACGCCTGCAACGAGACGGAGATCGAGGTTTCTCTCGACCTCGGCGATCTTGACGTCTCCGATCCGACCGTCCGCACGCTTGAGAAGGGACGCCTCTACGGCTGCGAGACCTTTGACGGCGCTCTGGTCGAGGGCGGCTGGTTCAGCGCGAACAAGGCCGACTTCTCCGATCCGAGAAACGAAACCTATGACAGCACCAACCGCTACTACTCCGCGGAATTCGTCAACGGCCGCCTCATCGCGCAGCGCGCGAGCGACGGTGCGCTCGTCCTCGTCACGCCGTACAGCTCCTATTGGGGCACTACCGTCCTGCTCGAGCAGCACGGCAAGGTCGGCGACAGCGGCGTATGGGTTCTGTACGATATGGCGCTCGACTACAGCAGCAAGGGCGCTGCCGAATGGGATACGCATAAGAACAGCCTTTATGCCGTCGGCTGGTACTACCAGGGCGACAACGACGGCGACGGCAAGGACGACGGCGCCAACAGCCTGTTCAAGATCAGCTTCTATGACAACGGCTATGTCTCCGTCGACCGGATTGCCGAGATCAGCGGCACCGACGGCGAGCTCCTGACCCTCGGCTGCACCACCGAAGGCCAGCTCTACGGCATCTCCACCGCCGGCAAGTTCTACTCCGTGGAACGCGACGGCACGGCCACCTACATCGGCACGACGGAGTTCGTCAACTATGAGAACTACTCCGGTGCGAACGTCATCCAGTCGATGGGCTATGACCACAACACCGACACCATGTACTGGTACGCACACAGCCAGACGGCTGCAGGCGGCAGCTACATTAACGTCAACGTTACCTACACGGTCGACCTTGAGACCGGCCACTGCACCGAGGTCGGCACCTACGGCCCCGGCGGCCAGACCTGCCTATTCGTTCCGAACGAGCTGGAATCCGACCTGTTTGTATACGGCGTCAAGCCCGAGCGCTTCCAGGCGAGCGAGTGGCAGATGAGCATGGCCATCGGTCAGCGTAAGCGCATTGAGGTCAAGTGGGAGCCGTGGAATGCCGCGCAGACCAAGCTGACCTGGAGAAGTGTGGACGAATCCATTGCGACCGTCAGCGCCAGCGGCTTTGTGACGGCCAAGTCCACCGGCACGACCTATATCGAGGTCACCGGCCAGGTCTGGAATCAGTGGAACTGGAATCCCGAGACCAATCAGTATGAGCCCGGCTGGGAGGACTACACCACGAGCGTGAAGGTCACCGTTCTGCCCTCTGCGGACGCGATCTACAGCTACGTCCTTGCGGACTTCAAGAATGCGGACAACAACTTCCGCTGGGTTACGTTCAAGGACATCACGCCCGGCAGCCTGACCCAGATTGCCAAGCAGAAGCTCCCGGCGATGGATCAGGAGGGCAACACCGTTATGACCGATGCCCTCTGGCAGGGCGGCGCCTACTACAACGGCTACGTCTACACTGTAACGATGGAGAGCGGCGTTGTTGACAACGTGATCTATGCAGGCACGGCGCTCTACCGCTTCAAGGTCAACAAGGGCAAGACGCCCGACCAGACCACCTTCGGCGAGCCCGAGCGCGTCGGCTTCACCGAGAACGTCGAGCTGGGTAACCTCGGCTTCGACTACAACACCGGCAGAATGTACGCCGTTGACTACACGAACGGCGGTCTGGCCATCGTCGATCTCGACACCGGCGCGGCCGATCTGCTCGGCACCTACTCCGGCGACATCGGCGGCCCGGCCATCACTCCCGCAATGTGCGTCACGGCCGAGGGCCTGATCGTTGTGTCCGACATGAGCGGTCAGCTCTACACCGTCGATCCCGATACCCTCGCTACCTCCCGCATCGATGGCGGCTCGCTGGGTCAGAATGCCTGGTACTATGCGGCGATGACCTACGACTACAACACCGGCAACATCTACTGGAACCCCTGCATGAACGCCAAGCAGTCCCCGCTGTGCCTGGTCCGCATCCAGCCGACGCAGTGGGATCCCAACAGACTGGAGGCCGTCATCGTCGATCTGGGCGACATTTCCACCAGCTCCGGCGTTGAGACTACGGTTCTGTTCACCATCCCGGAAAACGAGCCGGAGACCAGACAAATCCCCGTGGAATCCATCGACATCACCAACGGTGAGACTGCCGTCGGCCTGGTCGGCGGTACATTGAAGCTCAATACCGTCACCACGCCGCTGCGCCCGACCGTGCAGACCAAGACCTGGACGACCAGCAATCCGGACGTTGTGACCGTGGATCGCTTCGGCACCATGACCTTCACCGGCGTCGGTACGGCGACCGTTACCGTCTCGATCACCAACAAGGACGAAGCCACCTACGGCGGCCCGTTCACCGATTCCATCGAGGTCACAGTTTATGCCTCCGCGGGCAACATGATCGGCTTCCTCAACGGAGACGACTACGGCTCGCAGTACTATGACTTCTGGCTGACGGTTCCGGATAACGACCTGACGCATTCTCCCGTTACCGTTTCCGCAATCAATTCCTACAGCCTGCGCACCGGCGTATACTATGACGGCTACATCTACGCCTATCTCAGCAACGGCAAGTTCTATCGCTTCGATGCGAACAACGTTGCAAACTACGCCGACCTCGGCGCCGTCAACCTTGACACCGAGACCGACCAGATCACCGGCATGGCCGTTGACTACGCCTCCGGCAAGGTCTACGCCGTGACGCTGTCCGGCAAGTTCGGCACGGTCAGTCTGGACAACGGTCAGTTCACCGAGATCGGCACGCCCGATGCGAAGATCTATGCGCTTGCCGTTGACAAGCGCGGCGTGATCTATGCTGCAGGCAGCCAGGTCTTCGGCGAGGAGGCCAAGCTCTACACCGTCAACCCGGCCAATGCGAAGTGCACGTTTATCAAGGACATTCCCGGCGCACACGTTGGCACAGGCGCAAACTACTACGGCAGCAAAATGTATAACGCGCAGATGACCTACGACTTCAAGACCGACCGTATTTATCTGCACGCCACCTATCACTCGAAGAGCCTGTCGTACTGCTCCGGTATGTACATGATGCTCCTCGGCAACGAGACTCCGGAGATCCTCTCTCTCGGCAAGGTTGCCATCCAGACGGCGCCCGGCAGAGACACCAAGATCGGCGAAGCCTATCTCGGCCTGCTGGCCACCACGCCCGATATGGCCGACGTTCCCGTCGGCGAGGTCAACGGCCTGCTCCTGAGCAAGACCGTCGGCCGTATCCAGAAGGGCAGCGAGCTCCAGCTCAGCGTTACCGTCCGCCCGTCCAATGCGGTGAATAAGAACGTGACCTGGTCGAGCAGCAATCCCGAAATCGCCGCGGTCGACGCCAACGGCAAGATTCTCGGCGTCAGCGAGGGCGTTGCGACCATTACCGTCAGAAGCGAGCAGACCGGCGTCACCGCAAGCTGCACCGTCACGGTCGTTGATCTGACCGGCAAGCCCGCCTCCAAGGCCTTCACCGTTTCCGGTAAGCGCGACGCGCTCATCAGCTTCAATCCCGAGCTGCCCGGCGCCACCGCCGAGGTCGTCGCCTCCTTCTCCGGCGGCACAACCATCGCGGGCATGGCCTACGACGGCGAGAACGGCATCTGGTACGTTGCCAACGAAGGCGGCCTGCCGTATCTCTACTACTACGACATGACCACCGGGCAGAGTGCCTACAAGGGTACGCTCTACACCTACTCCGACGCCAGCGACCTTGCCTACGATCCGGTCGAAAGAGCGCTGTATGTTGTTTCGAACTACTATATCTTCCAGTTCCTGGTCGATAAGCTCGAGTCCTTCAGCTATTCTTCCGCTTCCATCGACGTTTCCAATCTCAGAGGAATGCCGCAGGCCCGTACCGTCACCGTGAAGGACGGCTATGCCTACTTCCTCGGCAGAGGCTACAACGGCACCGTGCTGTACCGCGTCAATCAGGAGATGCGCGCAAATGAGGTTGAGATTGTTGCCTCCGACATCGATCTGGTTGTCGAAAACCGCGTCAACGAAATGGTCTGGGACGAGACAAACGGCTGCTTCTATGTGACCGATTCCTCCGACCTGATCTACAAGCTGGTCGTCGATGAGACCGCCGGCACGCATACCCTGACAAAGATCGATACCGTCGGCGACGGCATCGACATCAACGGCCTGACCATTATTCCTGCGAAAGCAGACTAACGGTTCTTTCCCTTCCTGCCCCATCCGGGTTCCCTCCCGGATGGGAGAGGGCCTCTCCGAAAGGAGAGGTCCTCTGCGTTTTATGGGGGCATAAAAAATCCGGAGCCTTCCGATCGGAAGGCTCCGGATTGATTTCGGGGGGATTTACTTATTCTTCGCGTTGTAACGCTCGATGGCGATGCGAAGCAGGTCGAGCGCACGCGCAAGATCCTCGCAGCAAAGAACGTAGGCGATACGGATCTCCTGCTCGCCGGCGCCCTCGGTGGCATAGAAGCCGCTGCCCGGCGCGAACATGACGGTCTCGCCGTTGTCCTCAAACTCGGTCAGCAGGTACATCTGGAATTTCTCGGTGCTGTCAACGGGCAGCTTGGCCATTGTGTAGAAGGCGCCCTGCGGCTCGCTTGTGACGATGCCGGGGATCTCCAGCAGCTTGCGGTAGCACAGGTCGCGGCGGCGGCGGTACTCGTCGCGCGTGGCATCGAAATAGCTTGAGTCGACATGATACAGTGCGGCGGCGCCGATCTGGTCGAGCGTGGCGACGGACAGACGTGCCTGAGACATCTTTGTAACGCTCTCCATGAACGCCTTGTTGCGGCTGATAAGCGCGCCGATGCGTGCGCCGCAGGCACTGAAACGCTTGGAAACGGAGTCGATGACGATCAGATTGTCGTCAATGTCGCGGAAGGATGCGGCGGTGGCGGGCTTGCTGCCGTCATAGATGAACTCGCGGTAGACCTCATCGCAGATGAGGAACAGGTCATGCTCCTTGGCAATGTCTGCCAGCAGGCGAACCTCCTCGGTGGTCAGGACGGTGCCGGTGGGGTTGCCGGGGTTGGAGAACATAATCGCGCGGGTCTTTTCGTTGATGAGCGGCTCAATGCGTGCGCGGTCGGCAAAGCGATAGCCGTTTTCCGCCGAGGTGGGAATGGGGCGAATCGTGCCGCCGGCGCTGCGCACGAAGGTGTTGTAGTTGGGGTAGAAGGGTTCGGGAACGAGCACCTCGCAGCCCTCGTCGAGAATACAGAGCATAGTCATCAGCAGCGCTTCGCTGCCGCCGGTGGTAATGAGAAGGTCGCTGCGCGCATAGTCTACGTCGAGGCGCTTGTAGTAATCGCGGACTGCGTCGACGAGCACGGGGATGCCGGGCGCGGGGGCGTAAGCGAGCACCTCCTGATGGAAGTTCGCAATGGCTTCAAAATACGCCGGAGGCGTCTGAATGTCGGGTTGGCCGATATTGAGCTGGTAGATCTTGATCCCGCGCTCCTGCGCGGCGGTGGCGTAGGGGTAGAACTTGCGGATGGGGGACAGACGGCACTGTTGGATTCGTTTTGCGAGCTTCATACTGGGCAAACCTCCATTTAATAATAGTATACTCTTATCAGATCGCGGACAGAAGCTGTTCCACGCGGTCGGTTTTCTCCCACGGCAGATCGAGGTCGCTGCGGCCGAAGTGGCCGTAGGCGGCGGTCTGACGGTAGATGGGGCGGCGCAGGTCAAGCGCTTCAATGATGGCGGCCGGACGTAGATCGAAGCAGCGGCGGACGACCTCGGCGATGCGTGCGTCGTCGTATTTCCCCGTGCCGCGCGTATCGACCAGCACGCTGACCGGCTGTGCGACACCGATGGCGTAGGCCAGCTCAAGCTGTACGCTTCGCGCCAACCCTGCGGCGACGAGATTTTTTGCAATATAGCGGGCCATATAGGCCGCGCTGCGGTCCACCTTCGTCGGGTCCTTGCCGGAGAAGGCGCCGCCGCCGTGCGCGGCATAGCCGCCGTAGGTATCCACGATGATCTTTCGACCGGTCAGACCGGAGTCCCCCTCCGGACCGCCGATGACGAAACGGCCGGTGGGGTTTACATAAAATTTTGTATCCTTCAGCAGCTCCGCCGGAAGCGACGGGCGGATGACCTGCTCGATGACGGCTTCGCGGAGCCGGTCAACGGAAATGTCCGCCGCGTGCTGCGTGGAAACGACGACGGTGTCGATGCGCTCGACCTTACCGTCCTCACCGTATTGCACGGATACCTGACTCTTGCCGTCCGGACGGAGCCAGGGGAGCGCGCCGGACTTCCGCTCGGCCGTCAGCCGGCGGGCCAGCGCGTGCGCATAGGTGATGGGCGCGGGCATCAGCTCGGGTGTCTCGTCGCAGGCGAAGCCGAACATCATGCCCTGATCGCCGGCGCCGAGCGTGTCGGCTTCGTCGTAGGAGCGGTCAACGCCCATGGCGATGTCGCCGGACTGCTCGTCGATGGCTGTGAGCACGGCGCAGGTGTTGCCGTTAAAGCCGGAAACCTTGCCGTCGTACCCGATATGAAGCAGCGTTTCCCGTGCGACGTGGGGAATATCGACGTAACAGCTTGTGGAGATTTCGCCCATGACCAGCACCATGCCGGTGGTGGCGATGCACTCGCAGGCGACGCGGGCATTCGGATCCCTGGCCAGAATGGCGTCCAGAACGCCGTCGGAGATCTGGTCGCAGACCTTATCGGGATGTCCTTCGGTTACGGATTCGGAGGTGAAAATTCTCTTTTGCATGATAGATCTTCCTTTCTTTCAACATCAGTAAAAGTCTTTCAAAACCTATCGGTGCAAAATCGCCCCGTCAGCGACGAGGCAGGTGGGCGCATCCTCATCTGCCGATCGCATGGATCGCCGGAATTGGCACCTTGCTTTCGCAGGTTGTCGGGCTTCATCGGGCCGGTCCCTCCGCCACTCTCGATAAGGTTATGAAATCTCCCCTATATGATAACAGAAAAAAGCGAATTGTCAAGGGGTTGCCGAAGATTCCTGCATACCGGGATATGCATCAAACATGGAAGGCTTTGCATGGCCCGGAATACATCCCCTGCCGGGGGATAAAAAATTCTGTCGCGAAAAACGAAAAAAAGAGGAATTTGCTGGAGACTTTTCCCGAAATAGGCATTGACTTTTCAGGCCGGGCTTGTTAAAATCTAATCAGTATATTTGGGAGGATTTCGTCGTCCCATTGCAACGGTGCCAAGAGCATCGCTATTTTTGTGTTCAGTCAACAGATCACAACAGGAGGATTACTATGAGTCAGGAACGCTACATCACTGTCGAACAGATGGAGGAGGCCACCGCTTCCTTGCTGGAAAACGGCAAGAAGGTCGGCGCCGACAGCTGGCAGCAGCGCGTGAAAAACCAGACCCCCCATTGCGGCTTCGGCGAGGCAGGCACCTGCTGCCGCATCTGCTCGATGGGACCGTGCCGCATTACGCCGAAGGCGCCGCGCGGTATCTGCGGCTGCGACGTGCACGGCATCGTTGCCAGAAACTATCTGCGCTTCACCGCCGGTGGTTCGGCCACGCACTCCGACCACGGCCGCGAGATCTGCCACACGCTGTATCAGACCCGCGAGGGCGGCAACTACACCGTCAAGGATCCCGAAAAGCTCAAGCGCGTTGCGCGTGAGTGGGGCATCGAGACCGAGGGCAAGGACATCTACGATCTGGCCCACGAGGTCGCCGAGGCCGGTCTGATGGAATACGGCAAGCCCTTCGGCGTGCAGCGTTTCCTCAAGCGTGCGCCGGAGCATACCCAGAAGCTCTGGAAGGACGCCGAGATCGAGCCGCGTGCCATTGACCGCGAGGTTTCCCAGTCCATGCATATGACCCATATGGGCTGCTCCTCACTGCCCGAGGCGCTTATCCGTCAGGCGCTGCGCGCCGGCCTTTCCGACGGCTGGGGCGGCTCCATGATGGGAACGGAATTCTCCGATATTCTGTTCGGCACGCCGAAGCCCATCGATACCACCGCAAACATCGGCGTCATGGACAAGGATCAGGTCAACATCATCGTCCACGGCCACGACCCGTCGCTGTCCGAGATGATCGTGTTCTATGCCAACGATCCGGAAATGATTGCCTATGCCAAGGCGCAGGGCGCCAAGGGCATCAACGTCGCCGGCGTGTGCTGCACCTCCAACGAAGTTACCATGCGTCACGGTATTCCGATGGCGGGCAACTTCCTGTCTCAGGAAAACGTCGTTCTGACCGGCGCCTGCGAGGCGATCGTCGTCGACGTGCAGTGCATCTTCCCCGCTTTGGGGCCCCTGTCGAAGTGCTTCCATACCAAGTTCATCACCACCTCTCCCATCGCCCGCATCCCGGATTCCGAGTTCGTCCGCTTCAGCGCCGAGTCCGCCGGTGAGAACGCCAAGGCGATTGTGAAGATGGCCATTGACAATTTCAAGAACCGTGACCAGAGCCTGGTCAACATTCCGCAGCAGAAGACGAAGGCAACCGTCGGTTACTCCGTTGAGGCCATCAAGTCCTGCCTCGATACCGTCACCAACAGCCATGTCGACATTACCGGCACCACCCGCCCGCTGGTTGACGTTGTGAAGTCCGGCGTTCTCCGCGGCGCCGTGGCCATGGTCGGCTGCAACAACCCCAAGGTGCGCCCCGATACCGCGCACATCGAGCTGATGAAGAAGCTCATCAAGAACGATATCATCCTCATCGTTTCCGGCTGCTCCGCGCAGGCCGCCGCCAAGGCCGGCCTCATGGACAAGGAAGCCAAGGAGCTTTGCGGCGAAGGCCTGCGCCGTGTCTGCGAGCTCGTCAATATCCCGCCCGTGCTGCACATGGGCTCCTGCGTCGATATTTCCCGTATGATGATCCTTGCGTCCGACATTGCGAAGGACTGGGGCGTCAACATCTCTCAGGTACCGGTCGTCGGCTGCGCTCCGGAATGGATGTCCGAAAAGGCCGTCTCCATCGGTAACTACGTCGTTGCTACCGGCATCGAGACCTTCCTCGGCGTCGATCCCTACACCAAGGGTTCTTCGGAGGTTACCGCGCTGCTTCAGGGCGAGCACGGCGTGAAGGATTGGGTCGAGGCTCGCTTCGTTGTCGAAACCGACATCGAGAAGCTCGGCGACAAGATGATCGAGTGCATCGAAGCCAAGCGCGCCGCGCTGGGCATCTGACGCCATGAAGCTGGCGATCACCGGCAAGGGCGGCGTGGGGAAAACCACGCTGGCCGCTACGCTCGCCCGGCTCTATGCCGCGGAAGGCAGACAGGTGCTCGCGGCGGACGTTGACCCGGATGCGAATCTCGGTCTGGCGCTGGGCATGACGGAGCAGGAGGTCAATTCCATTGTTCCCGTCTCCAAAATGAAGGAGCTTGCCAAGGAGCGCACCGCCGCCAACGAGAGCAACACCTTCTACAAGCTCAATCCGCAGGTCGCCGATCTGCCGGATAAGCTCGCCAAAGAGATCAACGGCGTCAAGCTGCTTGTGATGGGCACCGTCGATACCGGCGGTACCGGCTGCGTCTGCCCGGAGCATGTGATGCTCAAGGCGATGCTTTCGAGCCTTGTGTTCCGCAAGGACGACGTGGTCATTATGGACATGGAAGCCGGACTGGAGCATCTCGGCCGAGGCACGGCAAGCATGATGGATCAGTTCATCGTGGTCATTGAGCCGGGCGCCCGCTCCATCCAGACCTACACCCGCATTAAGCAGCTTGCCCGCGACATCGGCGTGACGCGTGTGCGCGTCGTGGCCAACAAGGTCCGCGACGAATCCGACCGCGCCTTCCTGCGGGAGCGTATCCCGGCGGAGGATCTGCTCGGCTTTATCAGCTATAACGCCGAGGTCATCGACGCCGACCGCAGAGGCCTGTCGCCCTATGACTGCTCTCCCTCCGCGCTGGAGGAAATCCGCGCCATCAAAGAGATATTGGATCGAAACGATACCTGAAAGGATGAATACTTATGGCATTATTTGAACGTGTATTCCGAGGCTCTGACGAGATGTTCGCCAAGGCCGAGGCAGAGGTCAACGCCGTCGTCGCCGAGCTTGGCGAGGCTGCTCCGATGGCTCTGCCGTCTACTGCATATTATCTTGCCTGCGTCTACGCCTACATCGGCCGCAAGGTCGAGACCGTCGGCGATCTGAAGGCAGCGCTGGCCGATGTGAAGGCCATGATGACCCGTGAAAACCGCACCGCCTCCATCTTCTCCTCCGGCATCGGTACCGCCATTGCCGCCGAGATTATCGAGGCCTGCAAGTACGCCCGTACCGCCACTCCCTACGAGGGCACTCTCTACCACGGCCACTTCTCCGATGCCGAGGTTCGTGAGCTGGGCGTTCCGCTCGTTACCGGCGACATCCCCGGCTTCGTCGTTATGATCGGGCCGGCTCCCTCCGCAGAAGAGGCCGTCGAGACCGTCAAGGGCTACCAGAGCCGCGGTATTTTCGTATTCCTGATCGGCGGCATTATCGATCAGCTCGCCGAAAAGGGCATGAACATGGGCTGGGGCGTTCGCGTCGTGCCCGTGGGCAATGAAATCTGGTCCGTCGGCCACATCATCTCCGTCGTCGTCCGCGCTGCGTTTATCTTCGGCGCGACCGAGGCCGGCGATGCCGACGCTTTCCACCGTTATACCTTCGACCGCATGAACGCCATGGTCAACGCCTACGCTCCCGTGCCCGACATCACCGTGGCCTGCGGCGCCGGCGCCATCAAGATGGGCTTCCCGGTCATTACCAACGACACCAACGATATGTGGGCCGTTCCGAAGTCCCTGATCGTCTATGAGAACACCAAGGACTGGATCGATACCTCCATCGAAGCCCGCGGCATTAAGCTCAAGATTACGAACATCGACATTCCCGTTGCGTTCTCCTCCGCCTTCGAAGGCGAAATTATCCGCAAGGGCGATATGCAGGTCGAGATCGACGGCTCCCGCAAGGACTGCTTCGAGCTTGTTACCACCCGCGATCTTTCCGAGATCGAGGATCATAAGATCATCGTTGAAGGCCCCGAGCTGGACGAAATCCCCGTCGGTGCGAAGATTTCCGCTTCCTACACCGTCGAGGTTGCCGGCAAGGCCATGCAGACCGACTTCGAGCCGGTTATGGAGCGTAAGTTCCACCAGTTCCTCAACTGCGTTGAGGGTCTGATGCACACCGGCCAGCGCGATATGATCCGTATCCGTATCTCCAAGGCCGACTATGAGGCGGGCTTCCGTCTGCGCCATATCGGCGAGGTTCTTTATGCCAAGATCAAGAGCGAGTTTGACGCCGTTGTCGATAAGTGCCAGGTTCGCATTGTCGTCGGCGAGGAGCCGAACGCCAAGCTGCGCGCCGAGGCCAACAAGGTCTTCGACAAGCGCGACGAGCGTCTTGCATCGATGACCGATGAGTCCGTCAACTGCTTCTATACCTGCATCATGTGCCAGGCGTTCTCTCCGAGCCACGTCTGCATCGTCACTCCGGAGCGTCTGGGTCTTTGCGGCGCCGTGTCGTGGCTGGATGCGAAGGCGACCAACGAGCTTGACCCGCAGGGCCCCTGCCAGGTCGTGCCGAAGGATCACATGATCGACGAGAAGCTCGGCCGCTACGAGGATGTTGACGAGGCTGTCAACAAGTACTCCCACGGCGCGCTGGAGCACGTTACGCTCTACTCCCTGTTCCAGGATCCGATGACCTCCTGCGGCTGCTTCGAGTGCATTTGCGGCGTTGAGCCTGTTTCCATGGGCGTTGTTATCACCAGCCGTGAGCACGCGGGCATGACGCCTCTGGGTATGTCCTTCTCCGAGATGGCTTCCATGACCGGCGGCGGCGTTCAGACGCCCGGCTTCATGGGCCACGGCAAGCACTTCATCGCTTCCAAGAAGTTCATCGCTGCCGAGGGCGGCCTGGGCCGTCTGGTATGGCTGCCGAAGGAGCTGAAGGAGCAGATGCGCGACAAGATCAACAAGACCGCCAAGGAGCTTTACGATGTGGACAACTTCGCCGACATGATTGCCGACGAGACCGTCTGCACCGACGATCCCGAGCAGCTTCTCGCCTTCCTCACCGAGGTTGGCCACCCGGTCCTGTCGATGGAACCGTTCGATATGTAATTTGTGATAAAACGCCGTCCCGAAAGGTGAAGTAGTCAATAGTTAGTAGACACAAAATTTCTTAAGCCACCAGTTCTGTTCTGAACAGGACTGGTGGTTTTCCATTTAGTTTGCGGACGGGACGTTCGTTGTTGAAATAGTAGATTGCCTGTTCAATGGTAGACCTCAGATCATCCCTCTCCCAGTAACGGAAATGCTTGCGTAGCGTGTCCTTGAAGCGCCCCCAAAAACTTTCCATAACTGCGTTGTCGTGAGGATTTCCTGCTCTTGACATACTTTGGATTACATTGTATTCTTTAAGTAGGTTGCAATAACCTGCGGATGAGTACTGAACACCCTGGTCGCTGTGCAAAAGGACTTGGTGTTCGGTGCTCATTTTTCTTTT
>CAKUDE010000029.1 GCA_934645175.1 uncultured Oscillospiraceae bacterium
GCATCCCTTGCGGAATGCACTCATTCGTTAGGGCGTTACATTTGATAACAATATTTCTAACTTAGTGACATTGCCCGGAAGGGATCCCCCTGTTTTGTACCGTGTGTTTGGCGTTTTGTTTATCCGGGCAGCTCGATGGACAAATCGCTGCGAGGGAAGCATGAACAGGGGTGAATGTACCCATACTCGCGGTCGGCGCGGCGGCGGCCGTCATTTTCCGGCGGACAGAAGACATCGCCGGACAGGAGCTTTGTACGGCACCAGCCGCAGCTCCCGCCGCGGCAGCGCGAGGGAACATACAACCCTGCACGTTCCAATGCAACCAGCAGCGGCTCGTTTGTGCGGGCGGAAATAGTCGTCTCCGCATCGCCCTGTCGGACAGTCAGGGCAACAACGGTCTGCTGTGCCTCCGCAGGGGGAGCGGGCGGCAGGGGATCGTGGCGCACCGCCTCCGGCGAAATGTCGAACGAGGCCAGCTCAGCCAATGTGTGCGAGCAGAAATCGCCCGTGCCGCAGATAAAAAAGCGGCAGCCTTGTGGGGCGTATTTTTGTATTGTCTCTGCATCAACGATACCGTGCTCACAGCCTTCGCGCCGTTCGTCCTGTAAAACGTGGATGACACGCAGACGGTCGCAGATGCGGCAAAGCGCAGCCAGTTCATCGGCGAAGAGCGCCGATGCATAGTTATGATTGCCGTAGAGAATCGTCAGTCGGAACGGCTCGGTACCGTCCGCAACGGCCTGCGCCATGGAAAGATAAGGCGTGATGCCGGAGCCGCCCGCAAGCGCAACGATCTCCGTGGGGTCGCGCAGCGGCTCATAAACCGCATCGCCGCAAGGGGCGACGAAGGAGACCGCTGTGCCTATCTGCCAGTTTTCGTGGATCCACTGCGATGCAAAACCACCCGGAACCCGTTCGACGGCGATAGCCAGAAGGCACTGCATACCCTGCGCCGGGGAGGAGCAGATCGAATATGCCCGCGTCAGGCGGCTTTCGCCAATGGTAAGTCGCAGGCTAAGATACTGTCCTGCGCGGAAGTATACCGGACGATCACAGCGTAGCCAATAACGCCTTGCGCGACCGAGTGTGTCGATTTTTTCGACCCGTGCGGAAAAAATGCCGGGATGCAGTGCATCCGCAAGCTGTGCCAGCGGATCGTCGATGACGATCGGGGTGTTCTGTGCAGCGGCAATCGCCGCGTCGCGCTGCGCAGGAAGCGTCGTCAACTTGTAGAGGTCTGCCAGAATTGTAAGTTTGCCGTTCATACCTGCTCCTTTTCCGCGAGACGACTGAGCGCCAGTTCCGCGCCGATACGTCCGCTGGTATAGTTCGCATTATAGCCGTTTCCGCGGACACCGGCTGTGCCGATGGGGATGAGACCGGGCAGATCGCAATCCCGGTCGAACTGCATGGCACGAGCCATAACACCGTCCCAGCCTTCGGGAGCGAAGCCGTAAGCGGCGCCCTCAGGCGTGCTGAGCCAATGCGCAAAGCTGACGGGAGAGGCAATGGAGAGCTCTTCAATATGCGGCCGCAAGTCGATCCCTGTCTTGCGGCGAAGCAGAGTCAGAAGCCGGGATGCAAAGGCGTTTTTCTTTGCGATATATTCTTCCGGGGAGATCTCATGCCAGTCTGCGGCACTCTGGAAGGCCGTCAGACTGCATGTGCAGCAGCCTTCGGGAGAGGCGGCAGGATTGGCAAGATCATAGCAAACAAAGATGGCGTACTCGTTTGTCTCTGCGTGCTTCATAGCCTCTGCCTCAAGGCATGAGTCGGCGCTGCCGGCCAGCATAATGGTATAGTCGCGGATGCCGAGCTGCTGCGCGGTGCGATTCAGACCAAGGTGCAGTGTGAACACATGACCGAGACGCCGTCCCGCCCGCGCCGCCGAAAGGCGGCGCTGTCGATCGGAGACCAACTCCGGCGGGACCATCTTTCCGTAAAGCACATCCGGATTCACATTGGCAAGCACGCAGCGGCAGGCGATATCGCCGTGGTCGGTGTGCACGCCGCACAGCTTCCCGTTTTCAAAGAGGATGCGTTCGGCGTTTACGCCAAGGCGGATATGTCCTCCGAGGGCGCGAAAGCGCTCGAGCAGGGCAAGACTCAGACCGTGCGCATTCTGCACGGGAATACAGGGGCCGAGGGAGACATAACGATAAAACATGGAGGCGTAGTGGATAAAGCTCAGTCGGTCGAGCGGTACGCCGAGGTAACTCCAATATGCGCCGAGAATGTCTCTGACGCGCATCGGCAAATCCAGCGCGTCAAACACCTGACTGACGGTGTAGGTTCCATAACGAAGCGCACCGGCATAGTGCCGCAGCAACGAGACCGGATGTTCACTGCCGCCCGCACCGAGGAAGCCCAACGCTTCATCCGTTTCTCGGGCGAGATCAAAAAACTTTGTAACACACGCACGCGAGCCGGGAGCATAGTGCTCCGTTGCCTCAATGAAGGCTTCTGTCCCTGCCGGGAGCGTGACATCCAACGGCGTGCCGTCCGAACCGGTTGCGATCAGGCGAAAACAGTGCTTCAGAGGCAGAAAATCCGCTTTTACGCCCCAGCGCTCAAACAGCGCACGGATGCCGCCGCCTGCACCGGGGGCACCGTAGTCGCAAAGCTCATGCATGGACAGGTCAAATTCAAAGCGGCCCCGGCGGAATGCGGTGGCACAGCCGCCCGGTTGGAGCTGCCGTTCCAGTAAAAGCACCTGTTTGCCCGCCGATGCCAGACAAAGTGCGGCGGAAAGTCCGGCGTTGCCGGCGCCGACGATTACGGCGTCATAGATCATACCGTCCTCCTTGTCAAATTGCATACTGACTCTGGTAGAGCCGATAATAGAAGCCCTGCTTCTCCAAAAGCTGCGTGTGCGTACCCTGTTCGACAACCTGCCCATGATCGATCACCAGGATCAGATCGGAGTCTACGATGGTTGACAGTCGGTGCGCAATGACAAAACAGGTGCGTTCGCGCATCAGATTGTCCATTGCCTTTTGCAGCAGGATCTCCGTGCGCGTGTCAACGTTGGAGGTGGCTTCGTCGAGAATCAGCAGACGGCGGTCGGCCAGCATTGCGCGGGCGATGGTCAGAAGCTGCTTCTGGCCGCCGGAGAGATTCGTCATGTCGTCGCCGACGATGGTGTCGTAGCCGTCCGGGAGGGTTCGGATGAAGTGGTCGCAGTAGGCGCGTTCGCAGGCGGAGACGATTTCTTCGCGTGTTGCATCCGGCTTGCCGTAGGCAACATTTTCGGCGATGGTTCCGCGGAACAGCCATGTGTCCTGAAGCACCATGGCAAACTGACTCCGCAATGCCTCGCGCGAGAGGGTTGCGCAGTCGATGCCGTCGATGAGAATGCGGCCCTTATCCACGTCGTAGAAGCGCATGAGCAGATTGACAATCGTGGTTTTTCCCGCGCCGGTCGGACCGACGATGGCGACGTTCATTCCTTTTTTTACATCGACCGACAGATCGTGGATCAGCGGCTTGACGGTGCTGTAGGAAAAATCAACGTGCTCGAAGCGAATATTACCCTCGGCGCCGCCGGGAAGTGTCCCGTCGGCCTGCGGCTCCTCAGGAAGATCGAGCAGCTTGAATACGCGCCTGGCGGCGGCTTTCGTATGATTCAACCCGCCGAAGCCGCCCGCAATCTGCTCCAACGGCGAGGCAAACTGCTTCGCATAGAGCAGAATGGTAACAAGAATACCGACCGATTGGATTGTCCCGCCGATGAGCAGCCAGCCGCCGACCAGACAGATCAGCAGATATGCCATCGCATTGGAAAACGCGATGATCGGCTGCACGACGGAGGAGGTGAAGTTCGCTTTGACCTCCGCCTCGGCACGGGTACGGTTGACCGCGTCGTGCTTCTGCCGGGTGTAGTCCTCCAGATTGTAGGCCTTTGTCGTGGCGAAATTCGTGAAGGATTCTTCGACGACGGAGTTCTGCTCGCCGTCGAGCGTGAACATACGGAAAAAGTGCTTCTCGCTTTTGGATGACAGCGCCGACGACAGCAGTACCGACACCGGAGCCAGCACGAGCACGATCAGCGCCAGATGCCAGTCTTCCAGCAGCATCATCACCGCGATGGCAATGAGCTGCAAAAATCCGGACATCAGGGTGTCAATGAAGGTATGGACGTAGTTGCCCATTGTGGAAACGTCGCCCGTCATTCGGCTGAGCACATCGCCGACAGGAGTTTGGTCGACATAGCTGACCGGCAGACGGCAGATTTTCTCGGAGATGCGAATGCGCATCTGGCAAGTAAAATAACGGCTGACGACGCGGTTGAGCAGCTGCATTTTTGCGTAGCTCAGCAGATTATACCCTGCATAGACTGCCAGAAGTATCAATCCGCCGCGCAGAAGCTGCGGCATCAGCGGTGCGGTAAGCGTCCCGTCCCATGCGGCATAGAGCAGATTGATCAGCTCGCCGAGCAGCTTCGGTGCCGCAACGGCCAGCGCAAGGATAGCTACGCACAGGATACAGGTGACGACAAGCCAACCCCAGATCGGCCGTGCCTCGCGCAGCAGGCGGAGCAGGACGTTTTCGGCTCTTTTTTCTTTCATTTTACCGTTCCTCCCGTCTGCGAGGCAAAGATTTCGCGATAGATTTTGCAGCGCTCCAGCAGTTCTGCGTGGCAGCCGGAATCAACCAGGTTTCCGCGATCCATGACATATATGCAGTCGGCGCTCATGGCGGAGGTGACGCGTTGCGTTACGACGATCTGTGTTTTTCCCGCGATTGTCTCATTGAGCGCGGTGCGCAGCTTTTTCTCGGTCAGGAAGTCCAAAGCGGAGAAGCTGTCGTCAAAGATGTAGATCGGCGCAGGCTTGACCACGGCGCGCGCGATGCACAGGCGCTGCTTCTGGCCGCCGGACAGATTCTTTCCGGCCTGACGGATCTCGTAATTCATGCCCTCCGGGCAGGATTCGACGAAATCTGCGATCTGTGCCAGCCGCGCCGCGTCCCAAAGCTCTTCGTCCGTGGCATCCGGCTTGCCCATGCGAATGTTTTCACCGATGGTGCCGGAATAGATGGCGGCGCCCTGGAGCACGCTGCTGATTCCGGCGCGGAGGCTGTGCTTGCTCAGTTCGTCAGTGGAGAGACCGTCGAATTCCACCCGCCCCTGTGTGGGCAGACGGAAGCCGAGAAGCAGCGAAATCAGCGTGGATTTGCCGCTGCCCGTGCCGCCGATCACGGCAATCCTCTGACCTTTCGTAATATGCAGGGAAACATGGTTGACCGCATTTTCGCTGCCGCCGTAGGAAAAGCTTACGTCGTTGAGGCGGATGTCTCCGGTCAGCTCGTGCTGCATACCGACGTTTGGGTCGCCCATACCCTTTGCCTCGAAAACCTGACCGATACGGCTTGCCGCGACCTGTGCGTGCGGATACATGACGATACCGAAGGAGGCCATCATTACACCGCTCATAATCATGCCGACATATTGCGTAATGGCAAATATATCGCCTGCGTTGACACTGCTCAACCCGGCCTGCATCCGCCAGCCGCCGATCAGGACGATTGCTACGATGCCGATATTGAGAAGCATGGTTGCCAGCGGGTTGAGAATACCCATCGAGGTGTTGGCGCGGATGATGTTCTCCGCCATGATGTGCGTGGCGTCGGCAATACGCTCGTGTTCGTGCGGCTCGGAGTTGAAGGCGCGGATGACGCGAATGCCGCGCAGGCGCTCGCGCATGATGGCGTTCTGCTTGTCGATGTACTTGTCCGACTGGTCCCAAAGCGGCAGCACACGGCGGCCGATTCGAACGACGGCGAACACGATGACCGGAATCAGCGCCAGAATCACGAGCGAAAGCAGCACATCCTTGCGCATGGCCAACACCACGCCGCCGATGAACAGCATCGGAATGGTTGCAACGGTGCCGCAGAGCATGGAGGCAATCCATGAGACGGTCTGAACGTCGTGTGTTGCACGAGTAACCAGAGCGGCGGTGCCGAGCGAGCCAAATTCCTCAAACGAGAGCGTGTTGACCTTGGCAAAGACGTCCGAGCGCAGATCGGCGCAGAAGCCTGCCACGACACGGTTGGATAACCATGTGCCGTAGAGTACGCTGGCAAGACTGGCCGCCGCCACGAGCAGCATCTGCGTGCAGCGCAGGAGAATCTGTGTCATGTCGCGCTGCCGGATACCCTTTGAAAGTATGTCGGCCATCAGGGCGGGCAGCAGCAGACTGCACAGAGTGGAAATTGATACCATCAGCCCGGCAAGCACGAGCTTTCCACGGTAGGGCCGGAGGTATCGCAGCATTCGTTTCATTGATTGTAGATTCCTTTCCTGTTTTACAATTCAGATTACATTGTAGCATATGTGAGGAGTAAATGGAAGCCCCGCAGGCGGGAAATAATTACTTTTTTTAACAATACGCGGCGGAAGATACTACGTCCGGCCAGCATTGCCGTTTGCGGCAGACACTTGACAGCCTGCGAAAACCGTTGTATTATGTAACCGGGAGGCTTTACAGGCTTGCGCCTGAAGCGCCGTAACGAACCGCCCGATGGAGGTATCCCAATGATTAAACTGATTGCCGATTCATCCGCCGATGTGCTGTCGATGAAGGGCGTGAATTTCGCTTCCGTTCCGATGTCCGTCCGCACCGACGAGCGGGAGTTTTTGGATGACCGCAGACTCAATGTTTCGGAAATGCTGGATTATATGGCTGCATGGCAGGGGCGCTCCGGCACCGCCTGCCCCAGCCCCGAGCGCTGGATGAACGCCTTTGCAGGCGCTGACGAGCTGTTGGTTGTGACCATTACAAGCGGCCTGTCCGGAACCTACGGCTCCGCCGTTGCCGCACGCGAGGTCTATTTACAGACACATCCGGAAAAAAAGATTCATGTGTTCGATACGCTGAGTGCGGGGCCGGAGATGCGTCTGTTGCTGGAAAAGCTCGGCCGCGGCGTTCTTGCAGGCAAGACCTTTGAACAGCTTGTGCTTGAGGGAAACGAGTATCTGAAGAAAACGCGCCTGCTGTGCTGTCTGCAGTCGCTGCACAATTTTGCACAGAACGGCCGAGTCAGTAAAATTGCCGCTAAGGCGGTCGGATTGCTGGGAATTCGCATTCTCGCCGGTGCGAGCGAGGCCGGGACGCTGGAGCTGATTGAAAAGTGCCGCGGTGAAAAGAGAGGCCTTTCGGCGTTGCTGGAGAAGATGGTTGCCGAGGGCTATGACGGCGGAAGAGTCCGCATCGGCCATGCCGACGGCGAGGCGCCTGCGCAGGCGCTCCGCGAAATGATTCTCTCGCGTTTTCCGCAGGCCAACCTGGCGCTGTACCCCATGCGCGGCCTGTGCAGCTATTATGCCGAACGCGGCGGCGTGCTGGTCGGCTTTGAGACAAACTGACAGCTTATCGCGGAGCATCGTATGAGCGGGCGAAAGGGAAGCCCGTGTTCCAACCGTGCCGGATGTACGGAAGAGAGAAGGACGCCTTCGGGCGTCCTTCTGCGTTGTTATTCGTCGCTCCTGCGGTCATCCGGCGCATCGGCAATGTCGCGGCGTTCAAGCTTGTGCTTTGTACCGTCCGGTTCAACGATATAGGTGTTATCGAGCTGAGCCGTCAGGTTTTCACGGAACGCGGCAAGATACTGCTTGCGCAGGGCATCGCGCTCGGCAATCTCCTCGGAAGTCAGTCCGACGGTTTTGGCTTTGTTCGCCAACTCGTTGATTCTTTTTGTCAGTTCGGTCATGGCAAACGCCTCCTTTGTGTCGATCATACCGCTTTTTTCGGATTCTGTCAAGAAGCTACTTGCCTTGCGCAGCGAAATCGAATATAATAAAACAATCAATGGAGGGCTGTCATGACTACACTTATTATCGGCGGCGGTGCGTCGGGAATGCTTGCGGCGCTTTGCGCGGCGCGGAATTCACGGGTCGTGCTGCTGGAGCGGCAGAGCCGCCTGGGGCGCAAGCTGCTTTCTACGGGCAATGGCCGCTGCAATCTGACCAACCTCGATCTTTCTCTTGACCATTACCACGGAAGACACGCGGAGTTCTGCCGCCCCGCGCTCGATGCATTCGGAACGGCCGAGACACTCGAATTTTTTCGCTCACTCGGGCTTTTGACCGTCTGTCAGGAGGACGGGCGGATCTACCCGGCCAGCGACAGCGCGAACAGCGTTCTGGATGTGCTGCGGCTGCATCTGGAACAGAACGAAAACGTTACCATACAAACCGGCTGCGAGATCCGCGCGCTTTCGCGCAGAAAGGGCCGTTTCCTCGCACAGAGCGATCTTGGAGAATTCTCAGGCGACCGTGTGATCGTCTGCGCAGGCGGCGCAGCGGGTGCGAAGCTCGGCGGCACAGAGCTTGGCTATCGCCTTCTGGCCTCCTTCGGTCACCGCTGCACGGCGTTGTATCCGGCGCTGGTTCAGCTGAAAACCACGCCGGACTATGTTCGTGCGCTGAAGGGGGTGCGGTGCCGGGCACGGGTACGCTTTAGCACGCAGGAGCGCGAGGGAGAGCTGCAATTTACGGATTATGGCGTCAGTGGCCCCGTGATTTTTGAGCTGTCCCGCGCGGCTTCCGTTGCCGGACGCGGAATGCTGACGATCGATTTACTACCCAATGTCCGGACTGAAGAATTGTATGCGCTTCTCGCGGCGCGGTGTGCGGCTTTGCCGCAGTTCCCTGCGCAGGAGCTTTTAACCGGGATGCTCCACAACCGTCTCGGGAAAACCGTCCTGCGGATGTGCGGTATCCCTGCCGAGCTTCCCTGTGGCGAGACGGACGCGCTTGACCGCATTTGCCGCATGGTGAAGCACTGGGAGCTGCCGGTTTTGGGCACGATGGGGATGGAAGCCGCGCAGGTGACGGCCGGCGGCATTCGAACGGATGAATTTGACCCCAATACGCTTCAGAGCCGTCTGTGTCCCGGTCTGTATGCAGCCGGCGAGGTGCTGGACATCGACGGCGATTGCGGCGGCTACAATCTGCAATGGGCCTGGTCGTCGGGTTACCTGGCCGGGCAACTGAAAGGAACGCCATGATTCGTATTCGAGATTTGATCCTGCCCGCGCAGCACAGCCGCGCGGATCTGCTATGGCACGCCGCGCGGACACTCGGCGTGCAAACCGCGCAGATCGACACGCTGCGTATATTCCGCCGCTCGCTGGATGCACGAAAAAAGCCCTTACTTCGCTGGGTCTACACCGTCGATGTGGCGCTCAAGTCCGGCGAGGGGAGGATACTGCGGCGCTGCCGCGGTGGAAATATCTCCAGAGCGGAATATTATGTCTACCAAATTGAGAAAAAGAGCGCCGAGGAGCGACCGGTCGTCGTCGGCTTTGGCCCGGCGGGAATGTTCGCCGCGCTGGTGCTTGCCGAGGCCGGATTGCGGCCGATTGTGCTGGAGCGCGGCGAGGCTGCGCCGGAGCGGAGGGCAAAGGTTGAACGCTTCTGGAGCGGCGGCGTCCTTGATCCGGAATCGAACGTGCAGTTCGGCGAGGGCGGCGCCGGAACGTTCTCCGACGGAAAGCTCCATACCGGGACAAAAAACGAGCGCGCTCGCTGGGTGCTTACGCAGCTCGTGCGTGCCGGCGCACAGGAGGAAATTCTCTACGATGCCAAGCCGCATGTCGGAACGGATGTTCTGTTTCATGTTGTGCAGGAGCTTCGACATCGGATCGAAGCACTCGGCGGAGAGGTGCGCTTCTCCTCAAAACTGACGGGGCTTATACGGGAAAACGACGCGCTTTGCGCCGTGGAATATGAAACCGGCGGACAGGTGCGGCGGTTGGACTGCAAGCGGCTGATTCTTGCCGTCGGACACAGTGCGCGTGACACCTTTCGCGCGTTGCAGGGCGCCGGCATTGCAATGGATGCCAAGCCCTTTTCCATGGGCGTGCGCGTCGAGCACCGACAAAGTTCCGTCGATTACGCCCAATACGGCACGGAGCGCCCGGAGGGCATCCCGCCGGCGGATTACAAGCTGGCCTGCCATCTACCGGACGGGGGTTCGGCTTACACCTTCTGTATGTGTCCCGGCGGTTATGTCGTCGCGGCGGCGTCCGAACCGGACTCCGTCGTTACAAACGGAATGAGCCTGTCCGATCGCGGCGGTGAAAACGCCAATGCCGCGCTGCTTGTGACCTTGCGGCCGGAGGATTTTCCGGAGAGGGACGCGCTTTCGGGTATGCGCTGGCAGGAGCGGCTGGAGCGTCGGGCTTTTGAGTTGGGTGGTCGAAACTATCATGCGCCTGCGCAGACGGTCGGCGACTTTTTGGTGCACCGTAGGACGCAGAATTTCGCTTCCGTTGTGCCGAGCTATCGACCGGGTGTGACGGGCTGTGAGCTGCATGAGCTGTTTCCGCCGAAGATCACCGATACGCTGGAGGCGGCGCTTGCAGCGCTGGACGGCCAGCTTGCCGGGTTTGCCGATCCGCAGGCGGTGCTGACCGCGCCGGAGACCCGCAGCTCCTCGCCCGTGCGTATTGTGCGCGGCGACGACCGGCAGAGCATAAGTCTGCGCGGACTGTACCCCTGCGGCGAAGGCGCAGGCTACGCCGGCGGCATTGTCTCGGCGGCTGTGGACGGGATGCTGTGCGCAGAGGCGGTTCTGGATGTGATTTGAACCCTTTTTGCACCCGGCGCATAGACTGGCGCGAGGTGATGGTATGCTTTTAACGATCCTTGCGGCGGCACTTGCCGCCTGCGGTGCATTTTTGATTCTCTGGGCCATACTGGATGCCCTGCTGTTGCCGCTGCCGCAGCGCGATACCTTTCATGTGATCTATCTGCACGGCAGTGTGCAGCAGGTAGAGCAAACGCTCCGTGCCGGAATATGGCTGCGTGAGCGGCGCGGAGCGCGCGGGACGCTGCTGTTTGTGCGCGATGCCCTTTCGGCGGAGGCAGCCGAGGCTGCCGGGCGTTACTTAGAAGACTTTGAAGGTACGGCGCTCTGCCGCGCGGCGGAGCTGCCGGAAATGCTACGATGGGAGAAAGAGACGGTTGGAGCAGGAAGTGATTAGCGGCGCAATCGCCGCAGTGGTTTTCCAGAATCCGCAGAACGGCTACGCCGTTCTGAAGCTCGACAGTGAGGAGGGCGGGATGGTTACGGTCGTCGGCACCATTCCCTCTCCCGCCGCCGGCGAGCGCCTGATTGTTACCGGCCGCTGGACGACGCACGCCAGCTACGGCAGACAGTTTGAGGCGGAATTTCTTGAACGCCTTCTGCCGGAGGGGACGGCGGAGATCCGTGCCTACCTCGCTTCGCGCGCGGTGCGCGGAATCGGCCCCAGAACGGCGGAGAAAATTGTTGACCGCTTCGGCGAGGCGTCGCTCCGCATTTTGGACGCCGAGCCGGAGCGACTGACGGAGATCCCCGGCATTTCCATGAAAAAGGCGTTGGAGATCGGCGCATCGTTTCGCCGTCAGCTCGGCGTGCGGCGGCTGATTGAATTTCTTGGAGAATACCGTGTTCCGGCAGAGGTAGCCGTGCGTTTCTATCGCGTATACGGCGAAAAAAGTCTGAAGCTGGTGCAGGAGAACCCCTACTGCCTGGCGCAGCCGCAGTTTGGCGCGGGCTTTATGGCCGCCGATGCCATGGCGCTTGGCCTTGGTGTCGAAGCCGACGATGACCGACGCGTTGAGGCGGGACTGTTGTTTGAACTGCGTCACAATCTTAACAACGGTCACAGTTTTCTGCCGCAGGACAAGCTTATTGCCGCGACGGCAGCGTTACTGGAGTTGGAAACACCTGTGATTATAGAGGCGCTTGATCGACTGCATGAGCTGGGCGATGTGACGATTGACCGCATTGCGGGGCTTCAGGCGGTCTATCTGCCGGAATACTATGAGGCGGAGTGCTACATTACCGAACGCCTCCTGAAATCCGCGCGGAAGAAGCCGGAGGCATTGAAGGATGCGTCGCGCGTGCTGCGCGGACTGGAGGGCGTGTGCGGTATTGAATTTGCGGAGCTTCAGCGTGAGGCAATCCGCATGGCCGCCGAGCGGCGGCTACTGCTCCTTACCGGCGGCCCCGGTACGGGTAAGACGACGACCCTTGCAGGCATTCTGCGCCTGTTTGACCTTCTCGGCAGAAAAACGCTGCTTGCCGCCCCTACGGGGCGTGCGGCCAAGCGCCTGGGTGAACTGACCGGCCGCGAGGCCATGACCATCCACCGGTTGCTGGAAGCGCAGATCTCCCCGGAAAACGGCGAGATGTTCTTTGCACGGGATGAGGACACGCCGCTCAAATGCGACGCGCTGATTATTGACGAGATGTCAATGGTTGATGTGCTGCTGTTCCACAGTCTGCTTTGCGCTCTGCCGGAGGCTGCAACACTGGTTCTGGTCGGCGACCCCGATCAGCTTCCGCCCGTGGGGGCGGGGAATCTTTTTTCCGATCTCATTCGCAGCGGACAGGTGCCCACCGTAAGCCTGACGGAGATCTTCCGCCAGGCGCAGCAGAGCCGTATTGTTACAAACGCTCACGCGGTCAACCGGGGCGAGCTGCCGGTGTTGAATGCAACCGACGGCGACTTCTTTTTTCTGCGGCGCCGCACGCCCGAAGCCGTTGTGCAGACCGTGACGCAGCTTGTCAGCGAACGTTTGCCTCAAAAAATGCATATCCCTGCGGGCGAGATTCAGGTCATCAGCCCCACACGGCGCGGCGAGACCGGTACGGCCAGTCTTAATCGGGCGCTCCAGGCGGCGCTCAACCCGCCGAAGCCAAATAAAAATGAGCGCTTTTTCGGCGAAGTCTGCTTCCGCGAGGGCGACCGAGTGATGCAGATCCGTAACAACTATGACATTCTGTGGAAAAAGGCGGACGGCTCCGCCGGAACGGGCGTTTATAACGGCGACATCGGTCTGATCGCATCGATCGACACGAAAGAGGATCGCCTGCTGCTGCGCTTTGACGACCGCGAGGTCTGGTATGAGGCCGAGCAGCTCGGTGAGCTGGAGCTTGCGTATGCCGTCACGGCGCATAAAAGCCAGGGAAGCGAATACCGCGCAGTCATATTTGTTCCCTTTGCCGGAACACCGCGTCTTTTGACACGCGGCGTGCTCTATACGGCGATTACTCGCGCCCGAGAGCTTCTGGTGCTGGTGGGCAACGAGCAGATTGTGGCGCAGATGGTCGAAAACAACCGCCGGGACAAGCGATATTCCGGCCTGCGGCTGCGGCTTACGGGAGACAGTCGATGAAATTATTCTTTCACTGGCTGCTTGATCTGCTCTATCCGCCGAAATGCGCTTTTTGCGGCAGTTTGCTTACACGGGAACAGACGGACCTCTGCCCGAAATGCCGGGCGGAGTTGCCGTATGCGCCGCAAGACATTGATCGCGGCGAATTCTTCCGTCGTTGCGTGAGCGTTTTTTATTACGAAGACGCCGTACGGGAATCTATTCTGCGCTATAAGTTCCGCGGGGCACAGAGCTATGCCCGCGCTTACGGCCGGTTACTTTCAATGCTGCTTCTGGAACGCGGCGTGGAGTTCGACGTTCTGACGTGGGTTCCCGTAAGCCGCAGGCGGCTGCGCAAGCGGGGCTATGATCAAAGCCGTCTTTTGGCGGAGGCGGTCGCTCGTGAGTTGAGCGTGTCCTGTGTACGGACGCTGAAGAAAACGCGGAATAATCCCGCGCAGTCCACCATGCAGGCCTTTGCCGAGCGCAGAGCGAATGTGCTGGGGGTTTATACGCCGTTCCATGCGCAGGGCTTTGCAGGCAAACGGGTGCTTCTTCTGGATGATGTAATCACAAGCGGCGCGACGCTGAGTGAGGCAAGCCGCGTTTTACTGACCGCCGGTGCGGCTCGCGTGGAGTGCGCTACCGTCGCCGCCGTGCGGGACGAAAAAAAAACAGGCAGGTGAGGATATGTCAATTTTTTCCAAGGATTTGGGCGTAGACCTCGGCACGTCCAATGTACTGATCTACGCAGCAGGCAAGGGAATCGTACTGCGCGAGCCGTCGGTGATTGCGCTGGATAAGAATACGGGCAAGGTTCTGCAGGTCGGCTCTGCGGCGCGGAATATGCTGGGCAGAACGCCCGGAAACGTCGTTGCCATCCATCCGCTGCGCGACGGCGTGATTTCCGATTATGAGCTGACGGCGCGGATGCTGACGGAGATGATCCGCCGCGTGACAAAGCATTCGCTGATCAAGCCGCGTATGATCGTCTGTGTGCCGAGCGGTATTACGGAGGTCGAGGAACGCGCGGTGATCCAGGCGGCGACCGAAGCCGGCGCACGGCGCGTGTATCTGATCGAAGAACCGCTGGCCGCCGGTTTGGGTGCGCAGATGGATCTGACGTCGCCGGACGGCCACATGGTCGTCGATATCGGCGGCGGCACGACGGACATCGGCGTGTTGACGCTCAACGGCGTGGCGCAGTCAAGCTCTCTGCGTGTGGCGGGTGCGACCTTTGACGAAGCCATCGTGCGCTATGTACGCAAGCGCTTCGGCGTGCTGATTGGGGAGACGACAGCCGAGGAGCTGAAAATGACCGTCGGCTGCGTCTGCGAACGGGAAACGCCGCTGCATTCCAGCGTGAAGGGACGCGATCTTAAGAGCGGTCTGGCACGCGAGATCAGCGTTTCCTCCGAGGATGTTTTTGAAGCGCTCAAGCGTCCCGCGCGTCAAATTGCGGATGCAGTGCTGGATGTGCTGGAGCAGACGACGCCGGAGTTGGTTGCCGATATTGCGCGCAACGGAATTGTTTTAACGGGCGGAAGCAGCCAGCTCTGGGGTATGGACAGGCTGCTTCAGGAGCGCACGGGAATGCGTTGTATGCTTGCCGATGATACGGATTCCTGTGTTGCCTACGGCTGCGGCAAAAGTCTTGCATGGATGAACCATATGCAGGAGGGCACGATCAACCTTGCACGCCGGAGATTGCTAAGAGAATAAAATATCACCCCGAAGGCTTGCCTTCGGGGTGTGCTGTGAGAGTCAATGCTTTGCCAGATATTCCAAAACGGCGTGTGCGGCGATATTTCCTTCACCGACGGCCTTGGCATATTGGTAGGGCCGTCCGGTGCAGTCGCCGGCGGCGAAAACGCCCGGTAAATTTGTTGCCATTTCGCGGTCAACGACAATGTGTCCGTCCTGCGTTTGTAACGAGGGCAGCAGGGCGGACAGGGCCACGCTGTCACGCAGACAGAAAACGCCGTCGACCGCCAGCTCGGAGCCGTCCCGCAGGGCAAGCGCCTGCACGCGCTGCTGTCCCAGAACGGCGGCCGGGCGCTGTGCGACCGTCTCCAATCGGGTGTCGTCCAGTTCAGCACTGTGGTTGAGCGGGAAGTAGTAGGTTTTTCCGGCGAGCCCGGCAAGATAATGCACCTCGTCGGCGAATCGAGGGTGATTGCACAAAACGGCGATGGTTTTTCCGCGGTACAGCCCGCCGTCACAGGTGGCGCAGTAGCTGACACCCCGCCCGACAAAGGCGGTTTCGTCCGTCAGCGTTGCCTGCATCGCAACGCCGGTTGTGAGGATCACGGTTTTCGCTTCATAGAACTCGCTTCCTGCCATGAGCGCATAATGCCCGCCGACAGGCAGGATGGAATTGACCATATGCTCCGTAATCTCCAGCCGCATTTGTGCGGCGTGCGCACGGAAAGCGGCGGCTAGCGCTTCCCCGGAGATATCCGGCAAGCCGGGATAGTTGGAGATTTTTTCCGCCTTTGAGACCTTATCGCTCATGCTGCGGCTTCCGAGCCAAAGACAACTTTTTTCCCTGATTTTGAGGGTGAGTGCGGCGGACAGACCGGCAGGCCCCGTGCCGATGACGGCAGTATCGTAGATCATGGCGCGCTCCTTTACATTTGTTTTTTTCAGTATAGTCAATCGATCCTGCGATGTCAAGCGCCGTATTCGGAAAATTTTCGGAACTACCCGACCGTAGAGCCGTCTATGTGTGCGTCGCCCGTGCGCAATCAAAAAAATATGATTTTTCCCGACTTTTTTCCCTGACGGATCGTTATTATAGTGAAAGGGGGACATGAAATGTCCGAGCCTTTTGCCTGGACGCGCGAGGCGTTCGAGGCGTTTTACGAACGAAATTACCGCCTGGTTTATCGTGTTTGCTATACCTATATGAAAAATCCGGAGGATGCGGAGGATTGCACCGAGGATGTTTTTGTTAAGGTCTATACCGGAATGACGCAATTCCGGGATGAGTCGCACGAAAAAGCATGGCTGACGGTAACCTCCATGAACCTCTGCAAGGATCGTCTGAAGCATTGGTGGAGGCGATCCGTCGATTCGCTGGATGAGTGTCCGGAGCCTGCCAACAGCGGTGAGATCGTAACGGATGAGACGCTGGAGGCGGTCATGAGGCTGCCCGAAAAATACAAGGACGTGGTGTATCTGTTTTACTACATGGAGTATAAAACCGACGAAATTGCCCAAATGCTGAAAAAGCCGCCGTCCACCGTCCGAAATCATCTGCGCGAAGCGCGTGAGCTTTTGCGCAGACAGCTTGGAGGCTGTGCGTTATGAAGGAGATTCAAAAATCATTGGAGGGCATTGCACCCCGCGAAGGCGCCAAGGAGCGGATGCTCGAAAGCATCTTTGCCAAAGCTGAGACCGTCGAGGCCGTGCGCCGCGACACTGCCGGACCGACGTCCGGCGGCAGGGCTGCACCGCAAAAGGGAAGGCGTCTTGCACGCCTGATACTGCCGCTTGCCGCCTGCCTGTGTCTTACCGTTTTCGGACTGTCGAACCTGCTGTCCGACGGTGAGCCGCGCCCGCAGCCGCTTCCGACGGATGACCTGACCGTCTGTGCTTATGCCAAGGTTTCCGGTGCTCAGGATTTCTCTGCGCTCAATGCCGCGGTGGCGGCTCCCGAGGGTGCTCAGACGGCGGAATACGCGATTTTAAACGGGGACGTCGCCTCCGTGGAGTTTGAGCTGAACGGACATACCTACTATTTCCGCGCAACGGCGGATGATGTGGATGTCAGCGGCTTGTACGGCGACGAGGAGATCAATTGTACCCCTGACGGCGCGGACTATACGGTTGTTCGGCTGCGCATCGGCCGGCGGCATTGCCTGAAGCAGCGCTGGCAGAAGGACGGGGTGGTTTACTATCTGTCCAATACTGACGGAGCGACCATCGAAGAGCTGGAAGCGGTTTCCGTGCTGCTGCGCAGCGGTAAGACACAATAAGTTCACAAAAAAAACCCGACATTTTTCGCGGCCGGATCGTTATACAGACAGAGGCGCGAAAACGCCGGATAAAATACATGAACCCAAAAATCAAAAGGAGAAAACAAAACATGAAAAAGTTGATCGTATTTTTGCTCGCGGCAGTGATGCTGTTTAGTCTTGCCGCCTGCTCCGACAACAACACAAAGCCCACCGATCCGACGAAGCCGTCGACGACGGACGACGATAAGCCGACCGACAAGACGGCCGATATGGACAAGTCGCTTGCCGAGGGTCTCGGCACGGACGGCTACAATGTTTCCGTGGAAATCTCAAAGGACGATCTGAAAAACGTTTACGGTCTGGATACCGACAAGATCACCAGCTTTACTGCCAAGAAGAACACGAAGTTTGAGGATATCGTGATTCTGCTGCAGGTGAAGGAAGGCTATGCGGATAAGGCCGTGGAGGCGCTGAATAAGGTACTGGCCGAGGCTGTGAACAATGCCCGTAAGAACGGCAACGCCGCCTCTCAGAAGCTGCTGGGCGCCCGTCTTTACACCTCCGGTAATTATGTTGTGTATGTCATTGCCGGTAAGGGCTACGTCGGTACGGACGCTGCCGAGGAGAAAAAGGTTGCCGATATCGAATATGCCAAGGTTGATACCATCGTTAAGGGCTTCTTCAGTAAGCTGCCGAAGAACTCGGCCGTGATCCCTTCCGAGAAGGACGACCAAAAGGACATGACTGCTGCCGAGCTGGAAAAGAAGCTCGCCGCAGCGCTGGATAAGGGCTATCTGGCTACCGTTGAGCTCAAAAAGGACGACCTGAAGAGTGCTTACGGACTGGACGACACGCAGATCGAAGCTTTTGCAGCCAAAGTGAACGAGAACGGTGAGGATGTTGTTATCGTTCTGACTGTGAAGGACGGCTACGCAGACAAGGCGGTCGAGGCTCTGAACAAGGCCTATACCGAGATGGTCAAGGCGGCGTCTCAGGATGGCAAGACCGCTTCCCAGAAGCTGATGAACGCCAGACTGTATCAGGAAGGCAATACCGTGATCTTCGCCATTGCGGGCGCCAACTACGACGGTACCGACGCCACTGCGGAAAAGACCCTTGCCGAGGGCGAATATGCCAAGCTCGACGCAGCCGTGAAGGAAGCTTTCGGCAAGGAGCTTGCCAACGTGATCGTGACACCGAAGGGCTGATTGACGATTCTGAAGTTTCTTCATCGATAAATATTCCTTCCCCAAAGACCCCCTGCGGCGTAAGCCGCAGAGGGTCAAATCTATTGTGGGAGAAGTCACATCAGCGCGTAGTAGATCGATGCGATTGCCTGGCCGAACTGGGCAACGGTCGGACCGTGTTGTGCCGCGAGCTGCGCCATAAGCGGGGAGTTGGCTATCGACTCATCCGGCGCCCGGAGCACCAGCCCGGGGCAGACCTCCGAGAGGCCCTGTGCAAGAAGCATAAAGCATTCGGGTAGCTTGACAAAGCGGCCGAAGAGGAAACGAAGCTGTGTTTTCGGTGCGAGCAGCCATTCCGCTTCCAGGCAGACGTGACCGAGATTCCTGCCAATGTCGAGGAAGATCGCTCGGGCGGCTTCGTTACCGTCTTGTGCCGCCTGCATCAGATGCTCTAAACAGGGCTTACGGAGCCGTGCGGGCAGGAGCAGCAGACCGTCACGAGTTTCCGTGAAGCCGTCGAGCAAATGCGGGTCGCTTGCCCATGCAAGCCGGAAAGCGGCTGCCTGGCCGACGTAACGGCGCGCGCCGGCCATGCCGGAGTTTTCGTTGCGCACACTGCGCAGATCGTCCGGTGCGAGGGCTGCACTGTGTGCGCTGCCAAGATCGAGCAAAAAATCGTAAAGCTCCATCGGCACCTGTGGAATGGAGCCGTCCGGGTCAAGCCATCCGGTGCCGAGATCCGTGCCGAGCGCGTGTGCGATAACGCCGTCGGCAAGCAGTGCGCTCTGTCCGCCCGCGCAAAGCTCCAATGCGGCGGCAAAGGCCGCCATGTGGCCGTCGTTGATAATGCGGATGGGCGCGTTTTCCCTGCAAAGAGGCTTAAGAGTCTCACGGAGCTCACGCAGCTTCGCAAACTGTGCTTCGTAGTCTCGCGAGGTGTTCTGACGCATGGCGCGGGTTTTGGGCGTCTCACCGCCGACGATTCGGTCGGAGATGACCACGTCCGGGAAGCTGATACCGAGCGCATCGAACCGAACGGTGGGAAGCGTGTCGACGGCTGTCTGCATTTCCGCAAGCGTCGCGCCCTTTTCCAGAGCGCACAGTAGGGTAGGGGTCGGATTCTGCACCGCTGCCCGACAGGCCATCAGGCGCAGCAAAAGCAGAATGGGACGGATCAAATCCTCAACATTCGGGTAGGCGGCGGGATTCCAGTCAAATTCCTTGCAGCAAAGGAGCACCCCGTCACGACTTATCGCGAGCTTGATGTCCGTTCCGCCGATATCCATACCGCATACGATTCCATGCGCTTCTTTTGCAAGGCAGGCCGACAGCTTTTCCGGAAGTACTGCCGTCGGCTTTGCCGTTTCCGACGGGATCGGATGATAGTCCGCCGCGCTACATACGGTAAATTCCAGCGGGGACTTTCCCAATGCTCGGCAGAGCCGGTCGGCGATGGCCGTGACCTTGCCATAACCGCTGTGTTCATTCGCACCGAGCTGAAACAGAGCGGGAAGCTCGTTAAGAAGCTCAAGTGTCTGCGTCTCGGAGGGGTCAAGGTAGAATTCCAGTCGCTGCGCACTCAGAGCCGAGAGCAGATTGTAGACGGTTGCACAGAGATACCGGCGAAGCGTCTCGCGCTGCTCCGGCTTTTGCGGACGGGGCAGAGGAAGGAGAAAATCACGCACGGAGCCGTCCGCGCCGATGCGGCGCAGCGTCAGACGGACGGCATTCGGGTCGGCGGCAAAATGGGCGCGGAGCGTATCCAGCCAAAGCGGATTATCGTTTTGTGCATCTGAGAAAAGGTATTCCTGCATTTTTAAATCCTCCCGAAAAAAGCCGCCCGCAAGGGGCGGCTTTCGAAGCTTAAATAATATGGATGGAGTCGGCGGCAAAATCAAGGAAGCAATGCTCGCCTACGGCGTAGATACGTTTATTTTTCGGATTCGGCTCCGTGAGCTTGACGAGCGTATCGCCGACCACGACGTGATAGTTTTGATAACTGCCCATGAAGCACGAGAGTACGACCCGGCAGGGAAGTACGCCCTGCTCGGCCAGAGATGCTGCCTCCGGACGCAGGACGATGGTGTACTCCTGCCCGGGCTGCATATGCTCTGCGGCTTCGACCGTGAAGGGATGCTCGCCGATCAGCAGCTCGGCCTTTTTGCCGTCAAACCGCGTGAGCTTGCCCTTGAGGAAGTTCGCCTCGCCGATGAAGTCGGCGACAAATTCGTTTTTCGGGCGATGGTAGATCTCCTGCGGCGTGCCCATCTGCTCAACGACACCCTTGTTCATGATGATGATCTTGTCCGAAAGCGCCATGGCTTCGGACTGGTCATGTGTAACATAAACGGCAGTGATGCCGACCTCCTGCTGAATACGGCGAATCTCCGTGCGCATGGATACGCGCAGCTTGGCATCCAGGTTGGACAGAGGCTCGTCGAACAGCAGCACGCTCGGCTCGATGACAAGCGCACGCGCCAGTGCGACGCGCTGCTGCTGGCCGCCGGAAAGCTGATTGGTCATACGGCTTTCCATTCCGTTCAGCTCGACCAGATCAAGAATGTGCATCACGCGCTCGCGAATTTCATGCTTTGGCACTTTGCGAAGCTTCAGACCATAAGCTACGTTGTCAAATACATTGTAGTGCGGCAGCAGAGCGTAGCTCTGGAACACCATCGCGGTATCACGCTTGTTGGGCGTGAGCTTGTTGATCGGTGTGTCGCCAAGATAAATCTCACCCTCGTCCGGGCTTTCAAAGCCGGCGATCATGCGCAGGGTTGTTGTTTTGCCGCAGCCGGAGGGGCCAAGCAGTGTCACAAAGCTGCCCGGTTCAATGGTCAGGCAGGTATCCTTGACGGCGTAAAATTCCTTGTGCGTTTTGGGATCCTGATAGATTTTGGAGATATGATCCAGACGGACTCCCTTTTTTGCTTTTTCCATACTTAGTTCTCCTCCTTGAGTTTTCTGCTGGTGCCGAAATATTTGATGAACAGGTTCATCAGCATAACCGAGCCATAGGTAATGATGATCAGAATCGTGGCAAAGGCGCAAGCAAGGCTGTAGGAGCCTTTTTCCGCAAATTCATTGATTTGCACGGTAATCAGCAGGACCTTCGGCGTGACGAGCAGGATGATGGCGGAAATTGCCGTAATTGAGCGGACGAAGGCGGTCACAAGGCCGGAAAGGAACGAGTCCTTGATCAGCGGCAGCGTGACTGTCATAAAAACACGGAAGCTGTTTGCGCCCATGTCGTATGCGGATTCTTCAATGGACTTGTCGATCTGGCGCAAGGCGGAGATACCGCTGCGCGTGCCGGTCGGCAGACTGCGGACGACAAAAACGATGATCAGAATCGCAGCCGTTCCGTAAAGTCCCTGAAGGAAGCCGGTACGGAAGAGACCGCCGGAGAAGCCGCGGATGTAGCCGACGCCGAGCACCGTGCCCGGCACGGCCATTGCCAGCATGGACACGGCTTCGATAAAGCCCTTGGATTTGAACTTCCGCTTGACGACAAGGTAGGAAATGATCATACTCAGAAGCGCCGTAATCGGTGCGGCAATCAGGCTCAGCCGGAAGGAATCCCAGAAGGCCTCCAGACCGTGATAGCTGGTAAAGACGAGCTTGAACCATTTTCCGGTCAACGGGAAGAACTTATAGCCCCAGGTGGGGAACAGTGCGCCGATCGGGACGCAGAGATACATCATGATGACGAACAGGGCCGTAGCGGAGCAGAGGATCGTCAGAGGAATCTTTACGCTACGGTCTTCAATCAGCATTCTGGTGCGCGAGGCCTTACCGGTCAGGGTTGCGGCAGTCTTGCGTTCCAGGTAGTATTTCTGAACGGCGAACATCAGCAAAGTGATGCATAGAAGGACGACGGCCATTGCGGCGGCGCCGACCTTGTCATAAGAGCCGGTAATTTGCAGGTAAATGGTGGTTGCAAGAGTATCATAGGAACCGCCGATCAGCATGGGGTTGGCAAAGTCGGCAATGGATTCGATGAAGGTGACGAGGAAGGCATTGCCCAGACCCGGCAGAATCAGCGGCAGCGTTACGCTGGTAAAGACTTTCCAGCGGCTCGCGCCCATATCGCGCGCAGCTTCCTCGAGCGAGGGGTCGATATTTTTCAGCAGACCCTTGAGCATCATATAGCACACGGGGAAGAAGGTCAGCGTCTGTACAATGACAATGCCCCAATAGCCGTAAACGCTGTTGTCATAGATGCCGAGCAGATGCCGCGTGATAAGACCGGAGCGGCCGAACAGCAGGATCATTGAAAGCGACAGCACAAAAGGAGGCGAGACGACGGGGAGCGTCGAAACGACCTTAAACAGACCGCCGACGGCCTTATTCATGCGCACATAGACCTCAACATAGGCAAATAGCAGGCCGACAAGCGTGGAGAGAATGCCGACAAGGAAACCGACCTTGAGTGTATTTGTAATGGATTTTGTGAAGGTAGGCATTTGGAAAATACGCTCGAAGGCGGAAAACGAGAAGCCGTTTCCGTCCCCAACGAAGCTGTCTACCAGCAAAATCGCCAGCGGATAGAGAATAAACAGTGTTAAAAAAGTGATGAGAAGGATGATCGTCGTCATCATAATGGGATCTGCCATCAGCTTGCGTCGATCAAGTCTTGCACTCTGTGTCCTTGCCATGGGACTCTCCTCTCAGTAACGAAATTCTGTGTCTGTAAGTATGTTTTCTGCGAGTGAAAAAGCAGAGGGGCGGCGGCTTCTGCCGCCGCCCCGAAAGAAAGCAGCTTATGTACGATTACTTGGTCTGGAAGCGATCGTCACCGGTCTCGGAGCCGGCGTTGGCCAGAGCCTTCATAACCTCTTCCACATAGGTTTTGATGTTCTTGGTAGCGTCGTCGAAGTCATAATCCATGACATTGTTGGGATCCAGGCCAAAGTCCTTCGCAGCCTGCGGCTGGGTGGCGTTATCAATGACCAGGAACTGGTAAGAACCATGGCTTGCAGCCTGATTGACGCAGGAAGGGCTCAGGGCGTATTCGATCCACAGCTTGGCAGCGGCGGTGTGCTTTGCACCCTTGAAGATGGCGGTAGCGCCGATTTCGCAGGAGGTGCCGCTCGACGGGATGATGAGCTGAATGTTCTTGTAACCGTTGTCAAGAATCTGGGTAATGCCGTCATGCAGGAAGCCGATGCCGATGACGCATTCGCCGGTGCCGACGTTCTTGGACGGACCGGAGCCGGACTTGGTGTAGACGTGGATGTTCTTATCCAGATCGACCAGATACTGGATGCCTTCGTCGTGGCCGTACTTCTGGATCATGGTGTTGATGACCAGCTTCGCGGTGCCGGCGGTGTTGTAGTTGGACAGCCAGATCAGATCCTTGTATTCGGGCTTAAGCAGGTCGGCCCAATCCTTCGGAGCCTCGAGACCCTTGCGGGTCAGCTCGTCGGTGTTGACCATGAAGCCGAGGATACCGGTGTAGATGCCGTACCACATACCGTCGGAATGCTTGTACTGCGGCTTGGTGATGTGCGAGGCGTTCTTCGCTTCGTACTTCTCCAGCAGGTTTTCGGCGGCGGCTACGTTGTAGGGATCGGTCGTGCCGCCGAACCAGACGTCAGCGGACGGGTTGCCGTTTTCTTCCTCGACCTTGGAGAGAACCTCGCCGGTAGACAGGCGCTGGTACTCGACCTTGATGCCGAAGATCTCCTGGAAGTTCTTGCAGGCAGCAGCCAGATACTCTTCCTCGCAGGAGCCGTAAACGACGAGTTCGCCTTCGGCCTGCGCCTCTTTGATGAGGTCTTCCATGCCATTGAAATACTCAGGATAGCTGCCGGTGTTGTCGGAGTTGTTGTCGTTGGGCTTGCAGCCAAACAGGCAGGCAACCATGGCAAGCGCCATCAGCAGTGCGATGAGCTTCTTCATTTTCTTTTCCTCCGTTAAATCATTTTGCAACACAGAAGTGCTGTATGGACAAATTATACCTTCTGCCTTGGCAAATGTCAATCATTTTATTCGTATTTCCCGCAAAAAACAGTTGAATTTCACCAAGTGAAGGGCGGGCGCAGAAGAACGGTACAGTTGCTCTGCGCAGGCTTACCGCTCCTCGCGGAAATAGGAGCTTCCGAGAGCTTCGGGCGGCTGCTTTTCGCGGTTATTGCGCAGACTGGACACGACAAGCACAATGACAGTGACGAGATAGGGCAGAATCTTATAAAGCTGCGTGGGAATAAACGACAGCGACAGACGCAGATACAGAATCATCAGCGCACCGAAGAGCACGGAGCCCCAGATTGCCGACAGCGGTCGCCAGGTGCAGAAGATGACCAGTGCAACGGCCAGCCAGCCGACACCGGACAGTCCTTCATGGTTCCAGACGCAGCCGGAGATCGTCGTGATGTAGACCATGCCGCCGATGGCGGAGATGGCGCCGCCGAGGACGGTAGCGAGGTAGCGGCTGCGCGAGACATTGATGCCGACGGCGTCCGCCGTGGCGGGAGATTCGCCGACGGAGCGCAGATGCAGGCCGGAACGCGTCTTGTTCAGATACAGGTACATACCGACGGCAAGCAGTACCGCCAGATAGAAGAAGAAGCTGTGACCGAAGATCAGCTTGCCGACATAGGGAATGTCCTGAAGAAACTGCGGGAAGGGGGAGGCGATGAAATAGCCCTTGAGCGCGTTGCCGACGGCGACATAGCCGCCTTCCCTGACACGCATAAATTCGCCGACGAATTGGCCGACGCCCGTACCGAAGATGGCGAGCGCAAGTCCGGTGACGTTCTGATTTGCGCGCAGCGTGATGGTAATGAAGCTGAAGATCAGCGAGGCAAATGCGCCGGCGAGCATTGCGCACAGAATACCGATGGCAATGGCGACAAGTCCGTTCGGATTTGAGGCGAGCTTCTCATAGTAGAATACACCGCCCAGGCCGAAGGCGCCGCCCATAAACATGATGCCCTCGACGCCGAGGTTCAGGTTGCCGGATTTTTCCGTAAGGATTTCGCCGAGCGTGCCGAACAGAAGCGGCGTACCATAGGTGATCGCAGCGACAATCAAAAGGATTACTTCATTCATTGAATCGACGCCTCCTTTTTCTGCGACGTAAACCGGAAGATCAAGCGGTAGTTGATGAAGAATTCACAACCGAGCATACAGAACAGCAGCAGGCCCGTGATGATGTCGGAAATCGAGGTTGGAACGTTTAACTGCGTCTGCAGGGACTCGGCGCCCTTTGTCAGCGTAGCCAGAACAATGGAGATGGCAATCATGGCAAAGGCGTTAAGCTGGCTGAGCCAGGCAACGGTGATGGATGTGAAGCCCACACCGTCAGCAACACCGTTATACAGCGTTCCGTTCGCACCGGAAACGATGATAAAACCGACGATACCGCTGATTGCGCCGGAGAGGAACATGGTGCGCATCATAATGTTGCCGACGTTCATGCCCGCATAGCGCGCGGTATTGACCGAGTCACCGATGACGGCGATCTCATAGCCGTGTTTTGTATAGCGCATATACACGAAAATGAACACAGTGAGCACCAATACGATAATCCAGCCGCAGTGAACGCCGAAGACCTTCGGCAGCGTTGCGGCAGCGTCAAACTGCGGGATTATCTGCGAGCCGGGACGGCCTTCCCACGGTCCGCCCTGAAGCCAGGAGACAACGCCGATGATGATGTAGTTCATCATGAGCGTGAACAGCGTTTCGTTTGTGTTCCATTTGGCTTTGAAGAAGGCAGGGATGAGCGCCCAGACGCCGCCTGCAAGCGCGGCGGCAAGCGCCATAACGATCAGAAGCAGCACGGAGGGCATCTTGCCCGCCCAGAACAGGGCAAAATAGGTTGCCGCAATGGCGCCCGCAGTAATCTGACCCTCAGCACCGATATTCCAGAAGCGCATCCGGAAGCAAGGGGCAATCGCCAGCGCACAGCCAAGCAGGGGAACCGCGATTTTTGCGGTCTGCCGAATGGCCGAGGCACGGCCGAAGGCGCCTGTGATCATGGTGCCATAGGCCTTAAAGGGATTGACGCCGGTGATAGCAATGACGAGCGAACCGAGCAGCAACGCAACCAGAATGGAACCGAGACGGATTGCCCAGGCCTTTCCTTGCGCGATGGTATCACGCTTTGCCAAACGTACAAAGGGCACATTGTTTTTATTCTGTTTCATTTTACTGCCTCCCTTCCTCCAACGCTTGTCATCAGGAGACCGATCTGCTCCTTGGTGGCGGTGCGGGCATCGACGACGCCGCTGACCTTTCCGCCGCACAGAACGAGAATGCGGTCACACAGCTCCAGCAGAACATCCAGATCCTCGCCGACGAAGATCACGGCCGTGCCGCGCATCTTCTGTGCAGTCATCAGGTTATAAATGGTATAGGAGGTGTTGATGTCCAGACCACGCACGGCGTAGGCGCTCATAAGCACCGACGGCGCGCTGGCGATTTCACGACCGACAAGCACCTTCTGCACGTTGCCGCCGGACATCCGGCGGACGGGGAAGTCCGTGCTCGGCGTGACGACTTCCAGCTCCTTCCAAACCTGCTGCGCCAGCTCGTTCGGATCCTTGCGGTTGACGAATACGCTTTTGCCCTTGCGCCAGGAGCGGAGCATCATGTTGCCCGTCATACCCATGGAGCCGACCAAACCCATACCGAGGCGATCCTCCGGGACGAAAGCGAGGGCGACGCCGCTGCGCTTGATCTGCATCGGCGTTTTACCGACCAACTCAATCGGCTCCCCGTTTTCCGGTGTGTGCAGGACGGAGCCTTCGGACACGGGGTACAGACCCGAGATTGCTTCAAGCAGCTCCTTTTGTCCGGAGCCGGCAATACCGGCGATGCCCAGTATCTCACCGCCGAGGGCTGTAAACGATACATTGTCCAGCTTTTTGATTCCTTCGCCGTCAAAACAGGTGAGGTTTTCCACGCGTAACCGCTCAAACGGTTCGTCGAATTTCGGACGGTCAATATTTAATGTGACGCTGTGGCCGACCATCATGTCGGTCAGTGCCTGCGGATTGGTCTCTGCGGTATTGACCGTTCCGATGTATTTTCCCTTGCGCAAAACCGCAACTTTATCGGACAGCGCCATGACTTCGTTCAGCTTATGCGTGATGATGACGATTGCCTTGTTGTCGTTTTTCATGTTGCGCAGGACGGTGAAAAGCTTGTCCGTTTCCTGCGGAGTCAGGACGGCCGTCGGCTCATCCAGAATCAGAATGTCCGCGCCGCGGTAAAGAACCTTGATAATCTCGACGGTTTGCTTTTGGGATACGGACAGGTCGTAGATTTTTCTGGTCGGATCAATGTCAAAGCCGTAACGCTCGCAGATCTGCCGCACTTTTTCGTTTGTGGCCTTGCGGTCGAGCTTGCCGCCTTCGTCCAGACCGAGCACGATGTTTTCTGCGACGGTAAAGACGTTGACGAGCTTGTAGTGCTGGTGAATCATGCCGATTTTGTAGTTAATCGCATCGCGGGGGGAACGGATCGTTACGGGTTCGCCGTCGGCGTAAATCTCACCCTTATCCGGCAGATAGATGCCTGCAAGCATATTCATCAGCGTAGTCTTACCGCTGCCGTTTTCACCGAGCAGAGCCAGAATCTCACCGCGGCGTAGGCCGAGGCTGATATCGTCGTTTGCAATGACCTTTGCGCCGAATCGCTTTGTGATATGCCGCAATTCAATGGCGTATGCAGTTTCCAAGGCTGTCATCCTTTCTCAGCCTCCGAAGAAGCTGTTCCTCCGGAGACACTTGATTTCTTTCCTCCATTTTATCATGTTGTTGCTACGATGTAAACAAAAAATCGTTGGAGGACCTGTAGAATTATTCGCGGAGAATTTGTAAAAAACAAACAAAAAGTTGAAAATCAGAAAATTTTTTAGGTTCAAACGGACAGGATAACCGTCAAGTCAAAAGGATCTCTCCGCCATAAGAGAAAGGGAACCGCCCGAAAGCGGTTCCCTGAAGTGTTATGGAAGACTTAGCTGCCGTAGGCCTCGTTGAGCCATTCGATGCCGTCGATACGGAGCGTGAAGTAGGGAGCGGACTGGAATTTGGATTCGCAGAACGCGCCGTCGATCACGGCTTCCTCGGAGTCAGCGGTATAATCGCCGTCGGTATCCAGCGCAAAGGCATGGTCAAGCTTCTTGCCGTCGATGGTAAAGGTGTTGACATCAAAGACCTTGATCTCGCCGGTCTTGAGCTTTTCTTCAACTTCCTTCAGCTTTTCAGCAGTGCCGGGAGCGCAAATCTTCTCGTTAAGCTTGGTCAGCACAACGGCGCCGTCGGCATAGCCCTTGCACCAGTCCTGCGGGAATTCCTTGCCCTCGGCGACAGCCTTGATGATCTCGGTGAAGTAAACGCTCCAGTCGATACGCGTGCCGATGATGGAAGCCTCGGGGGCGATCTCGGTCATGTCGTTGTTATAACCGGTGTGGAAAGCGCCCTTGTTCTGCGCGGTGGTGGCGGGAGTGGTGTTGTCGGAGTGCTGGGAAATGAGAACGCAGCCCTTGTCGCACAGAGCGGCTGCGGCATTAGCCTCCTCGGTCGCGTTCGACCAGGAGCTGACGAACTGAACCTTCATGGTCACGCTCGGGCACATGCTGCGCGCGCCAAGGAAGTAAGCGGTGAAGCCGGAAATAACTTCGGCGAAGGAGTAGGCGCCGACATAGCCGATAATGGCTTCTTCGGCCTTGATCGTACCCTTGTCGATCAGTTCCTGGAGCTTCATACCGGCGGCAACGCCTGCCAGATAGCGGCCTTCATAGATGTTGGCGAAGGCATTGTGGGTGTTGGAGAGCTGATCGTTCCAGGAACCCTGGTTGGTGCAGCCGACGAACTGAACGTTGGGATACTCCGGAGCAACCTTCAGCATGAACTGCTCATGACCAAAGGAGTTGTTGATGATGAGCTTGCAGCCGGCCTCAGCCAGCTCGCGGTTGGCGTCCTCGCACTTGGAATCTTCGCCGATGTTCCACTTGATGATCCATTCGACGTTGATGCCGTCCTTCTTCAGGTTCTCGGTTGCGGCATCCTTGCCGCGGATGAAGTTGTAGGTATAGCCCTGATCGTTTTCGTCGCCGATGCAGATCAGACCGACCTTGACGGTTTTGCCGTCAGTGTTGTCGCTGGGATCATTGTTGTCCGCGCAGCCGACAAACAGGCACGCAAGCATCGACAGAACCAGGACAAGCGCCAGAATCTTCTTCATGTTTCTTCCTCCTAGAATAATTGATCGGCTGCCTTCCGGCAACACAATTATATAATACACGATCCTGCTTGCAACTGCAACAAATTTTTAACAAAAAATGTAAGCACAGTACTCTTTTGTAAAAAACGGCAATAGCGACGAGGAAAATATGGACAAAAAGACGAAATGAAAAGAGACATTTTCCGCGGGACGAAAAAAACAAGAAAAACCCGAAAAAAAGGGGAAAAAGGGGGTTGACAAAGGGGGAGGAGTGTGGTATTATGTGCAAGCTGTCGCGAGAGAGCGGTCCGGAAGGGCGGCGGACAG
>CAKUDE010000030.1 GCA_934645175.1 uncultured Oscillospiraceae bacterium
GACGGAACGCTCCGTCCGGATGCTCTGGCAACCCGTGCCGAAGCTGCCGTCATCATGATCCGTTTCCTGGATAACGCGACGGAAAACTAAACAATCTACCTGTAAAAAGCAGCATAGCTCCGGCTATGCTGCTTTTTACGTTTCCGAGGTTACATGATGCGTGCAAAGCGGGCCGAGTGTTGTGCTTTTTGGAGATTCACGCTTGACATTATCCAAAAAAACGAATACAATTAGTTCAGAAAAACGGAAAGGAGACGACGCAATGAAATTTACACAGCCTCGTTTCTTCGTCAGCCGAAAAAATGCCTTTACATGGCTTTCGGCTTTGCTGGCACTTGCCTCGATCGTGATGAATGTCCTTGCGCTGTGCTTCGGCGAACGGCTGAGCACGGTAGATATTTGGTTCCAGAAGGTCATCCCGGTAGCGGCCGCACTGGTTTTCATGCTTCAGATCCTTCTGATTGGCAACCGCAGCCTTTATCGCACGACAACGCCGGTGTTCTGGGCCTGCGTCTATTTCGGCCAGGTCGCGCTCAGCGCCTATTTGCACCCGGAGACGGGCTATCAGCTTTTTGCCGGCAATACACTTTTCAGCTATCTGCGCTATGTAATCGTCTGCTGGATCCTGTATTTCGTAGTCTACATGATCTATCGCCTGTTCCTGACGGGCAAGTTCCGTCATCCGATCCTGCTGGTCGCAACCTTCGCCATTCCGTTGACCGTAATACTCGTTGACCTTGTCAATTATCTCAATTCGGAGGGTATGCAGCTCTGGTATCTGTTTGATAAGCTGGCAAATACGACGCTGGTTGCGGCGGTCTTTGTGCTGACGCTGGCCATTCGGCCCTTCAGCGACGGCAGGTATCATAAGACGTGGGGCGACCGTCCCGACGGCCGCCGGCTGCGTACCGTGTCCGGTATGTCGGTCGTAGCTAATTACATTATGCCGAACCGCAACGGCGCGTCGAACTGTGTGCGCGATACGGTGGAAATTACCAACATTGAGCGCTATATTCATCGCAAGCGTGCTGAGGGCATGACGAATTTTGGTATCACACACATATTCCTTGCCGCTTATGTGCGTTGTATTGCCAAATATCCCGGCTGCAATCGCTTCCTTTCCGGTCAGCGTGTCTACCAGCGGGATGAAGATATTCAGTTCACCATGGCGATTAAGAAGGAAATGAGTACCGACGCCCCTGATACGATGATCAAGCTGCATCTGACGCAGACCGATACGAGCCGCGAGGTTTATGAGAAATTTGACAAGATCTGTGAGGAGGTCAAAAATACGCCGCTCGACAGCAGCTTTGACAATGTTGCCGGTATGTTGGCATCCATTCCGGGTCTGCTTTTGAAGTTTGTCGTGTGGCTCCTCAAGGTGATGGACTATTTCGGCCTGTTGCCCAGGTTCCTGCTGGAGGTCAGTCCTTTTCATGCATCCGTGATCTTCACCTCCATGGGTTCGTTGGGCATCCCGCCCATTTTGCACCATTTGTATGATTTTGGTAATCTGCCTGTCTTCGTGGCTTTTGGCCGTAAGTACCGCCGTATGGAGCTGAATGCCGACGGCGAGCCCGTGACCCGGCGTTATGTCGATTTTGTGCTGAACTGCGACGAGCGTACCGTTGACGGCTTTTACTATGCCACGGTCATGAAATACTTCCATAAGCTCCTGCGTAATCCCGAGGTGCTCGATCAGCCGCCCGAACAGATCGTTTGGGATATTGAATAAGCAGCAAATCCTCCGGCATCAGCCGGAGGATTTTTTTCATACGGCAACCCCGGGGGGGGCTTGCGCGCTGCGGCGGGCTTCGGTATAATCCTCTTGACAATCGGAAAGGAGAGAAGACCCGATGAAGCAGATCCTGTCATATGACAGCGGGACGATAGCGGCGAACCTGAGCCGCTCACGCCGGATTCTTGTGCAGGGGCTTTCCTTTTCCGTTTGCGCGGGCGAAAGTCTGGCGCTGATCGGGGAGACCGGTTCCGGAAAAACTATGGCCGCGCAATCGATTCTTAACACGTTACCGCCAAACGTGTCGCGGCACGGCGGGCACATCGTATTTTGCGGACAGCCTCTGCGCAGCGGGCGGCAAATACGTCGTCTTCTCGGAGTGCAGATTGTATATATCCCGCAGAACGGCTCGGAGTTCCTCAATCCCTCGCGCCGCATCTGCGACCAGATGGCGGATGGCCTGAAAAAGCTCGGCGTTCCTTATGGGGAGCGACGCGCAGCGGCACTGGAGGGACTCCGACTGGCCGGCTTTGAGGAGCCGGAGGCGGTTCTGCGTGCTTATCCCTTTCAGCTTTCCGGCGGAATGGCGCAGCGCGTGACCATAGCGCTGGCGGCGTGCGCCGATGCAAAGCTTATCATTGCCGACGAGCCGACAAACGGACTGGATGAACGTGCATGCCGCTCGTTTTTCGGACTTCTGGATCGGCTGTTCCCGGAGGCGGCGCGGATTTTTATTACGCACGATGTGGACGTCGCTGCGCTGTGCAGCCGCACGATCGTCCTCTGCGGCGGACGTCCGGTGGAGAGCGGCGCCTCCTCTGAGGTGCTCACTGCGCCGAGGCATCCCTATACCCGTGCGCTTTGCCGCGCACTTGTGCGCAACGGGATGCAGGAAACGCCGGTTTTACGCTCCGGCAGCAGCCCCTGCGCCTTTTTCCGGCGCTGTGGCGCAGCCTGCAAGGCGTGTCTGCAAGTGCCGCAGAAGCGGGAGGAGAACGGCCGGGAATGGTGGTGCAGCGCCTCGTGATCGAGATCAGAAACCTTTGTAAGAATTTTTCCGGGCACGAGATTCTGCGGGATTTTTCGCTCCTGCTTCCGGATGCCAGCATTACCGGCCTGTTCGGACCAAGCGGTATCGGAAAATCCACGCTGGCGAAGCTGCTGTGCGGTGTGCTGCGGCCGGATGCGGGAGAGATCCTGCTCGACGGCAAGGTGCTGGTTTCTTCGGTGCAGCCCTATGACCGGAAGCGCGGTCTGGCGATTCAGATGGTCTATCAGCAGCCCTATGCGACGCTTGATCCCTCACAGAGGCTGGAACGCGGTTTTTGCGAGCTGATCCGTTACCATCGACTTGCCGCCACGCGGGTCGAGACGGATGCGCTGATTGACGCTACACTCGCACAGCTCAATCTGGAGCGTAGCCTTTTACAGCACCTGCCGCGGCAGATTTCCGGCGGCGAGGCACAGCGTGTGGCTATTGCGCGGAGCCTTCTGCTGCGTCCGAAGCTGTTGATCCTGGATGAAGCGACGTCCATGCTGGACGTTTCCACGCAGGCCAATGTACTTGGCGCGGTGCGCCGGGCGATGCAGGCCATCGGCGGTTCAATTCTGTTTATCAGCCACGACCGGGCGCTGACCGACTTTTTTTGCGACCGTGTAGTCGTATTTGAACATTAAATGATAAGGGGTAATTGACATGAAACGACTTTTTGCCTTGATTCTGACCCTTGTGATGCTGCTTGGCTTGGCAGCCTGTCATCGCGAGGATGCTTCACCGACGGAATCGACCGTACATACGGCGCAGCCATCGACCGATACTTCCGACGGTACGAATATCAAGACCTTCACCGTCGGAACGACCGCGCAGATCGAAAAGGCCGTGCGCGGTGAGTATGCTTTCGATATGCTGGCAAGCGGTGTTTCCGAGCTGCCACTGATCCGGCAGGATACGGAGGGCAATTTTCACCCGCTGTTGGCAAGCTTTGCAACCGAGGACTCCCAAACATGGACATTTACCGTTACCGAGGGACTGAAATGGTCGGACGGCGCCCCCGTGACCGCTGAGGATATTCTCTACACCCTGCAATATGAGGATCGGACGGAGGGCGCTGCGAACTTCGTCTCTCAGACCGATGAGGACGGCAAGACGACCGAGGCTCGCTTCTCCGGCTATTCGCTTTCCGAGGATAAAATGCAGCTTTCGTTGGTGCTTACTACGCCAAATGTGCGTTTCCTGAGCACGGTTACGACGCTGCGTATCCTGCCGATGCATCTCTACTTCGGAAAAACGGACGTAACGGAGGCGGAGGCGCGCGTAACCTGCGGCCCGTATGTGCTGGAGTCCTTCAACCGCGATGCCGGGACGTTGACCTTCCGCGTCAATGCACTCTACCCGCAGAAGCCGAACGTGGAAACGATCGTCTATCGGATATTCGGAAACGAGGATACGATGTATCTGGCGCTTCAGCATGGCGATATTGACATGGTCTGGAACTACTCCTCCGGCGTCGCCGCGACATATCAGGAGCTTCTTGCCGCCTTGGATACGGTGAAGCTGATGGCGGTTTCGGCGACGAACGCGCCCGCAGTGCTTGCGTTCAACAACGCCAAAGGCCTGTTTGCGGACGAGAATCTCCGCCTTGCCGTCAGTTATGCGCTGGACTATACCGCTTTCGGAACCTATTTCGGAAGCGCGAATGCCGATCTTCCCAACCGCGGCTTTGTGCCGGGGACAACCGTAGGCTACAAGCCGACCGACAAGCTGGAATACAACGAAGCGACAGCGCAGGATTATATGCGTGCGGCGGGTTATACGAAGAATAATGCAGGCTTCTACGAGAAGGACGGCAAAGAATGCGCATTCGCTCTGACCGTAAACGCATCCAAGACGACCCATGTGGCGTTGGCGGAGCTGGTCAAAACACAGCTCGAACGTTTTGGCATCCGCGTCGAGCTGGATGCCGTGGATAAGGACAGCTATAATGCCAAGACAAGTAATAAATTCTCTCAGAACAACATCACGATGGAGGCCGCCATTTATGGCTTCACCGCTGCAGGAATGGGCATGGGTAGCGGCCTCGGCAGTATTTATGTAGACGGAAGTCACAGCGTGCAGGGCGGATGTCAGGTGTTCGACGACGAATTTACCGCGATTCTCGACCGGATGCGCGAGGCCACAACGCCGGATGCGTATTCCGCCGCTGCAGGCCGTCTTCAGGATTACTACGCAGCGCACTGTCCGCTGATTGCGCTGTACTGGGATAATCTCATTTTGGCGCACTCTTCGAATTATGAGAATCTGACCGCAGACGCGACCTTTGGCCTGAACTGCGCCGCTAACTGGTTCTCGATCACCGCAAAGAACTGACAAAGCTCCGGACGAAGGGAGGCACAGTCGTGCGAAAATATCTGACCTCAATGCTTACGGCACTTCTGTGCTTTCTTCTGATCGTTGTGCTGAATTTTCTTTTGCCGCGTATGCTGCCGGGAGATCCGATTGCCTACCTGACCGGAATGGATGAGGAGGCAATCACGCCTGCGCAGTATGCGGACTACACGGAGAAGCTGCACCTGAACGACAGCCTTCCGAAGCAGTTCCTTTGGTATCTGCGTTCGCTGACCGACGGAACGCTTGGCTATTCCTACCAGAAGGAGGCCAACGTCGCCTCTCTGATCGGCACGCGCCTCGGCGCGACACTTCAAATTGCTTTGCCCGGCGTGCTGCTCAGCACGCTTTTCGGGCTGTTATGGGGATTGCGCTGCGGCTTCCGTAAGGGCGATATTGCCGACCGCATTGCAACGCCGGCACTGGTCGTACTCAACAGCGTGCCGACCTTCCTGATTGCTCTGGTTCTGATTGCTTTGTTCTGCTTTCAAAACCGTTGGTTCCCCTATACCGGCCTCAGCGCGCCGGATGTGCAGCCCGGAACCGCGGCATGGTTTGCCGATCGTCTGCACCACCTTGTACTGCCCGTTTTGACACTGACCTTGGCGATGACGCCCTCGCGCTTTCTGCTGGTGCGCAATACCGCTGCGAAGATCAGCGGCGAAAAATATATCTTATATGCCAAAGAGCGCGGCCTTCCCCCTGCAAAGATTCGTGGAGTCTATCTTCTGCGCAATATGGCTCAGCCGTTTCTGACCATGACGGGCATGAGCGTCGGCGCGTGCTTCGGCGGCTCGCTGGTGGTGGAGAATCTGTTCTCTGTGCCGGGCATGGGCAGCCTGCTGACCGGTGCGGTCTACACGCTGGATTACCCGTTGATGCAGGGCATCCTGTTTGTCACAACGTCCGTGATGCTGGCCGCCATTCTTTTGAGCGACGCGCTGTGTATTCTGATTGACCCGCGCGTGCGATGGGGGGAACGGATATGAGAAGGGGAGGAGTCGCCGTTTTGGCGGCGGGGTTGCTGCTCCTGACGGTTTTCCTGCTGGCAGCGGCAGTACCGCAGCTCTTTACGGGCTACGAGCCGAAGCAGATGTTCCGTGCGTGGCTGCCGGCTTCCGGAGAACACTGGCTCGGAACGAATGCACTGGGCTATGACATCTTCACGGAGCTGGTTTACGGAACACGGCAGACGCTGCTCGTCGGTGTGACAAGCAGTCTGCTCGCGCTGCTGCTCGGTACGGCGCTGGGCGTGTTGTCTGCGCAGCGCGGCGTCCTCGCGGCACTGTGCAAGGGTGCAGCCGATCTGTTTACGCTGCTGCCGCGTCTGATTGCATTGATTGTGTTGGCGGCCTTTCTCGGCAGCTCCACGCGGAATCTGATTCTGCTGATCGCGGCGTTTGGATGGGCGGGCATTGCGCGCAGCGTGCGCGTCAAGGTGCAGCATTTGAACGCGCAGCCCTTTATTGAAAACTGTGTGATTCAAGGCTATTCTCGCGGGCATATTGCCTTGCATCATCTTCTGCCGAATTTGCAGGATGTGCTGCTTTCGCGTTTTTTGCTGGGGGTCAACAGCTGTATCATGATGGAGTCCACACTGAGTTTTCTCGGCTTCGGCGACCTCTACCGCCCCACATGGGGGACGATGATCAGCTTTGCCTACCAGCGCGGCGCATTCCTGCGCGGGGCGTATGCCTATCTGCTTACGCCCGGCGTCTGTATTATGCTTCTGTCTTTGAGCTTTTACCTGATCAGTCGTTTTTTTGAAAGCAAGCAGGAAACCATTTCCGAGCGCTAGGAGGAGTGTTATGAAACAGGAATATCTGGAACGTTGGGAGAAGTGCGTTGCCTTTCACGGGCACGCCTGCGGCGGTCTGGCCATCGGCTTTCAGGCCAGCCTGTATGCGCAGGAGCTTCTGGACTTTGGTCGTGCCGCGGACGAGGAGCTGGTCTGTGTCAGCGAGAATGACGCCTGCGGCGTGGATGCCATTCAGGCGCTGCTTGGCTGCACGGTCGGCAAGGGAAATCTGATCTTTAAAATGCACGGAAAGCAGGCGTTTTCCTTCTATGAGCGCAAAAGCGGCCGCAGCGTGCGGCTGGTACTGCGCGACACGCCGGGTATGACCCGGCAGGAACGCCACGACTGGCTGACGGACGGAGACTATCATGAGCTGTTCGATGTCAAGCCGGCGTCGCAGGATGTCCCGGAGCACGCGCGTATTTTCAAAAGCTATCTCTGCGCCGTCTGCGGCGAACGTGTCGCGGAGAGCCATGTACGGCTGCAAAACGGCGAAACGGTCTGTCCGGCGTGCTTCAGCGACTACACGCGCGGCCTATGATGCGCCCATTTGACGATCCGCACGCCTCGGCGGAGAGCCAGCTTCACGGACTGCCGGACGGCTTCCCGGCGGTAGACCGGGCCGTGTGGACGGACTACGACCCCTCTATTGCCGCGGGGAAGGCGCTCTCGCGACAGCTTCGCTACCGCGAGGCGATTGAGGCCTACTCGGCGGCGCTGCGTTTTCGCCCAGGCGATTCGCAGGCGCTGCGCCTGCGCGCGGGACGTTATCTGACGACGCTGCAATGCGAACTTGCTCTGACGGATTTTGCCGCCTGCCTTGCGCTCGGCGCGGACGCGCTCGATGTCGGCTACCGCAGGGCGCTGGCGCTGTATTACCTTGGCCGCGACCGTGAGGCAATGGAGCTGTGGGAAGCTGTGCTCCCGCTTTGCGATGATGAGATGGGCGTTGCCGTGATCTACTGGCATACGCTCGCTGCGCACAGGTGCGATGCAGCGGCGACGCTTTTGGGGCAGTGGCATGAAAGCATGGCCGTCGGTCATCACACGGGCTACGACCGTGCAATGCGCGTTTTTGCGGGGAGGCTTGATGCGGCGGCACTGCTGAGCACGATTCGCTCCGAGCCGGGGGATATGGAATTTGCCATCGGCGCATATGCGCTGTCTCTCTGCCCGGGGATGGATCGGACGGCGCTATTGCGCGAGCTGCTGCTGCGCGACGGCTTTTGGCCCTGCTTTTCGTATCTCGCCGCGTGGTGCGACGCAGAAAAAAACGGACTGTCTCTCTGAGCGGAGACGGTCCGTTTTTGTCAGTCTGTTTTTTCGATTACCAATTCGAGGATCGGCCCGAGGAGGGGATCGTTCATATATGGCCTGTCCCTATCCTTTGGATCGGGGCTATGCGCATAGGAGGTTGGAATGCGAACCCTGAGCATACCGTCCACCATGAGCTGCGCAAGCTCTGTTTCGGTCAACGCATCAAGCGGGTAGGACTCGCCGTGGCACTCAAAGGTGAACTCCGCGCATTTCCAGAAGGCCTGCTGAAACAACGCAACCAGCTCGGAACAGTCCCGCATAGGAAGTTGCTTTTTTGTGGTTTTTTGCTGGTTGTCTGTCGGCATGGCCAGCATCGCGAGCAATGCCTCGCGTGGGGTACGTTCCAGCGCTTCCTTTGCTTCGGCAATCGCATCGGCAAGCGAAAGGCCGGTCACGTTCTCGCTGTGGAAGGTGAAGGTCTTGCAGAGCGTGTCGTTTTGGTAGACGGATACACTGTTGCCTGCCTTATTGTGAGCAACCTTCCAATAAAGATTTGCAACGGAAACACCGCTGCTTCGATTTGACACCTGCTTTATTTCCGGCACGAAGCCTTCTCTGGTATGATAAGTGCAGCAGGAAACAATTCCGGCGCTGTCACTGTAGATAATCAGTCCAGACTTCTCGCCCTCCGGGAAGGCGTAAGCGCCGTAGGCTGTGCCGTCATCTTTATCGGTAAAGACGGAGCGCAGAGCGGTGGTCTCGCCGGTTACGGTCAGGCCGGAAACATAGCGCAGAAGCAAGTAATCAGACAGTGAAAAGTTCGGTATGCTCAGCTTTTCATAGGCCGTGCAGTCGCTGCTGTAAGGGATAGAAAAGGGATCAGTGGTCTGAAAGGTTGTCTTGTAATACCTGGCATACGCTTCGATCAGGCTTTCCGGTGTCAGTGCGCCGCCAAAAGCGGAGCGGTCGCCTTGCCGCAGCCCGACCAGACGATACCCCTCGGGCAGCTTGATTGTGTAGCTCCCGTCGGGACACGGATATAGCGTATAACGGTAGACCATCGTCTTTGTGTGAAGGCTTTCCCCGTCCGGGTTTGACGTGAGCGTATTGAGCGGTGCGCCGTCTTCTGAAGTTCCCGGTAAATCGGAAACGAGCCGCCCTTCGGAGAAGGGCAGCCCGTTACAGGTTCCGTCGGCAAGCCGACCGGTGTCGTAGTATAGTCCGGACTCGCCGAGGTCACCGTCGTTGATTCCGGTAAACGGCTGCCCGTTAAAGTACAGGAGGTCGCCTATGGTCTGCCAGCCCGAGGCTGTCTCTCCACTTTCTTTTGAGTTTTCACGACCGCAGACACACTTGTTTCCGAATTTGTTGTTCCCGAAGGAACAATCTTCCGGTGTGGAGTAATCACACAACCGACATTTGGCGGTATGCGTATATTTCCCTGACTCCTCGCTGGCGTTGTTCTGTATGTAATAGTAATTGTGTGTCTTACCCTCGTCAGTGGCTTGATTAACTTCCCGTTTATCAATGGAGTCATAAGTTTTTTCCGCTGAACCCTCAGTGGTCTTCTCCTTCAGTATCGCGCCGCAGTCGTTGCACAGGAAGCAGGTTGCATACCCGGGCGTGATACAGTCGGCGGTATGAGCCTTTAGCTCGGTGAGATTTGGATGTTCACAGCTGCTCGGATGCACCGCTTCGGCGTCAAAATTGACGGGCAGAATTTCATAAAGCGCATAGACGGCAATGGATGTGCTTCCCTTAAACTGTGTCTGCTCCAGCAGGGGATCCAGATTTTTCGGAACACGCCAGAGAAACTGCCGTTCCGCATTCCAATACCGGTCGTCTACGTTGATCGCGCAGTTTTCCAGCAGGGTTTTAATAAGCTCCGCTTTCTTCGCCGACAGCGTTCCGTTGGCGATCGGAGAGCTGCGGTAGGTCAGCAGCTTCGTTTGCGAGGAATCGTAGCCAAAGACGAAAATATCGTCACTTTTCTGCACGAAGATCAGAAGATCGGCGCTGTCGTCGCCGTGATCGTTAAGCAGCGAGGCCAGCAGCTCGTTCGTCAACGACTGTGCGTCGGACAGCGCCGAGGCGCCGTCCGCCTTGTCGAAGATATTCCCCCAGTTGAAGGCCAGTACACCGGCCAGAATCGCAATGACGGCGATGACAATGACGATCTCAAGAAGCGTAAAGCCGTGATGTTTCATAGCCGTACCCTCCGTTATTCCATAGACAGCGCCATCAGCTCCTGCACGCTTGTTACGCCGCGCAGCACATATTCGCGGCAGTTTTCCCAAATGGTCGTCATGCCGCTCTGGCGCACGGTCTCGCGGAGCTGCTCGGCGGAGATATCCGTTGCAAGTGCGTCGCGGATGGATTCGTCCAGATACATGATCTCGTGCACGGCGGTACGGCCGCGATAGCCGGTACCGTTGCAGAACTGGCAGCCCTTGGGGCGGCAGATCGTGACCGGCTCTGTGAGCTTGAGCATTTTCATTTCCACGGCGTTCGTCTTGCCCTTGCGCTTACAGGCGGGGCAGAGACGCTTGACAAGTCGCTGGGAAATGACGCCGATCAGCGCGTCGGCGACAAAATACTGCGAGATTCCCATATCCGTCAGACGTGTCAGAACGCCCGGCGCGTCGTTTGTATGGATGGTCGAAAGGACAAGGTGACCCGTGATAGCCGCGCGAATGGCGATCTGCGCCGTCTCCTCGTCTCGAATCTCACCGATCATGATGATGTCCGGATCCTGACGCATGATTGAACGCAGCGCTGTGGCGAAGGTGAGGTTTGCTTTGTTGTTGACGTTGACCTGATTGATGCCGAGCATGGTATATTCGACCGGGTCTTCGACGGTAACGATATTGACGTCCGGGCGGTTCAGCTCACGCAGGAAGGTATAGAGCGTTGTGGACTTACCGCAGCCGGTCGGGCCGGACATCAGGATGATGCCGTGAGGCCGCGCAATCATTTTGTCAACGATCTCGTTTGCCTTTGTGGTGAAGCCCAACTCGGTACGCGAGAGGTTGAACGCGCTCTTGTCGAGCACTCGAATGACAAACTTTTCGCCGTAAACGGTGGGCAGCGTGGAGACACGGAAGTCATATTCCGAGCCGTTGATGGTCAGATTGATACGGCCGTCCTGCGGGATACGCTTTTCGGCAATGTTGATGCCGGACATGATCTTTACGCGCGCGGCGATGGCGGGATAGGACTCAATGGAGAAGCGGGCGCGCTCATTCAGACGACCGTCGATACGGTAGCGGACCGTAACAAAGCTCTCAAACGGCTCAATATGAATATCCGACGCGCGGAAGGGAATGGCTTCCTTAATGATTGAGTCCACGAGACGGACGGTCGGTGCATTGAGCACGTCCTCGTCGGAGTCCAGACGAACCTCCGTGTTGCCCATGCCGCGTTCGATGATGCGCTCATCATTGCTCTTGTTGATGTTGCTCAGGGCGACGGCGGTGGACTTGATCGCCAGCTCGCCGTCGATGAACACGTCGATCTGCGTGGGCGGAACAAGGACATATTCCGCATGGCCGTGGAACACGGCGGAGACGACGGACATGGACGCGAAATCCAGCGGCCGCGCGCAGGCAACGACCAGCGTGCCGTTGGCTGCGATGACGACGGGGACGATCTTTTTCGCGCGCAGGAAGGCGAGATCGAAGCGCGAAAGCAAGTCGCGATCGACTTCAAGCATATCCATCTGGATGTAGGGCATTTCAAAGAACTCGCCCAGTGCGTCGAGCGCGGTGATCTCGTTACAGAGATTCTGCGCCAGCAGATAACGCTCGACCGGCATATCCAGACGTTCCGCTTCCTCCAAGATCCGGTCAAAATTCTTCTTCCGGACGACTTTTTTATAGACAAAATACTGTAGGATCTCAAAATTCAGGTTCATAGCATCGTTATCCTCTGCACAATGTAAGCAAGGGCCGGTTCCTGAGCCGGTTCCAACGTCTGCATGATCGAAAGCATCGGTGAATAGATGGCGTAGAACAGCAGACCGACAAGGCCGCCCATAACACCCAGCATGATCGGCTGGATCAGCGTGGTCATGGCATTGAGCGCCTGCTCGGCTTCACCGTCGAAGTATCCGCAGGACTGGAGCAGTACGCGGTCGAGGTTGCCGGTTTTTTCGCCGACGGAAACCATCTGGATCAGAATGGTGGGGAACAGACGGTAGGCGGTCAGCGCGCGTGTCAGGCTTTGACCCTGACGCACCGCATCGGCGGCCATACGGAAGCGTTTTTCCACGTTTTTGTTTCCGAGCACGACGCACACAACATCCATCGCGTCGGCAATGTCCATACCGCCGGACAGAAGCAAGCCGAACGAGCGGGCAAAGCGTGCGCTGATGAGCGCGATCTGCACCTTACCGAAGACAGGCAGCTTCAATACCAGCGTGTTGAAGAAATACTTGCCCGTAGCCGTGCGAGCGAAGATGATAACGCCAAGGACGATTGCGGCGATGGCGAGGACAAGATACATCCAGCTTGCGATAAACCAATCGCTGATCGCCATAATCGCCAGCGTCAGCGGCGGCATCTCAACATTCAGGTCTTTCAGCGTGTCGCTGAAGGTCGGAATCACGAAGGCAACCATCAGAATCAGAATGCCGAGCATCAGGATTGCCAGGAAGAGCGGATAGATCATGGCGCCCTTGGTTTTGGATTTGATTTTTGCGTCGGTTTCGTAGTAGTCGGCAACGGAGCGCAGCACCTCATCAAGCATACCGCTCTGCTCGCCGACAAAGACCATGCTGGTAAAGAAGTGCGGGAACACGCGCTTGTGCTTGCTCATGGCTTCGGACAGCAGAACGCCTGCTTTTACGTCCTCATACACGGAGGCAAGAACCTTTCTCAGGAAGCCGGAGTAGGATTGCTCCTTCAGGACATCCAAACTGTCTACGATAGAGATGCCGGACTCAATCATGATGGCGAACTGACGGCAGAAGGTGGTCAACTCGCGGACGCTGACCTTGCCGGAGAGGGAGAAGAAGGCCGAGGGCGGCTTATCCGAGATGGGCGTCGCTTTGATAAGGTACAGGCGCTGCCGGAGCAGCTGCCGCCGCAGATCTTCTTCGTTTTCGGCAAGGAAGTTGCCCTTAAACTTCTTCTTGTCGATGTCTACGGCGATATACTTGTATTTCTGCATACCACAATTCCTTTCTTTTTATATGGCAAACAAGTTGAGGTACCATGCGAGCACAGGCTCGGCAAGGAAGCTCGCGGCAAGCGCACCCGCCACGAGAAACGGTGCAAAGGGGAATTCCTTCTGCTGCTTTGTCTGCACAAAGCGCAGCGGGATCAGGATGAGCGTGCCAAGCAGGCTGCCGACCAGAACCGCAAAAAGCGTTGCACGCCAGCCGAGGAACGCGCCGACCGCGGCCATGAGCAGAACGTCGCCGAGGCCGAGACCCTCCCGCTTCAGCACGAGCTTTGCCAGCAGATACACGAGGCCGAAGCCGCCGCCGCCCACGGCAAGGCCGATGAGCCGCTCCCAGATGCTCACGCCGAAGCCGCTCAGCGCGGCCATAACGACGGGAACGGCGAGCAGAATGACGAGAATGTCATGAATGTACATCGTCTCCAAATCGATGAAGGCAATGCACAGCAGCAGCGAGCAGGCGAGCATGACGGCCATGGCGTAAACGGGCGAAGCAGCCCAGAATTGCCATGCAGCCAGCAGCCAGAAGCCCATGTTCAGCAGCTCCACCGCCGTATAGCGGAAGGAGATGTGCGTATGGCATTTGCGGCACTTGCCGCCGAGCATGACATATGACACGACGGGAATATTGTCGTACCATTTCAGCTCATAATCGCAGGTGGTGCAGTGCGAGCCGGGCTTGGCAAGATTCATGCCGCGCGGCAGGCGGTAGATCACGACGTTCAGAAACGAACCGACACAAAGCCCGTAAATGCCGGTGAGCAGATAGACGACAAGCATTTGCAGTTCTCCGTTTCTATTTTTTACGATCCCAGAGGGTAATTTTATTATTATTACTGGTGTCGATCGTAATTTTCAAAATATAGTCGATGTTTCCTTCCGTTGCATCTGCGGTAATGGCCGAGCCGGAGACGTAGAGCGTTTTTGTTTTTTTGTCGCTGTTCTCAAAGTCTTTACAATAAAAACTGCTGCCAGAGGGGCTGTTGCCGCTTTTTACAAAATCATCCGCTATTTTTTGCAGAGTCTCTTCGCGTTTGAGCAGGGTATCATTGAGCTTGCTGCGGTTCATATCCACCTGAAGCATAAGCAGCAGCACGGAGCTGAGCAGCATTACGACGGACATCGCCACGAAAACCGTCGCCATGACAAAGCCGCGGCGCTTTTTCAGATGCTTAGTTGTTTTTTTCATAAAGCGCCGTCCCTCCTGTCGTTTCGGCCTGTCCCAGCGTCCATGTGCCGTTCTTGTTCAGCGTGATCTTCCATGCGGCGCGTTCGCTCAGCGGAACATACGGCGTTTCGGGAGTCTCATCTTCATTCTTTCCCTCATTCCCGTCACTGTCGGATGGCGTAGCGCCATCATCCCAGCCGAGCAGCGTGCCCTCTCTGCTGTAGTAGAGAATGACGTTTTCGGCGGTGTTCGCATCGATCGTCTGATGCCCGGGGTCGCGGCCGTCGCAGCCGATGTAGAGATTCAGCGCGGCGGGGATGTTATTGGCGCGCAGCAGCGTGCGCAGGTTTTGAATTTCGTGCAGCGCGTCGCGCTGGAGGTCGTACTTGCTGCTGTAGCGCAGCGAAACGGTGATCGCGCCGTAGGTCATGCCGATGAGCATGACGACCAGCAGGATGGAAACAACCACCTCGACCAGAGTAAAGCCCTTTTTCTTCATATCAGAACACCGGCAATTTCGCGGAGAACACATCCTGCGCGCCGGAGAGCGCCAGCAGCGCCTCGCGGTCGGGCGTAAGTGTGACCCAATGCACCTTGGGGTCGGCCTTGGCCAGCTCCTCGGCAATATACTCCATACCCTTCGGCAGGCGCAGGAAAACGGTCTGCGTATCGGGCATATACTCCGTGCCCTTCATCTGGCGCAGCGTCAGCAGCACGCGCTTTTCAAAGAGGCGGAAGTTTTCGAGCACAAAGCCCTGCGGCGTCTCCGGGATGGGGCGGCGCATGAACTTCGGCAGCACGCGGACGGCGGAGCGGTTGAGCGTCTTGACGCTCGGCTGCGCGGGCTTGGCGTCCTCGTCGTCCTCGTCGTCGTAGTAGACGTCGGCGGCCTCGACGGAGCCTTCGGCGGTGAGCTTGGGCAGGGGAGGATTCTTCGAGAGCTGCGCGACCTCCTCGGTCGTCAGGCCGCTCTCGTCGTCCTCCACGCTGTCGTCGATCGACTCGTCTTCAATGTTGATGGCCATTGTCAGCTTGGTGGACTTGGCGCGTTCGCGCGAGTTGATGACCAGCAGCTCGGCGGCGTCCGCGCGGCAGAGCGCGCGCTCGGAGACGACGCGGTTGTCGCTCAGCGCCTCGACGCCGAAGGGCACCTCCAGACCGCCGAGCAGCGTCTCCTTGCCGTAGGCGGCGATATAGGACGCACCGTTTTGAATATCAAGCAGCAGACAGGGCTGCTTTCTCACGCCGGCATTGAGCCGCGCCGCGCCGGAGAGCAGCGCCGTGCCGTAGGGCAAAAAGCGCGTGATGTTAATATTTAACTTTGCAAATGCGGCGCGCAGCTCGTTCATCATCGGCTTCTGAACGAAGTGGACGCAGTAGGTCACGGTGCTCTTGCCGCTGTAGATTTCGGTTTTCAGGAATTCCAGATTGTCGTAGTTCAGGTACTGATTTTTCAGCTCGGTTTTGAACAGGTCGGCCTGTTGGGAACGTTTGACGTTCGGTAAAGTGACAAAATCCACACCATACATGGCGTGGGTCAGTAAAAAGTCGGCGCTTTCCTGAGACGGGCGCTTCGGCAGGGCGCTCAAAGCGTCCGACAGCGCTGCGACGTCCTCGCCGCGCTGCATCCGTTCGCGATCGACGGGGAGCTCGGCAAGGCGCTTTTGTCCCTCACGGACGATGCGCAGCATCGAATCCTTCGGGTCGTAGTAAATGATGAGATCTCCTTTTGCAGCCATAATTGCCCTCCAATAAAGTGTATGTTATCGCGAGGCGTGGCCTCGGTTTTTGTTGTTGCAAGAAGTGCCTGATGGGATAGAACGTAACGTTCTCGGCAACCCCTCCGGTCAGCCTGCGGCTGCCCACCTCCCCTTACACAGGGGAGGCTTTTTTGGCTCCCCTTGAGGCAAGGGGAGCTGGCGCGAAGCGCCTGAGGGGATTCGTTATTTCGGCAAGGCTTCCGTTACGACGCCGCATTCACGCTATGCTTTTCGAGCCAGAAGCGGTAAGTACGTTCGGTGTCGGTGGTAATGTAATATTTGACCGTGCAGAGCACGAAATTTTCGTTTTGAATCTCCGTGGGCTGAGCGGTGGTTTCCGTGTTGCCGCCCGCGGGAGGATTGTTTGCGCCGTTCGCCTTTGGTGCGGACGCCTGAGAGAACTCCACGCTGAAAATGCGTTCGGAGGTAAAGAGAACTTTTTCGGTAATTGTGTTGCTGTCCGTATAGCGCAGGACGAGCTGATATTTCCCGCTTTCGTCGTCATAACGCAGGAAAAGCCTGTCCCCGTTTCCTGTTCCGAGGGCAAGCGCATTTTTGGTTTTTATGGAAAGATTGCCCGGCTCTTCGGCCGTAAAGTCCACGATTTTGGGCGCGGGGGTGGTGCTATTGTCGTATGTTTCGCCGTTGAACACGTTTTCGACGGCGCGCTGCAGGCCGCCCAGCTCGTCGTCCAGCAGAGCATCCGCAGCCCGGAACTGCGAATGCTTCTGCATGGTTGCGATGAGCGTGACCACGATCAGAAGGATGATCGAGGAGACGGCGAGCACAACCGTCAGCTCGGTGAAGGTGAAGCCTTTCTGTTTGCGACGGAGCATTTCGCCGCCTCCTTTCGGTTAACTCAGTGGTATGTTAGGGGTTGTTGGAGCTAGACGGAATCGCGCTTGACGCTGAGGGGAAAACGCTCGTGTTGGCTGCGATTTCAAACAGATTGCCACCAGTAGTAGGAGCAGTCTTGGTTCCGCTTTCTGCCATAAACTGACCATCTTTGACCTCGAAGTAGTAGTCATTGCACTTGATCCAGAAAGATTCTCCCTGACGGGTAGCAATCTCAGACGCATCCTCGGCAAGCCAGTTGGTATACGCGTTTCGAGCAGTCTGCATTGCTTTGGACTTATTAGCGCTGTCGATGACGTTCTTGAACGTGGGGATGAGGACGGCGGCCAGGATAGCGATGACCGCGATGACGATGACGAGCTCTACGATGGTAAAGCCGCGCTTCTTGGTGTTCTTCATTGTGAACTCTCCTTTTAGCTTCATTAAAATAGCTTCATACCCCGCCGGGCTTCCCGGTGGGCTTTATTTATTTTACCGCCTCCGGGAAGCGGGAAAATAACGGTTTTAATGGCGCCCCGCGCCGCTAAGGTTCGCACCCCAAAGCCTTCCCCTTGAGGGGAAGGTGCCGAGCGCAGCGAGGCGGATGAGGTGTCCGCCGAAGGCGGCCTGATACCGACACGCCCACGTTCGTGGGCTACACCTCATCAGTCTGCGTCGTTTCACTCCGCAGCCAGCTTCCCCTCAAGGGGAAGCCCTTCCGCCGCTGCGCGGCGATGTTCGCACCCCAAAGCCTTCCCCTAGGGGGAAACCTTTTCAAAGGTCAGGTGCAACAGGATGCTCTCACATACGCCTCCGAAATTTCGTCGGACGTCAAGATTTGTGTACCGTAATACCGTAAGGCCAAGACTGGTAAGAAACGCATCGCGCTTGCTGTCGTACTCTGCGGCCTCCTGCTCATAATGTTGAGAGCCGTCAAGCTCAATCACCAGTTTGGCACTCGCAGAATAAAAATCAACGATATAGCTGCCGATCACCTTTTGCCGATAAAAAGTTACAGGAAGCTCCTTTAGAAAGTTGTACCAAAGCATTCGCTCTTCCCGTGTCATCCTTTTGCGCAGGGACTGCGCAAAAGGGGTGAGAGAGCGGTTTCGACGGTCATTCATGGCGGCGCCCCTTTGTGTTTGCCGGTGCGTCTGCAAACGGCGGTTGAATTGTCCATCGCCATCAGTATAGCATTTTTGTCGTATGTTGTCAACCGATAAAAGAAAATCGCGCGGGGGTCATTCCGCCTTATCAAGCATGACCGACGCGTAAAACATCTGCCCGTCGGACTCAAAGCGGCACAGGCCGTGATACTTCTCCGCGATGGTGCGCACCGAGAGCAGCCCCAGTCCGTGCCCCGCGTGCTTCCGGGAGCGGACGGCGCCGCGCCGCTCGTCGCGGAAGCGGCCGGTGAAGCTGTTGTCCACCGTCAGAAGCAGCGCGTAGGCGTCGCTCCGGCAGCGCACGACGATCCGTTTTCCGTCGCCCGCTTCGCGCAGACAGGCCTCCAGCGCGTTTTCCAGCAGGTTGCCGAACAGCACGGAAAGATCCGTCTGGTCGATCGGGATTTTCTCCGGCAGACTGACCTGCGCGTCAAAGCCGACGCCTTGCCGCCGCGCCTGCTGCGCGAAATACAGCAGCACCGGGTTCACGGCGGAGTTTTCGCAGAAGCTGACAAGCTCGTCGTCCGGCAGGCTGCGGCTGTATTGCTCCAGGTAGCGCCCCAGCGCGTCATAGTCCCGCTTTTTCAGATAGCTCTGCATGAGCGCGATGTGGTGGCGCACGTCGTGCTTCGCGCGCCGCGCGTCGGCGATTCTCGTTTGCAGATTCTCATATTGCAGGCTCTGCATCTCCAGTCGGTGATTCTGCTCCGACAGCTCCAGATTTTGCCGCTGCTCCTGCAGCAGCCGCGTGACGATATAGTAAATCAGGATTGCCCCGAGGTTGATGAAAAAGAGAATGACGGTGTTCCTCGGCCGCAGCGCGATTGCAAGGCTCGACAGCGTGGTGTTGCCGTAGATCGTGTAGTACCAGATCAGGTAGAACGTCGCCGGAATGAGCCAGAGGTAGCGCCACTCCGGGCCGGAACGCTCCTGCTCGACGGCGGGGGTGTAGACGCGCTTGACATAGAGCAGCATCGGCAGAAAAACGATGGCCTCCACGACCGCCATCGTCAGAGAAAACGACCAGCGATAGCTCTGCTGCGCCAGCGCCGGAAAAAGCTGCCCCTCGATGCACTTGGAGCAAATGACGATAAAATTGGCCGTATTGGAGAGCATGAGCAGCGTAAAAAACGTTTTTCCGAAGGATACGCGCACGGCCAGGAAATAAAACGCCGCATAGAGCACCGTGCTGACCGCGCTGACGATATTGGCCCGCCCGCCGGAGAAAAACGCCGCCCAGATGCCGAGCAGAATCTGCAAAACGCTCAGAAGCACCACCAGCAGCACCGTGACGGGCACGGAAAAGCGCAGCTTGCGGCGGAAGGGGTAGAGCGCCAGCGCGAGCATCGGCAGGAAGTTGAGCAGGGAATACAGGCCGATCTCCGCAATCCGGTACAGCGGCGGCATCAGGCGTCACCGCCCCTTCTCAGACGGTCGAGACAGAAGGAGGCATAGGCTTCGTCCGCTTCCTTTGCGCGCCGCCGGCTGATGGGCGTGCGCGTGCCGTCCGACAGGAGAAACACACCGTCGCCGCGCCCGCTGACCTCGTGGAAATTGACGATCAGTCCCTTCGACGGGCTGAAAAAATAGGGCTGCGCGCACAGCAGCGGTTCGATCACGGAGAGCGGCAGCTTGGAGCGAAGATCCGGGCCGTGCTTGCTGTGGAACACGCACTGGCGGCCGCTCACGTCTATGTAAATGATGTTGCGCAGCAGCACGGTCTGCCCGTCCGGCAGCCGCAGCGTGCGCGAAAGCTCCATCTCGCGCAGGGAAAGGCGGTCGAGCATCTGCCGTATTTCGGGCGCGCCGAAGGGCTTGCGCAGATAGAAGCTGGCGTTGACTTCATAGCTCTCGCTTGCAAACTCGTTGCTTGACGTGGCAAACACCAGCCGCACGTCGCCGTCCGTCTGCCGGATGCGGCGCGCAACGTCCATTCCGCTCAGACTGCCCATGAAAATATCGAGAATGACAAGCTCGTAGCGACCGGCGCTCCACGCTTCCAGAAATGCTTCGCCGCCGGAAAAACAGGCGATCTCGTGCGTCGAGCCGATCTGCTCCGTGAGCAGGCGCAATAAAACCGCCTGAGCGTTTGCATCGTCGTCTACCAATGCGATTCGCATATCATCGCCTCCCCGAAAAACTGTCTCCAGTATAGCACAGCTTTTCGGCGCAGGCAAGAGGGAATGACCGCTTGCGCAGAATTCCGACCGCTTGCGCACGTCCCCCTTGTAGGCGGCGCGGGAAACTGCTATACTTATCGTGAAAGACTACGCACACAGAGGCTTCAACGATTGCAAATAGCAGGAAAAGGAGTAATCAGATGAACATGAGGACAACAACAGGAAAGAGAATTCTTGCCGTGCTGCTGGTCGTTGTCATGGTTATGTCCATGACGCCGACACCGGTGACTGCGGCGGACGACTACGTCGCTGAGGTTACGGTCGGCAACACGACCACGCCGTACAGCGATATCGTGCAGGCATTCAACACCGCGAAGTACGCCTCGGGGAGCGTCACGGTGAAATTATTGGATGATATCGACAATTTCGCGACAGGCTTTGGCCGAACCGACGGCGTCCAATTCGAAAGCGGCGATATCACGGTTGACTTAAACGGCCACTATATTGAGAGATACAACAACGCCGCCGGAACCAACGCCAATAAAAAGGCCATGTTTTATGTGACGGGAAGCGCTAAGCTGACTGTGAAAGACAGCGTCGGCGGCGGAGAGATCTTGCAGCCGCTGAGCGAGCCTGCCGTGGTCGTTGATTCAAGCGCTTCACTGACTGTTTTGAGCGGCACGATCACAAACACCGGAGCAGGCTATGGCATCCGTATTGACGGCGGCACACTGGCCGTCGACGGCGGCAGGGTCAGTGCCTCATTCGACGCAGGTATTTGTGTCGGCGGCGGTACGGTGACTGTGACGGGCATCCCTGAGCTCCACAGCGGAAAGTCCAATGCCCTGCTGATCACCGGCGAGAGCGCCGTCACACTTTCTGGCGGAACCTACACGACCAACGGAAAAGACAAGTGCAGTATCCTGACCACGGTCGGCAAGGTTGCGGATCTTTTGGCCGACGGCTTTAGATTCACCGATGCAAACGGTCTTGATGTTGCAATTACCGAAGACGGTCAGGGAACAGACTCCGATCATGTCACCGTATCCGATTTCGGTATCAAGTATATCGATGCCGACGGCAAGGAGCAAAAATGCACGAGCTTTACCGAGCTTACCGATGAGTCCACAGGGGCTTTGACAGGTTGGTATGCAGTCACTGGAACCGTTAATATAGAAGGTTCCATAGGTGTTTACACAGGCGGTACGCTGAACCTGATTCTTTGCGACGGTGCAACCCTCAACCTGAAACACACACTGTATATGCTCGGCGGTTCAACCCTTAATATATACGGTCAAAGCGGCGGTACGGGCACACTGATCGTTACGGTAGAAAACGGTCAATCCGCAATCGGCCTTATGTCCGGCATTTCCGCCAATAATGTCACCGTGAACATCTACGGCGGCACTGTCACTGCACAGGCGCTTTACGGTGCGCAGCCTATCGGTATCAATCCGACTATTATGACGGGCACGGTTAATGTTACCATCGCCACAGGCATGAAATGCGTTAAGACCGATGACCTCAATACGGCGTATCCTTACGACAATACCGACGGCACGTCGATCACCATTACCAAATGCGCCGAGCATAAATGGCTATACACAAACATAACCGACGACGCCCACGATCAGACCTGTGAGCTTTGCGGTGCAGCAGAAACCAGTGGTGCACATACAACGGCAAGTTATAAATGCATCCGTACAGATATACACCGCCTGATTTGCGCTTGTGGGAAAGATTACAGTACAGAATATCACACTTATACCTATACCCCCAACAGCGACGGCTTGACCCACACGGCAACATGTAAATGCGAATATGCGGTAAACGATATTGAACACACCTATAAGGGCGAAGACGAAATTTGCATCTGCGGTGCATTCCATTCGGCAACATACGACGGAAAGAAATATGCCTCGCTGCAAAGCGCAATTGACGCAGCCGCACCCGTTGGCGGTACAGTGACACTTGCGCGGCAGATAAATGAAAATGTTGTCGTCACCGACGGTACGGTCACAATTGACCTTGGCGGTAACAGATGGAGTGCTGATATTTCCGATGATAAAAAGGGTTATGTTCCTTTGACCGTAAACGGTGGCAATGTTACCTTGAAAAACGGAAATCTTTTTCAGGGTTCGTCCACTTCTACCTACGAAACCGCCATTGTGATAAACGGCGGCAGTGTGACGGTAGAGGAAGATGTCCGTGTCAGGGGCGGTGTGCCTGACAGAGACGTCATGTGTCCTTCTGTTACGATCAACGGCGGCACCCTTATTCTCAAAGAGGGCGCGGCTCTGCTGAGCGGCTTACAGGTGCCGGAGGGCAAGGTGCTTGCGGACTATCTGCCCGAGGGAACGGCTTTTGTAAAATGCTGTTATGATAATAGCAGTAACACCGTGACCGTTTCCGACCCGCAGGAGTTTGTTCCCGATGTATATACGGCAAACAAGCTCACCGAGGGAATGGTGATCGTTTCCCATACCCACGATTTCAGCAACGGCGCATGCCCCTGCGATTTTAATTGTGACCACAGTGTGGTGAACGAAACCACCGGCAAGTGCGAGACCTGCGGCACGCAGGTATACGTTGCGACGCTTACGGCGGCTGACGGCACAAAGCAGAGCTATGCATACTTTGCCGACGCATGGGCGGCGGCAATTGCCAATGAAGACTCAACGTTAAAACTTTTGTGTGATGTTGATCTCGGTCAGAACGCTCTCAGTGCAAGCTCCGGTACATTTACACTTGATCTTAACAACTTTACTTTGAGTGCCGATTCAAGAAATGGCGTTATAAATGTCTCCGGGTCGGCTAAGCTCACCGTTAAAGACGGCAAGCTCGTAAACACAGCCACAAAGGGAGTCGCGACAAGATCCTCTGCTATTACGCTTAACTACGGATATGCGGAGCTTGAGAATGTTGAATTGACCGGCGGAAGTGCGTACGGGGAGCAGGCATACTCTGCTGTTCTGGGTGCAGGCACACTCCATATTACGGGCAGCACCTTTAACGGTGCGCTTCGGGTATACCCTGACGCGCTTGCCAAAATGGAGCTTAAAATTATATCCGCAACGTTCAATGACGGCATTGAATATAAATATGACGACAACAGCAATAAGGATTATGACGGACTAGAAGGCTTTTTCGCCGACAGCTGTATGCTCTTTGACGAAAGCGGCAAGTATATTGACCTTACTTCCGACGCTTATTGGAGTGTGGGCACAAGTTCTACAACCTTCAAATATGCCGATAAAGCGATTGTAAAATCACACGAGCACACATTTGTTGACGGCAAGTGCACCGAGTGCGATTATGCCTGCCCACATGACAGCGGCAAAAACGACCGCGAGGCAGGATATTTTGAAAAGGCAATCTGCTCGGTCTGCCACAGTGAGTACGGCGATTTTGCAGTAGATACCGTTGCGCCGACGGGTGAAATCAAGATCAATGAGCGTACCTGGTGGCAGACCCTCCTGAACACCATTTCCTTCGGCCTGTTCTATAAGGAGGAGGTTAAGGCGGAAATCACCGCAGAGGACGACAGCTACACCAAGCCGGGCTATGACGAATCCAGGCACGCCGTAAAAATCGAATACCTTATCAGCAATGTCGCGCTGAGCGGGGAAGCTGTCAAGGCCTCGACTTTCACGGAATACACCGGAATCATTGACCTTTCCAACGATGATCAGTATGTGATCTATGTAAAGCTGACCGACCACGCCGGCAATGTGGCTTATGCCTCCACGGAGGGCTTTGAGATCGACACGATCCCGCCTGCGATAGAAAATATGGTGGACGGTGGGCACTACAGCTACTGCAAGGAAACAAGAATTAAGATCAGCGATAAGAATATAATGACCATAACTCTTGACGGCAGGGAACGATCCCTGAACAGCGATGGCGAGCTCCGCCTGGAGGCAAACTTCAATGGCAAGGAACAGACCCTGATCGTTACCGATAAGGCGGGGAACACGCTGACGGTGTATATCACCGGCTATACAGAGCATGATTTTGACGAGGAGACTCTTACCTGCCGTCGTTGCGGTATCGACGCGGTGGCAAGACTGACAACGGACGACTTCACCGGTTACTATGCAACCGTAAATGCTGCAATCAGTAACGGACTATTGTATCGACGTGAGAATGTGGCCGTAACATTACTGCGCTCCGTGGGGTACGGGGATCCGAACGCCTATGACATCAATTTGTGGGCGAGCTCGGCATCTTTGACGCTTGACCTCAACGGGTATGAATTGGGCGGCGGGAGCTTCACGATCAGCGGCGGCAATACCGGTACGACAACTATCATGTCCTCAAAGCCCGGCGGTGCGCTTAAAATGTCGGTTAATCTTCGCAGCTCAGGCGCTACACTCATCGTGGGCGAGGGCTTCAGCGAAACATCCCTTTCGAGCGGATTCTTCCAAGACAGCGGCACGCTGAAGATCTATGGCGGATGCTATTACTGGATGTATGTCTACTCCGACGAAAAGAAAACAGAGCTTTACGGCGGCAGTTTTGAAGAAATAAAAACCACTACCGAGGGAGTGACCTGTGCGGATCTGCTCGCGCCCGAATACTGCTATGAGGGCGTAAGTTATGCGGATGCAAATGCAACTACTGCACTTAAAAATGTCACCGTAGTTCCCTGTGCGCACTATTCTCTTGAAGAAAACGGCTGCTGCACGGACTGCGGCTTCCATCTTGCTTTGGCTGTAGAAAAAGACGGTGTTTCAAAGAATTTTGAAACCTTTGAAGCCGCAATCCGTTATGCCGAGCAAAATGACGGCTGCACGGTGAAGCTCCTGCAGGATCTTCTGCTTGACAGGGAGACTACCGGCTCCATGGTCAACGACGCCGACTACATCGAGCTCAACTGCGGAACATATACGCTGGACCTTGCGGGTAAAACGTTGACAATAGGCGACTGGGACAATGGCTTCAATGCTCTTACGGTATATGAGGGCTGTAATCTGACCATTACCGATAGCGTCGGCGGCGGCAAGGTCAAGTCGGTGGGAGCAGCACTGGAGGTTCGTTCTGAGGGACGGCTGACGATAGAGCGCGGCGACTATACGGGGCTTTCAAAGGTTTTGGCTTCGGGCGCTGACAGCCTGACGATCAAGGGCGGCAAGTTTAAACTGATCGCGAGCAAGGAAAGTCGTGACTCTGTATCTCCGCTGACCTATCTTGCCGACGGCTGTGCGTTTATGCTGAGCAGCGGCGAGTATGCAAACGAGAGCAATGTGAATAGTCAGTACATCTCAGGTCTGGGCACAACGTATTGGATCGAAAATGTCACCGTTGTGTCCGCCCCGCTGACCTTCAACAGTCAGCCGATTGACAAAAGCTTCTACCTCACTTCGCCTGACTATATAAAGTATTCTGTTTTTGCGGTTGTGTACAGCGGCGGTTATCCGCCCAAGGGCAACATTGCCGTCACGATTGAAAGGACGGACGGAACGGTAGTGTATACAAACACGATCAAGCCTACGAGAATTTTCCAGGATGGTCTTGACCTCAGGAATTTCACTGCGGCAGATTCGGGACAGTTCCGTGCCAAGCTGGAATACAACGGCTATGTGCTTTACTCAAGGACCTTTACTATTACCATAGCGGTGTGCGATCACCCCGGTTACGACGAGGAAAACAAGTGCACGCAGTGCAGATGCGATCTTGCAGCGGTTATCACGGACGGTGATGAGACGACGGGATATGTAACCTTTGCGGAAGCACTGGCAGCCGCGCAGACCGAAGAGAACAGGCACTGTGAGCTTCGGTTGCTGACCGATGTGAGCGACGAGATCACCGTCGGTACCGGTGACTTCTATCTCTATATGAACGGGCATACCGTCGGTGCGATCAACGTCACCGAGACCGGCATGCTGGATATTAGAGGCGGCGGCACGGTCACGGGGACGGTCACCGTTGCCAAGAATTACTTTGCCTTGCTGAGTGCGACCGACGTCACCTTTAAGGGGGAGGTAAATGCCGATGGAAGCAACGGCAGGTTTACCAATTGTACCTTTGCCGGGTCGCTGAATATCGGAGGTAACGATATCGAAGTCAATCGCTGCACGCTGAACGGGGATCTGAATGTTTCCGGCCGCGGCGTGATGGTGAGAGACGGCTCGATCGTCGGCAAGATCACCGTGAACAGCGGCGGAGTGCTGCACTTCTTTGGCGACGACGGAAAATACGGTGCGGCTTTGGTGAAAGCCGGCGGCACGATGAAGGTCTATGCAAACAGCACGTTCTCCGATGAAGTGGCGGTGGAAAATGACGGCACGCTGGTGCTGGAGAACGGTACCTTCAAACGGATTACTGCCGCGGGACATCTTATCGATTGCCTTGCAAATGACAGGGCTTTTGAGGATATGAACAACGGCAAAATTATTGACGGGCGAAACCCCAGCGCGGGGGACGTCAGGGTCGTCAGACATACCCATATTTGCGTGTGGAACACCACAACGCACGAAAAGCTCTGCGGCTGCGGCTATGTGGAGGCGATCGATAATATTTTGCCGGTCATCAACGGACTGGACGACCAGGGCATTTACTGGGGCGATAAGTATTTTACCGTGACCGAAGCCAACGAATACACCGTTCTGGTGGACGGCCAACCCGCCCGATATACGGATTTTAACGGCGAGCGCGTCTATGTGATCCCGGCGCAGAACGAATTCCATACCGTGGTGGTAACGGACGTCGCAGGCAACAGCGTAAGCTGTTATATCGGCGTGTTCAAGATCTATACCGTCACGCTGCCGACCGGCGAGGGCTATACGACACAGGGCGCTCAGACCGTCAACCACGGAACGGCGTACACCTTTACCGTAACGATTGCAAACGGCTACTCCATGACGGAACGCTTCGTCGTGAAGGCGAACGGTATGCCGCTCGATCCGCTCTCGGAGGAGGGCAATGTCCTGACCTACGCGATGTCGCATGTTAATAACGGCGATCAGATTATCACCGTTGAGGGCGTTGCGGATATTACCGCGCCCGAAGCGCAGATCGAGTTTGAGACGAACAGCTTCAACTCCTTCCTGAATCGTGTTACCTTCGGCCTGTTCTTCAAGAAGACGGTGACCGTGACTGTTTCCGCGAGCGATGCAGGCAGCGGTCTGCAAATGATCGAGTACCTTCTGTCTGAGACAGCCTTTGCCGATGTTGACTCCATTACGGGCGATTGGACGGAGCTGACGCTTGAAAACGGCAAGGCGGAATTCTCCATTGAGCCGAACAGAAAGGCGTATATCTACGTTCGTGTGACCGATGCAAGCGGCAACATTGGCGTGATCAACTCCGAGGGCGTCGTGGTCTATACCGACTCTGAGGCTTTGACGGAGGCCGTCCGCTTTACCAGACTCTCCGCAAACGATCTTCTGTTTGACGTACAGCTCAACGGCAACACCGTTGCGGCGCTGTACCTTGACGGCACTCTGATCGATGCCGCGAATTATACCGTGACCGCAAGCGGAACAATCGCGCTGCGCAGTACGTTCCTGAATACGGTCGCAGCGGGAATGTATACCATTCGTGTGGCTTACGCCCCGATGGGCGAGCAGTTTGACCGTGGCGAGGCGCCTGTCATGACTGCCGTCCGACTGACTGTAGCAAGGTGTGAGCGCGAGGTGCAGTACGTCTGCTCCGACACGACTTATGACGGCGAACCGTTCGACGGCTTCCTCGCTGATGACCTTCCGGCCGGCACGCTGGTGGAATACAAGCGCTTCGGCGCTGACGACAGCACCTACACGACTGTCGTACCGACCGGCGCGGGAAGCTATACTCTGCGCATCTCCCTGCCGGAGGATGACGATTATTACGCAAGGCAGCTCACGGAGGACTTTATGATCCGCCGCAGAGAGGTTAGGATCGTCGGCACGACGGTGGAAGGCTCTAAGGTCTATGACGGTAAAACGGATGCATCGATTATGGCGGTCGGTACGATTGACGGCCTGATTGACGGCGATGACGTGACTGTCCGGAGTGGCACGGCCACCTATGCCGACAAAAATGCCGGTGTCGGAAAAGTTGTTTCCTTTGCGGACTTCGCGCTTGCGGGCAGGGACGCGGATAACTACGAGCTGCTGTCGCAGCCTGCCGATACCACAGCGGACATTAGCGTCAGAGAACTGACGATCACAAACCTGAAGGTCAAGGATAAGCTGTATGACGGCAGAAATACCGCCGAGCTGGATGGTAATCCGCAGCTTGTCGGCGTGGCCGACGGCGATACGCTTCAGCTTCTCAACGGCGTGCCGACCTTTACAGACGTCAGAGTCGGCAGCAATATTCCTGTCCGCTTTACGGACTTTGCACTGTTCGGCGACAGTACGCTGCTGACGAATTACAGTCTGGTGCAGCCCGACGGGATCACGGCAAGCATTACCGCTTACCTTTCCGACGGCAGCGAGTACAGCGTCAATTCCAACGATTGGCTGCGCGAGGACTTTGTCGTCACTGCGGCGCAGGGCTGGCTGCTTTCTCAGACCGATACGGCCGACGGCACATGGCTCACCGAGCTGCGTGTTTTTGAGGAAAACAATGACGGCCGCCTGACCTTCTATGTGAAAAATGAGACAACGGGTGTAATCTCTGCGGCCATTGTGGAAACTTATCGGATCGACCGCACGGCTCCAACGGGCGAGCTTCGCATTAACGAGCGCACTGCATGGCAGAGCTTCCTGAATGCGATCAGCTTCGGCCTGTTCTTCCCGGATGCGCAGACCGTTACGATCAGCGGCTGGGACAACAGCAATGCCGAGCTGCGGATTGAGTATCTGCTGACGGACGAGGATCTGACGGCGGAACAGCTTGCCGCGCAGACGCTTGCCGCTTATGAAGGCGCAATCGGTCTGGAGCCCGACCGTAAGGTTATTATTTACGCGCGGATTACCGACCCGGCGGGGAATGTGACCTTCCTTCGTACGGACGGTATTGTGCTTGATGCCACCGCGCCTGTGATCTCCGGCGTTTCGGAGGGAATGATCTACTGCGGTCCCGTGAGCGTGACGGTTTATGACGCATATTTGCTGAATGTGACGGTAAACGGTACGGAGGTTACACTGATAGAGGGTACGTTTACATTGCAGCCTGCGGCGGGAGAACAGACTCTCGTTGCGACCGACAAAGCCGGAAATCAGACGGTGATGCATGTAACAGTCAACAGCGGCCATACCGGTGGAACGGCGACGTGCGTAGAGCAGGCAATTTGCGAGATTTGCCATGAGCACTACGGCGAGAAGGACCCGGAGAACCACACCGCCGAAGCGGAGTGGATCAAGACG
>CAKUDE010000031.1 GCA_934645175.1 uncultured Oscillospiraceae bacterium
GCTTCGCTGACAGCCCCCCTTGCCACAAGGGGAGCCTTAACGGAGTGGCAATCTCGTGCCCAATCATCTCGGGTTTCTCACGCTTCGGCGTGTGAAATACATATTTTAATAAGGAGAGCAAACACAATGAAAACCCAAAACAAAAAGGGCTTTACCATCGTTGAGTTGGTTATCGTCATCGCGGTTATCGCAATTCTTGCGGCGGTGCTGATTCCGACATTTGCAAATCTTATCCAGAAAGCAAATCTTTCGAGCGATCAGGTTGCGGTCAGAAACATGAATACCGCGCTGAAGGCAAGTGAAGTAGACGGCAAACCGCAGAATCTGTACGATGTAAGACAGGTATTGGTTGCAAACGGGTTCAATGCAGACAAAAACATGATCCCGGTAACGAAGGGCTATTCGTTCCTCTGGAACTCCGAAAAGAACGAAATGATGCTGGTTGACGAGAATGACACTGTTGTTTACCCGGAAGATTGCAAGGGAACAACCCTTAATAAAACATCAATGATTGATATCAGCTTCCCTACAGCAAAAGTTACCGATACAGGTGCGAAAGAGGTTGATGCTGAGGCTTTTGGCGGTGGTAATGAAGAAACGATCTCTCTTGACTGTTCTTTCAGCTTTGAGGCTACTGAGGACGGGGCAAAGTCTGATTATGCAGACTGGAGAACCGACTGGGTTGTATCCTTTGATAAAGACATCAATGTAACTGCGGCAGGTCAGACTTATCTTGCGGGTCAGTATGCACATAACAGTGCTAAGTGGGTGAAGTTTGACCCTTATAGCCTGGGTATGACCACTGTTCCCGCCGGTCAGAGAATAGAGCTCGTAAAAAGCATGTTTAATGGACAATATGTCTTTGATTATACAGACATTTGCGAAACTGTGAAGCTGTTCAACTGCGGCGCATATGATGACGGCACAAACGCAGGAACCACTATGACCGTGGAGCTGTGCCTGTTCAACCCCGATAACAGCGGTGATTATATCGTCGTTTTTGCATATCGCTACACATTCTGATTTGAAGTGCCGATAGAGATTGCCACGGGCGGCAAAGCCGCCCTCGCAATGACATATCGTTCTCACTTTCCGCGCAATAACACATTCGCCGCGGTGCAATGACAGAACTGCCGCGGCGGTTCGCCGGGTTGTGCTTGCATTTTATCCGCGTTTGGTGTATAATCGGGAAAAAGGGGATTGCCCCGGACGGAGGCTTGTTTTATGAAAGTTTTAATGTTAAACGGCAGCGCCAGAGCAAACGGCAATACCCGCGCTGCACTGGAGGAGATCGGCAGGCAGCTTGCCGCCGAGGGGATCGAATCTGAAATTTTCCAGATGGACGGCGCGCCCGTGCGCGACTGTATCGGCTGCGGGCAGTGCACCGAGCGCGGCTGCGTGTTCGACGACGATGCGGTGAATGGTTTCCTTGCCAAAGCGCGCGAGGCCGACGGCTTTGTGTTCGGCACGCCCGTGTATTACGCCCACCCCAGCGGAAGAATCCTGTCCTTCCTTGACCGCGCGTTCTATGCAGGCAGCGGCGCTTTTGCGTTTAAGCCTGCTGCAGCCGTCGCCGTCGCCCGCCGCGGCGGCACGACAGCCAGCCTCGATACGCTGAGCAAGTATTTCGGCATCTCGCGGATGCCCGTCGCCGGCTCTACCTACTGGAACATCGCCCACGGCGCAAAGCCCGGCGAAGTGCGGCTCGACGCCGAAGGAATGCAGACCATGCGCAATCTTGCGCGCAGTCTTGCGTGGATACTCAAGTGCTTCGACGCCGGAAAGGCCGCGGGAATCGCGCTGCCGGAGACGGAACGCGGCGCACGCACCAATTTCATTCGCTGAATACCGCGCCGCCCTCCCGTATGGGAGGGCGGCTTTTGCCCGGCTCCGTTCCTGCGGGGAGTGAAGCGGCGCCCTTCACCGTGTCATTGCGAGGAGGGCGCAAGCCCGACGTGGCACGTCCGTTATTTGTCATTGCGAGGAGCGAAGCGACGCGGCAATCTAAATGCGTGACTTTACACGAGATTGCCACGGGCGGCAAAGCCGCCCTCGCAATGACATATCGCTCCTGCTGACCTCAAAATGCCGTAATTTCAGCGCAGCGGCGCATCCTACTTTTTAGCAAACGAGCGTCCCGGGAGCTTCCGTGAAGCTGGAGCGCACTTCTATGACGACTCCGTGCCGCTTCGCCAGCTCCACGCAGCGGTCGTGCAGCACCTTTGCGCCGTTTTGCGCCATTGTGTGCATCTCGTCGTATCCGATTTTTTCCAGTTTTACCGCGTTCGGATCCTTTCTGGGGTCGGCGGTGTAAACGCCGTCCACATCCGTAAAAATGATGCAGCGGTCGGCGTGCAGGAACGCCGACAACGCAACCGCGCTTGTATCCGAGCCGCCGCGCCCGAGCGTCGTTGTATCGCCGTGCGGGTCGATTCCCTGAAAACCGGCGATGAGGACGATACGGCCCTTTGCGAGCTCGCGCTCGATGCGGTCGCTTGCCAGCCCGATCACGCGGGCGTTTCCGTGAACGGCGTCGGTCAGCAGACCCGCCTGTGCACCGCTCAGACTTACGGCTTCATACCCCAGCCGTCGCAGTGCCAGCGCGCACAGGCTTACGGAGCAGAGCTCGCCCGTAGACAGCAGCGCGTCGAGCTCCCGACCGTCGCAATCGGGATCGATCTGCCGCGCCTGCGCCAACAGCGCGTCCGTTGCACCCGCGCGTGCGGACAGAACGCCGACAACCTCGTGCCCGGCTGCGCAGTCTGCGGCAAGCCGCCGCGCCGCGGCGTAAAGCCGCTCGGCGTCTGCGACGGAGCTTCCGCCGAATTTTTCGACATAGCGTGCCAAAAAATCCCCTCCTTTCTGACACAATCTATGCCGCGCGATGCCGAAACGACACAAAAATGACCGCCCTCCCGACGAATCGGAAGGACGGCGATTGGGATGATTGCCCGCGTGGGGTAAGCTGTGCCTCTATGATAGCATACCCGATGTGCGAAATACGTCGGAATGTCTGACGGTCAGAAAACAATTCCGACGAAAATGCCGGCAATGACGCTCAGAAGATAGAGCGTCGCGATAATTGCGAGGTTTTCGCGCCAGTTTCGGTTTGTGCGCAGCAGCACCAGCAGGCCGATACCGGCGTTGCTCAGCAGCCCGGCAAACAGTCCACCGAGGCCGATGACGCCGCCCAGATAGGACTCGGTGAGTACGACCGAGACGGAGCAGTTTGGAATCAGTCCGAACAGTGCCAGAATCGGTGCGCCGAATACGGGGTGGCTGAGGAACGTGCCGGACAGCCGCTCGATCCCGACGGCGGAAAACAGCAGATTCAGCGCAATGTTGACCGCGATGAGCATGACGGCGATTTTCAGCGTGTGCTTCAGAGCGGCGAGGAAAACGCTGCCCTCCTCCTCGTCGCAGTCGCAATGCTCACGGCTGCAAAAGCTGTGAATGTCTTTATCCCTCCGCAGGAAGCGGCCGAGCGTCGCATCCGCAAGATAACCCAGCACGATGCCGAGTGCGGCCTTGCCGGCGACAATAAGCGCGATTTTTCCGACGCTTATGCCGCCGCCGCTGCGCAGCGAAGCGAGCAGAATGGGGAGCATCTCGTCCGATGTGGCGAAAAACACGGCCAGCATCGTGCCGACGGAGATCGAGCCGGTGGAGAACAGCGTTGCCGCTGCACCGGAGATGCCGCACTGCGGGATTGTGCCGAGTAAAGCGCCCAGTGCGGGGCCGGCTCTGCGCGAATAGCCGTGCAGGATGGATTCATTGAATTTCCGGCTGCGCTCCAGCAGCTCCATCAGAAAATACGCCAGAAAAAGCACCGGGATGCTCCACAGACCGTCAACAAGACCGTCCAGAACGGTATGCCACAGGCCGCCGGCGTCCGTATGCGCATGAAGAAACAGAGTCATAGGTCAATCTCCTTCGATCGTTTGCCGAAACTATTATAGCTTGTCCTGTGAAAAATGCAACAAATTACGGGTAAAAAAATTACCGTACGGGTGAATTCGTGTTGCCAAGGACAATGATTTGTGTTAAAATAGCCGGGAGATTATCATTCGAGCCGAGAAAGAAGAGGAATTTGCTTGCAGTACATTGTATTGGATTTGGAATGGAACCAACCATGGCCCGGTTCCTATGCGGCAAAGCGGGTGCTTCCCGTGGAGATACACGGGGAGATTATTCAGATCGGCGCCGTGCGTCTGCTGGAGGACGGTACCGTTGCCGACGAATTTCAGGTGCTGGTACGCCCGAAGTATTATAAAAAACTGAACAGCCGCGTTTCCAAGCTGACCGGACTTCGGGATTCAACTTTGCGCGATGAGGGCCTGTCCTTCCCCGAAGCGCTGGCGCGCTTCCGCGAATGGATCGCCGGAGAATGCATCTTCCTGACGTGGGGCTTTGACGACATAACGATTCTGGAGGACAATATTCTCCTGCATGACGACGAACCGGACTGGATCCACAATTGGTATAACGTACAGATGATATTCAACGCGCAGACAGGATGCGGCACCTCGCAAAAATCGCTTTCCAGCGCGATGGAGCTGATCGGCATTGAGCCGAGCCGCCCCGCGCACGATGCGCTCGGCGACGCATACCATACGGCGCTGATTTGTGCGCGTCTGGATCTGAAGCGCGGTGTGGAGGAATACGGACGTGCGCTGCGCAGCCATGTCGACGGCTTTCACGGCAATCCGCCTGCGGGCTGTATCAGTCGTTCCGTTTTTCACGGATATGAGGACAAGAACGTCGCCATGACGGCGATGAGCAAGCTCAAAAACTTCTGCCCGCAGTGCGGGCGCGAGATGCCGAACGGAAATTGGCTGCCGCAGGAGGGCAGGCGCTATATGACGATGGCGACCTGCCCGGAACACGGACGCTACCTGATCCGCATACGGCTGCAAAAGGATACCGACGGCACCATGCGCGTCAGTCGCCTGGTTTATGAGGGCGCGTCGGACGCGGCGCGGAAGTTCGACGAGCTTTCTGCGGCAAAGCGCAGCGCACGCCGTCGCAGACGCCGTAAGTCCGCATCACAGAAGCCACAGAGCGAAGCATGACGCTGACTCTTTCACCGGAGCTTTGCGACAGATTGCTGCCGTGGTTTGCCGAACATCGGAGAGACCTGCCGTGGCGGCGTGACCGCGAGCCGTACCATGTCTGGATTTCGGAGATTATGCTCCAGCAAACGCGCGTTGAGGCGGTCAAGGGCTATTATGAGCGCTTTCTGCGCGAGCTTCCGGACGTCCGGACACTGGCCGAGGCGCCGGAGGAGCAGCTCCTGCGCCTTTGGGAGGGACTCGGCTATTATTCTCGTGTGCGCAATCTGCAAAGGGCGGCGAAGCAGATCGTTTCTGCGGGCGCTTTCCCGAACGATTATACCGCGCTGCTTGCCCTGCCCGGTGTCGGACGTTACACTGCCGGGGCGATTGCTTCGATCTGCTATGAGCTGCCGACGCCGGCCGTGGACGGGAATGTTTTGCGTGTTGTTTCACGCCTGCTGGCGCTTGGTGCGCCGGTGACGGACGAGGCGGTTCGCCGTGCCGTCGAAGCCGCGCTTACACGGATCTATCCCGCCGGACGCTGCGGCGATTTTACACAGGCGTTGATGGAGCTGGGCGCGACGGTCTGCATTCCGAACGGTGAGCCTCTCTGCGATGCTTGCCCGATTGCGGCGTTGTGCCGTGCCCGCGCGGGCGGGACGCAACGGCAATACCCCAAAAAAGCAGAAAAAAAACCGCGCCGTGTGGAAAGGCGCACGGTATTTGTCCTTCTGCGGGAGGGAAGCGTTGCCGTCTGCAGGAGGCCGGAGCGCGGTTTGCTGGCCGGACTGTGGCAGCTTCCGGACGTTCTCGGCGAGCAGGATACGCCGCAGGCGATTGCGCAGGCCGAAAGCTGGCATGTGCATCCGACAGGCATTGAAAAACGTGTGCGGCGCGACCATATTTTTACACATATCCGTTGGGAAATGACGGCGTACTACCTGCCCTGTACGGAACAGGGAGAATTCGTCTGGTTTTCTGCGGAGGAGCTGGCAAGAGGCGTCGGGCTTCCGACGGCCTACCGGCAATTTTTAACCGATCTCATTTCAGGAGGAACAGAAAATGGATAAGAACGAATACAGTCAGGACGAGATCATCGGTCTGGAATTTGACGACGGCACTGCTTTCCAGTGCGGTATCATGGGCGTCTTTGAGCTTGACGGCAAGGAGTATATTGCGCTGGAGGCGCTTGACGATAGCGATGACGTGTACCTCTACGGCTATGTCCCCACGGAGGATGATTTCGAGCTGGAGGATATCCCCGAGGAGGAATTTGACAAGGTTGCTGCGGAATTCGATCGATTGATGGACGAGCCGCTGTAAAAGCAGACAGGGCGGGCGCTTGCATTTGCAAGCGCCCGATTGTTATTCCTGCTCGATGCTTTCGGCGTGGATGGCGGATAGTTCATAGGCAACGCGCGGCTGTGCGCTGCCGTCCTCCATTTGCTTGATGTACTCGCGGCTTTGTAGCCGTCCCTCCAGATGCAGCGGCGTCCCGACGGGATAATAGGCCGCAGCCTGGGCGCATCTGCCCCAGAGAATACAGGGAATGTAATCCGCACGGCGGTATGGGCGGTTTACGGCAAGCATGATATCGCAGATCTCCCGACCGAGCGGTGTGCGGCGGTAGACCGGCTCACGGCAGATCACGCCCTGAAGCTCGGCGCAGTTTTCATGCGGTGCCTCGACCGTTTCCAGTGTTTCGGCGTAAACGGAGACTACGAGCCGTCTGCCGCTTGCGCCGCGGTTGTTAAAAGAACGGATTTGTCCGCGAATGCGGACCGCGTCCCCTTCGCCGAGCTCCGTCTGCGCCAAAAGCGGCTCCGGCACAAGCATCGGCAAGCGGTCGACTGCACCGCTCAGCCGCGAGACCTCCAGAAAAAAGGAGAAAAAACGCCGCCCGTGGTTGCTGTGCGAATAGGTCGGAGCGGAGCCGAGCGACCCGGTCAGCGTGATCAGATTCAAGGATTGTTCCATGTTCCCACCTCGTTCAACTTCTTATGGCAGAGTATATTCGTTGTGAGGTCTGCTTATGAGAGGGAAAACGCCGCACCGTAGACAGGCGTCGCGGCAGAGAAAAAGAAGCGCCCCTTTGGAGGCGCCTCATCAGAGTATCATTTACTTGAACAGAATCTCGGGGTACTTTCCTTTGGTGTGCATCTTTGCGATGGCTGCCTGAACGTCGGGCAGATCGTTGTGGTAGGTCACGCCGTACCAGGTTTCGTCCGTGTGCAGCACGCGAAGCGAGCATTTTTTTTGTTCTATGAGTTTGTTGGTTACGGTTGAGAGATAGAACTCGCATTTTTCCGGCTTGACCGGCAGATTTTCACGCAGGAATGCGGGGAACTCCTCGCGGATATAGCGCAGGAAGGACGAGCGATAGCCGAAGAGATTCATTGACACCACCGTGTCGCCGGACAGAGGGAAGAAGTGCTCTCCGTCCTCGGTGTAGACCGCGCCGCTTTCGCGCTTTTCAATGTGTGTGCGTTCCGTCAGACCGGTCAGGAAGCCGTTGTCAATCTCGCAGACACCGCGCGCAACGGACCCGTTGTCGGTCAGGGCGTTTTTCAGGAGATAGCCGACCATTGCATATTCGTTTTCGTCATGCGGCTCGGCGAAGTAGCGGGCGATAGACTCGAATGCGCCGCGGCCGTAGAAGTCGTCCGCGTTGACCACGGCAAAGGGTGCGTCGCCGATGGCCTCGGCGGCGCAGAGGACGGCGTGCGCCGTGCCCCAGGGCTTTACGCGCCCCTCGGGAACCGAAAAGCCCTCCGGAAGCATATCCAACTCCTGATATACATAGCGAACCTCCATGTAGCGCTCCACACCGGAGGTGATGCGGCGGAAATCCTCGTCGATGGCGTGTTTGATGATAAAAACGACCTTTCCGAAGCCTGCCGTATAGGCGTCATAGAGCGAGAAATGCAGGAGCGTATCGCCCTGCGGATCAACGGGAGTGATCTGCTTGAGCCCGCCGAAACGGCTGCCCATACCTGCTGCAAGAACGACCAGAGTGGGTTTTTTCATGGCAAAAACGATCCTTTCTTTTTCCGGTAATGAACCAAGTATAGCAGAATCTCCGCTTACTTGCAATCCTTTTTTCAAGGAACGGTTGACAGAAGCGCCAAAAAAGGGTACGATAAGGAAAAAAGGAGGGCTTGTATGGAAACGATCTATGTAACGGGGCATAAGAACCCGGACACCGACTCCATCGTCTCTGCAATGGCTTATGCCGCGCTGCGCAACGCGCTGGGGGACCGGGAGTTTCGAGCCGCGCGCCTCGGTCACGTCAGCGACGAGACGCAGCTCGTGCTGGATCGCTTTGGCTTTACCGCGCCAGAGTTGATCGCCACGGTGCGCACACAGGTGCGCGATCTGGACTATGATACACCGCCTGCACTTTCAGCGGCGGTCACGGTCAGTCACGCGTGGTCGCTGCTCAACGCCGACAGTGCCGTTGCAGCCATTCCGGTGACGAAGGACGACGGGACGTTGTTCGGAATGCTCTCCGCGGGGGATATCGCCGATTACGACATGGGCTCGATGGATCTGCCTCCGCTGGAGCAGATACCGCTGTTCAATCTTTTGAGCGTCATCGAGGGCCGTGTGCTGAATCAGGCGGGGGATCTCGTGGATACGCTCAGCGGCCGCGTGAGCATTGCGCTGCCGCAGAGCTGTGAGAATCTGCTGTTTACCGCGCAGGACGGCATCGTCGTCTGCGGAAGCCAGCCGGATATGATCCGCCGAGCTATTGAGCTGGGCGTTCGCTGCGTGATCGTTTGCCAGTCGGAGGTGAGCGAGGAGCTGCTCAGGGAAAGCGGCTCGACCTGTATTATATCCACGCCCTTTGACGCCTTCCGTACGGTGCGCCTGATTTATCAGTCGATCCCCATCAGCCGCATTTGCCGCACACAGGAGCTTGAGGCCTTCCATCTGGACGATTTTGTGGATGACGTGCGTGAGGGGATGTTGAAAAGCCGTTACCGCTGCTATCCCATCTTGGACGAAAATGAGCGAGTTGTCGGTACGCTTTCGCGCTACCATTTGATCCGTCCGCGCCGAAAGCGCGTCGTTCTGGTTGACCATAATGAGGCTGCGCAATCCGTGCCCGGCCTGTCGCAGGCGGAGATTGTGGAGATCATCGACCATCACCGCCTTGCCGACATTCAGACGGGCAATCCCATTTACTTCCGTAATGAGCCTGTCGGAAGCACTACGACAATTATTGCGGAGATGTATCAGGAACGGGGCTTGATGCCCTCGGATAAGCTTGCGGGCATGATGGCGGCCGCCATCGTATCGGACACGGTCATGTTCAAATCGCCGACCTGCACTGCCCGCGATCGTTCGATGGCGGAGCGTATGGCGCGCATTGCACGGGTATCGCTGGACGAGCTGGGACAGCAGATATTCTCGGCCTCCTGGTCGGATGACAAGCCGGCACGGGAGCTGTTGTTTATGGATTTCAAGGATTTCCATATCGCCGGGCACGATCTCGGTGTCGGTCAGATTACCTGTGTCAACTCTGACCATATTATGCAGCGTAAGGACGAATTTCTTGCGGAAATGCAGAAGACCATGCGTGAGCGCGGCTTCAGCCTGATGCTGCTGATGCTTACGGATGTTCTGAAGGAGGGCACGCAGCTCATTTACTTGGGCGACGAGGCGACCGTCCGACAGGCGTTCAATGTAGACGCCAAGCAGAATACAGCTTTCCTGCCGAAGGTGATGTCCCGCAAAAAACAGATTATTCCCGCGCTGTCCGCTCTTTGGGGCTAAAAACGCGAAAAAGAGGTCTCCGCTCGGAGACCTCTTTTCTGTTAAAGATATCCGTTATCAGGAAACAAAAGGGGGATTCCTGGTCGGGCTGTTTTTAATTCAGAAGCACGATGACGCCATGATTGGCTCGTGTGGCGGTCAGGTCGATCAGGCGCTGATTTCGAGAGCCGCGCCAGCGCAGCTCCAGACTACGCTCTGCAAGGATGAAGGGCCCGTCCACAAGGACGTCGGCATTTTCCAGCAGGGCGAGCTGTGCGGAGTCGCCGCGTTCACACAGCGCCTCCAGCCGATAACCGGTATAAACCCAGACGCTCAGGCCGCGGCGTCGCGCTTCGCGTGCAAGCGCGGCGCATTCCTCCGCCTGCTCCATCGGTTCGCCGCCGGAGAGCGTCAGACCGTCGAGCAGGGGATCGTCCTCCAGATAACGGACGATCTCGGAAACGGACATCTCACGCCCGCCCGCGGGATCGTGCGTCGTAGGATTGTGACAGCCGGGGCAGCGATGCGGGCAGCCCTGAACAAAAACGGTAAGCCGCAAGCCGGGGCCGTCAACAATGGATTCGCTGACCAGTTCTGCGATGCGCATTATTCCGTCACCCCGTGCTTGACGCGGTCGCGCTCCTCGGCGCGCTTGCCGTTGTTGAAGCGGTCGAGCGTTCCGACGAGGTAGCCCGTAATACGGCGGATGCGCTCAAAGGGCTGCTGCGCCGTTTCGTGCCGGCCACAGCCGGGACAGGTATCGCCGATGATGCCGTTGTAACGGCATACGGGGTCACGGTCAACGGGGTGGTTGATCGAGCCGTAGCCGATACCGCACTGTCCCATATAGCGGACGATCTTTTCGAAGGCATCGAGATTTTGCAGCGGGTCGCCGTCCATTTCGATATAAGAGATGTGACCGCCGTTTGTCAGCGCATGATACGGCGCTTCGAGCCGGAGCTTTCGGAAAGCGGTGATGGGGAAATACACCGGAATGTGGAAGCTGTTGGTGTAGTATTCGCGGTCGGTCACGCCGGGGATCGTACCGAAACGTTCACGATCCATCCGCACGAAGCGGCCGGAAAGGCCTTCGGCGGGTGTGGCAAGGCAGGAAAAATTGAGGTGGCGCGCTTCGCTCTCGCGGTCGGCACGGGCACGGATCCGTCCGATAATTTCAAGCCCCAGCGTCTGCGCGCGCTCGGATTGGCCGTGATGCTCGCCGATGAGAGCGGTGAGGCACTCTGCCAGACCGATGAAGCCGATGGATAGCGTTCCGTGCCTGATGACCTCACGGATCTCGTCGTCCGGACCGAGCGTTTCGGAGTCGAGCCATACGCCCTGCCCCATAAGGAAGGGAAAATTGCGCACGCGACGGCGGCTTTGAATCTCCATCCGTTCCAGGAGCTGACCGACGACCAGCTCCAGCATTTCATCGAGCGAGGCAAAGAAGCGCTCCGTATTGCCCTGTGCAAGGATGGCAAGACGGGGCAGATTGATTGAGGTAAACGAAAGATTGCCGCGACGTGTGGTAATTTCCCGTGCGGGATCGTAGCTGTTGGCAATGACGCGGGTGCGGCAGCCCATGTAGGCAATCTCCGTTTCCGGGCAGCCTTCGCGGTAATACTGTTTGTTAAAGGGGGCGTCCTGAAAGGAGAAGTTTGGGAACAGTCGCTTCGCGCTGCATCGGCAGGCGAGCTTGAACAGGTCGTAGTTGGGGTCGCCGGGATCAAGATTGACGCCCTTTTTGACGCGGAAGATCTGAATAGGGAAGATCGGGGTTTCGCCGTTGCCCAACCCTGCTTCCGTGGACAACAGCAGATTGCGGATTGCCATGCGCGCCTCCGGCGAGGTATCCATGCCGTAGTTGATGGAGGAGAAGGGCGTCTGTGAGCCGGAACGGGACTCCATTGTGTTCAGATTATGAATCAGGGATTCCATCGCCTGATAGGTCGCGCGGTCGGTTTCCTGCCACGCGTGCTGCGCGGCAAAGCGCTGTGCCCGCTCGCTTTGGCTGCCTTCACAGCCGAAGCGCACAGCCAGAAGCTCGGCCTCGGCGGATACATATTCCGGCTGCATTTCCAGTGACGGGAACAGAGCCTTTGCCTCCAGTGCGGCGAAAAGCGCTTTTAACGCGTCGGCGTCCGTGACCCCGCAGAGCAGCTCCAACGCGCGTGCAAGCTCCTGCCGATAGGCCCGGCGATAGCTTTTGGCAACGCCCTCGGCCATCGCATAGTCGAAGTTCATAATGCTCTGCCCGCCGTGCTGATCGTTTTGATTCGACTGAATGGCGATACAGGCCAGCGATGCATAGCTGGCGATGGACTGCGGTTCGCGGATATATCCCAGCCCCGTGGAGAAGCCCCCGCGGAACAGACGCAGCAGATCGATCTGGCAGCAGGTGGTCGTCAGCGCATAGAAATCAAGATCATGGATATGAATATCGCCGCGCTCGTGCGCCGTGGCAAATTCCGGCTGCATCAGATACATTTCCGAGAACTGCTTTGCGCTCTCCGAGCCGTACCGCAGCATGGTGCTCATGGCGGTATCGCCGTCAATGTTGGCGTTTTCACGCTTGATGTCGGACTCGGAGGCGTCCTTGAATGTAATCTCCTCAAATTTACGCATCAGGCGCGAATTGATCTGGCGGGCGCGGCTGCGTTCGTCGCGGTAGAGAATATAGGCCTTTGCGGTACGACCGTAGCCTTCGCGCATCAACGTTTGCTCCACAAGGTCCTGAACGTGTTCGACCTCCGGCTCGCCGGATTCCAATTCGAGCATCGTTTCTACCTTTTGCGCAAGCTGAGCCGCTACGGCTTCCATTCCTTCCAGACCGGAGCCGAGGAACGACTTGTGGATTGCGGCGGCGATTTTTGTGCAGTCGAAAGGCACACGCCTGCCGTCACGCTTTTTGATAAATGTTACAGCCATGCTGCATCTCCCTCACTATATCTTGTAGTAGGCCGGTAAGCAGTCCAAAGATATAGTAGCGTATTCGGTCAACCCTGTCAAGACAAAAGGGGAGGGAAATCCTACAAAAATCAGAAGTCAAAATCGTGCAGACTGATGAAGCCGCATCGAAAAAGGGCGAAGGGGGAGATCCCCCTTCGCCCGAAGGAATGGTCAGCAGCCGCAGCCGCAGGAGTTGTTGTTGCTGGTACCGCAGCCGCAGCCGCAGGAATTGCCGCAGCCGTTGCCGAAGCCGCAGAAGAGAAGGATGAGGATGATGATCCACCAGGAGTTGTTGCCGAAGCAGCCGTTATTGCAATTCATATTCATGAACCTCCAAATCATTTTGTGAGCACCGGGCTCATTCCATGTTATGACCCTGCGGCAAAAGGGTGACAGCCGCGCAGGCAAAACTTCGCCGCATAGCGGAAGCACCGCAAGGGCAAGCTATGTCCAAAGGGGGGCTTGCCTTGCGGATGCGACTCAAACGGTATTTGCCTACGCTGTACGGTGCAGCGGCCGGATTGCTCAACGGACTGTTCGGTGCGGGAGGCGGGATGCTGCTCCTGCCGCTTTTGAGCCGGGTGCCCGAGCTGACGGAGCGCGAGGCCTTTGCCTGCTCGGTATGTGTGATGCTGCCGTTGTCGGCGGTTTCGGCGGCGATTTATTTTTTGCGCGGCGGGAGCTTTGCCGCGGACGCGCTGCCGTATCTGCTCGGAGGCGCACTGGGCGGCGTTGCGGCGGGGCTCCTGCTCCGCCGTGCGAATACGAAGCTGCTGCACCGACTGCTCGGCGGCTTTATCCTGTTCGGCGCGCTGCGCCTGCTGCTGCAATGAGCGCCGTACCTGCGGTACTGGCCGGTTTGGTCTGCGGCGTATTATCCGGCATGGGAGTCGGCGGCGGCACGCTTCTGATGGTCTGGATGACGGCGGTGCAGGGCGTGGCGCAGACGACGGCGCAGGGAATCAATCTGCTCTATTTTCTGCCCACTGCCTTGTGTGCGCTGTTTTTCCATGTCAGAAACGGTATGGTGCGCTGGCGTGTCGTGCTGCCTGCTGCGGGAGGCGGCTGCGCGGCGGCCGCACTCGGCGCGTGGATCGCCACCGGACTGGATACCGCGCTGCTGCGAAAGCTGTTCGGCGGGTTTCTTTTGATCGTTGGGCTTTGGGAGCTTCTCGGCCGTCACGCGCGCGCAAGGAAGGATAAATAGCCCTCCAGAATCAAAGATGCCGCCACGGCGTCAACGGTATTCTTTCGCTTTTTTCCGTGGTAATTGCAATCGGAGAGGATCTGATGCGCTTCAACGGTCGTCCGCCGCTCGTCCCAAAGAATAACGGGCATGGCGCAGGCCTGCTCTACAAGCGCGGCAAATTCGCGGTACAGCGCGGCGCGCGGCCCCTCGGAGCCGTCCATATTGCGTGGGAAACCCATAACGAGCCGCTCCGCGCCGCAGGCGGAGGCCAGAGCGGCAATCTCCTGCGCGGTCTTTTCGGGATTCCGGCTGTGAATGACATTCGTCCGGCCGACGATAGAGCCGGTTGGGTCAGAGACGGCGATGCCCGTGCGCGCGTCGCCGTAGTCAATGGCGAGAACTCTCATAAATAAGCCTCCTTTTTTCTGATTATACCCCAAAAAGGTCGAAAACACAAGAGCACTGCGCACCTCTGCGCGGCCTACATCACCCGGCGCGGCAGTTTTCCAAAAACTGCCGCGTTTTTTTCTTAAAAATGCAAAAAAAGGCATTGCATTTTTTATGTAACCCTAGTATAATTGAGGTAAGTGGAGCAAAATGGATTAAAGTTGAGCAAAATGGAGCGGAGGTGGGGCAAATGTACGGCAAATACAAGCATACGCTGGACGCCAAGGGACGTCTGTTTGTCCCGGCGAAGCTCCGCGAGGAGCTGGGCGAAGCCTTTTATATCGCCACCTCCGCCGACGCCTGTCTGCGGCTGTATCCGGAGGCGGAGTGGAAGCGCGTGCTGGAGCGCTGCGAGCAGCTTCCCGGCGCGGAGGTACGGAAGCTGCGCGGCTTCTTTGCAAGCGTTAACAAAATCGAGCCGGATAAGCAGGGACGCTTTCTGCTGCCGGAAAGCTACCGGAAATACGCCGGTATCGAACAGGACGTTTATTTTCTCGGGCAGGCAAATGTGGCCGAGATCTGGGCAGCGGACCGCTATGAAGCGGAGGAGGCAAAATACATGACGCCCGAAAATATCGCTGCCGTAATGGATGCATTGGGATTATGATGAGCTTTTCACACAAATCCGTCCTGCTGGACGAGACGATCGAGGCGCTGAATATCCGTCCGGACGGGATTTATCTCGACGGAACACTCGGCGGCGCAGGGCATTCCGAGCAGATTGCAAAGCGACTGACAACGGGTACTCTGATCGGCATTGACCGCGATGAGGTCGCGCTGTCAGCCGCGCGGCAGCGACTTGCTCCCTACGGCGAGCGCGTCGTGACCGTACATTCCAATTTCTGCGAGCTCGCCGATGTGCTGGATCGTCTGAATCTTCCGCTTGTGGACGGAATGCTTTTCGATCTGGGCGTTTCCTCTCCGCAGCTTGACGATGCACAGCGCGGTTTTTCCTATATGGCGGATGCGCCGCTGGATATGCGTATGGATCGTGGCCAGAGCCTCAGCGCTTATGAGGTTGTCAACGGTTGGCCGCAGGAGGAACTGCGCCGCATTCTTTATGACTATGGCGAGGAACGGTATGCGCCGCAGATTGCCGCCGCCATTGTCCGTCGCCGCGAAAAACAGCCCATTGAGACGACGCTGGAGCTTGTCGACATTATTCGTTCGGCAATGCCTGCGCAGGCGCTGCGGGAAAAGCAGCATCCTGCCAAGCGCAGCTTTCAGGCCATCCGTATTGCCGTTAATGATGAACTGGGCGCGGTGGATCGGATGCTTCAGACGGCCTTTGACCGCCTGAAGCCCGGCGGAAGAATCGCCGTCATTACCTTCCATTCTCTGGAGGATCGAATCGTCAAATCCCGGATGCAGGCCGCTGCGCGCGGCTGTATCTGCCCGCCGGAATTCCCGGTTTGCGTCTGCGGGCGGAAGCCTGTTGTGCGCCTTGTGACACGCAAACCCATTGTCTCCGGAGAAGCGGAGCTGGAGGAAAACCCCCGCGCCAGAAGCGCAAAGCTCCGTGTTGCGGAGAAGCTGTAAGAATGATGCAATGAAGGGAGAAAACAAAATGGCCGGAAGGTACAGAACGGACGGCTCCGCCGCCTATGATGTAAATACCGCTGTTCGCCGCCGGAATGCGGCGCAACCCATACAGCAGCCGCAGCGTCTCCCGGACGCGCCTGCCAAAAATCGGCCCGTACATAAGACACGCGCCAAGACGGCGGTTGCGCCGTTTACGCTTCTCGGTACGGCGGCGGTGGCGGCACTGTTGTTGCTGGCGCTGTTCAGCTATATCGGCCTGTACGAGGCAAAGAGCGAAACAGCCGAGCTGCAAAGTCAGTTGAACGAGCTGACGGAGGAGCAGGCATTCCTGCAGAGCAAGTACGAGCAGTCCATCGATATGCAGCAAATCGAGCAGCGCGCCAAGGAACTGGGGCTTCGTCAGCCGGGCGCCGCACAGACGATCTATGTCGGGATCGGCGAAAGCAATGCGGCGCAGACCTTTGCCGCGCCGCAGGAGCGAAATTTCATCGAAAAGATTTTCGACGCACTGCGCGGTGCATTTTCCGATGCGTTGGAATATTTTTCGTAGGACGGACCATATAGATTAGACGGGCAGGGGAGCTGCCCGGAGGGACATGGGCGGAGGATTACCTGCCGCCCATGTTTTTGAAATTTTCGGGAAACGGGAGGACGGTATGAAGCACCGCAAAGAAAGACCTGTCATAAAGCATCCAAAGCGCAAGCAATCGGTGTCGGACAGCTCCGTCCGCCGTGCGATTCTGATCGCACTGGGAATTATGGGCATTCTTGCATTCGGAGTTCTGACGGGGAGACTGGTCAAATTGATGATCATTGACCACGATTATTATGAGGCGAAGGCCATCCGCAACCAGACGCGCAGCACGAGCGTTACCGCATCGCGCGGAACGATCTACGATCGGAATATGAATGTTCTGGCGGCGTCGGAGAGCGTGGAGAACATTTTCCTTGACCCGCTGGAGCTTGACGAAAACTCCGAAAAGGTCAGTTTGGACACTGTTGCCAACGGCCTTGCAGAGCTTCTCGATCTGGACGCCGACTGGATCAAACAGCAGGCGGCGGATACCAAAATGCGCTATAAGGTTATTAAGCGGCGTCAGAGCAAGGATGTGTGCGACAAGGTTCGCGAGTTTATCAGCGAGAATAAGATCGTCGGCGTTCATCTGGAGCCGGATTCCAAGCGTTATTATCCTTACAGCACACTTGCCGCACAGGTGCTCGGCTTTACGAATACCGAAAACGTCGGCTCGGAGGGGCTGGAGTCCTACTACAATACCGTGCTGTCCGGCCGGGCCGGCGCCGTGATTACGACCAAGGGAAATCACGAAACGCAGATGCTCTATTCCTATGAGAAATATTATCAGGCCAGCGACGGCGAGCGTCTGGTGCTGACGATCGACACGACCGTGCAGTACTATTTGGAAAAGCACATGAAGGACGCCATTGACCGCTATGATGTACTGAACGGCGCATTCGGAATTGTCATGGATGCAAAGACCGGCGAGATCCTCGCCATGTCCACCATGGGGAGCTATGATCCAAACAACTATTTGGAAATCGTCGATCTCAGGACACAGAATCAGCTTGCCGAAATGTATGACAAGGTGAAGCTGCTGCCGGAGGGCAGCGAGGAGCGGCAGAACGCATTGGATGCGTATAACTCCGCCGTAGTGGCGGCGCGGCTCAAGCAATGGCGAAACCGCTGCGTTTCCGACGGCTACGAGCCCGGTTCTACCTTCAAGGTACTCACGCTTGCCGCTGCACTGGACACCGGCGCGGTCAAGGAGCTGGATGAATTCTACTGTGGCGGCAAGGAAAAGATCGAGGGCCGCGAACAGATTCTTAACTGCTGGAAGCATTCCGGTCATGGCAAGCTGACGGCGGCCGGCGCACTGCAGAATTCCTGCAACATCGCGTTTGCCCACATCGGCCTGAAGCTCGGCGGCGGCGCACTGTACGATTATGCCCGCGCCTTCGGACTGATGGAGCAGACGGGTATTGACCTGCCCGGCGAATCTGAGGGCATTTTCCACAGCCGTGAGCGTCTGGCGAACACCGCGAAATACGGCACAAGCTATCTGACCTCCACGTCGTTCGGCCAGAGTATCAAGCCCACGCCGCTGCAGATGGTCCGTGCGGTGGCGGCCGTGGTCAACGGCGGGTATCTGCTGGAGCCGTACATTGTCTCGCAGGTGCTGGATAAGGATGGAAATGTCGTAAAGCAGTATTCGCGTAATGTCCTTCGTCAGGTCATCTCCGAGGAAACCTCGCAGATTATGTGCCGTCTGATGGAGGCGACCGTTGCCGACGGAACCTCCCGTAACGGTAAGGTCGCGGGTTATCGGATCGGCGGCAAGACGGGTACTGCCGAGAAGCTCGACCAGCTCAACCCCGACGGTACCTATACAAATGATAAGATTACGTCTTTTATCGGCGTTGCGCCGATGGAGGATCCGCGCTACGTTATCCTCATCGCGCTTGATACGCCCAATTCCGAGGGCGGTACCTATATTTCCGGCGGCGTGATGGGCGCACCGACCGTTGCAGCGGTGTTTGAGGACGTTCTGCCTTACCTCGGTGTGGAGCCGGAGTACACGGACGCCGAGATTTCCCGCGTGAACGTGACCATGCCAGATGTGACCGGTCTGACCGAGAGCGCCGCAGCGAAGCTGCTGGCCGATAAGAGCCTGGAATACCGCATTATCGGCAACGGCGACAAGATCGTAAGCCAGATTCCGGCGGCAGGACGTCAACTTCCCGGCAAATCCACCGTACTTTTGTATACCGATGATTCCATGCCGACGGATAAGGTCACGGTACCGAATCTGATGGGTATGACGGTCGCCGAAGCGACAAAGGCGCTGAACGACGCGGGTCTGTATTTGCAGGCCAAGGGTACGGACTCGACTGCATGGCACGTCCTTGTCACTGCGCAGGACATTGCGGCGGGTACGGAGGTCGTGCGCGGAACAACGGTTACGGTGATATTTGCCGATACTACGGCGATGGATTAGGAGTACATTATGAAGCTCAGGGAACTGCTGCAAGGCATTGAGATCCTCGAAACAAACACCTCGCCGGAGCTGGATGTGACCGGTGTGAGTTACGATTCGCGTAAGACACAGCCCGGGGAACTGTTTGTTGCCGTTACGGGCTATGAGACGGACGGACATAAATACATTCCTGCGGCTCTGGCGCGCGGCGCCGTCGCCGTGCTCTGCGAACGTGATGTGCCGCAGGATGTGCCGTATATCCGCGTCGCCTCGTCGCGCCGTGCGCTGGCACGGCTGGGCGTCAACCGATACGGCAATCCTTCGGCATCCATGACCGTCGTCGGTGTCACCGGTACGAACGGCAAGACCTCCGTAACCTGCCTTCTTAAAACGCTTCTGGAGCACACTGCAGGCGCGAAGGTCGGCCTGATTGGAACGATCGAAAACCGGATCGGCGACGAGGTGCTTCCCACCGACCGCACTACGCCTGAGAGCTACGAATTGCAGGGTCTTCTGGCGAAAATGCGCGATGCCGGCTGCAAATACGTTGTGATGGAGGTGTCATCGCACGCACTGGAGCTACATCGGGTGGATGGGATTGATTTTGCCGTCGGCGCCTTTACGAATCTGACGGAGGATCATCTGGACTTCCACAAGACAATGGAGAATTACCTTCTTGCAAAGCGACGGCTGTTCGGCTTGTGCCGCCGCGGCGTGTTCAATACGGACGATCCGGCGGCACAGCGTATGATCGAGGGCGCGGCCTGCTCCGTTTATACCGTCGGAACAGCGGGAATGGCGGATCTTCTGGCGCAGAATATCGAACTGGGGACGGATCATGTTTCCATGACGCTCCGGGAAGGGGAGAAGGCTGAGACGCTCCGGCTGAACGTCCCCGGCCGGTTTACGGTCAGTAACGCGCTTGTCGTGATCGGCATTGCCCTGTGTTTGGGCTTTGCGCTTGCCGATGCGGTAGACGGACTGTCCGGTGCGGGCGGCGTGAAGGGCCGCGTGGAGGTTGTGCCGACGCCGGGAAAGGACTATACGGTTCTGATCGACTATGCCCATACGCCGGATGCACTGGAAAATGTCCTGCGTTCCGTGCGGGATTTTTGCAGAGGCAGGATTCTTCTTGTGTTCGGCTGCGGCGGCGACCGTGATCGGCTCAAGCGGCCGATTATGGGCAAGATTGCCGTTGAAAACGCCGATTTTGTCATCGTCACCTCCGACAATCCGAGAACGGAGAAGCCCATGTCAATCATCGACGACATTCTGGCAGGAATGAAGGAGAGCAAAACGCCCTTCGTTGTCGAAGAAAACCGTCGGCGCGCCATTCGTGTGGCCTTGCGCTGTGCGAGAAAACATGATATTATCATTCTGGCGGGGAAGGGTCATGAGACCTATCAGATCCTCGGCACGGAAAAGACACACCTCGACGAACGCGAGGAGGTTGCCGCCGCCCTGCGTGAGGGCTTTTGAATCTACAGAGAGAACCGGGAGGAATCGTTTATGGAATCCACAGTGCTTTGGATATTGATTTCAGTCGCGGCGGGCTTTTTGCTTTCGCTGCTGCTTGGGAAGGTGCTTATCCCGATGCTGCGCGCGCTGAAGGCGGGGCAGTCCATCCGCGAGGTCGGCCCAAAGTGGCACAGCGGAAAGTCCGGTACGCCGACGATGGGCGGACTAATCTTTATTGCCGCGTCGCTGCTGTGCATTGGTACCGGCTGGGGCGCAATGCGCGACTCCGGCGACCGTTCCCACCTGCTCGTACTCGGGCTTGCGCTGTGCTATGGCCTGATCGGCTTCCTTGACGACTTTATGAAGGTCAAATACAAACGCAATCTCGGCCTGACCGGCATCCAGAAGCTCCTGCTTCAGGTGCTCGTCGCCGCGGCGTTCCTGTATTTGCTCTATTCCGAGGGTGCTCTGCATTGCGACCTGTATATTCCCTTTGTCAAAGAGCCCGTGCTCAATATTCCACCCCTGGTGTATATGACCTTCGCCGCCTTTGTTATCGTCGGCTGTGTAAACTCCGTAAATCTGACCGACGGACTCGATGGCCTTGCGACCGGCGTGACCATTCCCGTGATGATTTTCTTCGTGCTTGTGAGCATGGCCATGAAGCGCTACGCACTGGCGACATTCCCGGCGGCCCTTCTGGGCGGACTCGGCGCCTTTCTTGTGTATAATTTTTATCCCGCAAAGGTTTTTATGGGCGACACCGGCTCGCTGTTCCTCGGTGGTGCGGTTTGCGGTCTTGCCTTTGCGCTGGATATGCCGCTGATTCTGCTCTTTGCCGGCCTGATCTACATCGTCGAAACGCTTTCCGATATTATCCAGGTGGGCTATTTCAAACTGACGCACGGAAAACGCGTGTTTAAAATGGCGCCGATCCATCATCATTTTGAGATGTGCGGCTGGTCGGAAAAGAAGATATGGTTCGTATTTACATCGATCACGCTCATCATGTGTGTGGTTGCGTGGTTCGGTGCGCGCGTCTGGTTCTGACGCTGCCGGAAAGGGGAGGACGTCATGCTGTTTCGTAAACGATCGCCTGCGCAGAGTGCAGAGTCTTTGCCTCGCACGCAGGAAACCGAGCTTGGCATGATGGATCAGCCCTATCTTTTGCTGACACTGCTTTTAACGTTGATCGGGCTCATCATGCTGCTCTCCGCAAGCTATGCGCGGGCCTACTATGAAACCGGTAATGCCGCGGGTGTGTTTGTCCGCCAGCTTGGCTTTGCCGCAGCAGGCGTTGCGATTTTGCTGTTTGTTTCGCGTGTGCCCTACGAGTGGTACAATCGCTTCTGCGTTCTAATTTATCTGGTCGGCGCGGTGCTGCTCCTTCTGGTGCTGCTGATTGGCGGCAGGGCAGGCGGCGCAAAACGCTGGCTGAACCTTGGCTTTAATTTCCAGCCCTCGGAGGTCGCCAAGTTTGCGTTGATCCTGATTCTGGCGAGTATGCTCAGCGTTTACCGCGACCGGATGAAACAGTTCAAAACGCTTGTGCTCTGCTGCCTGCCGACGGTCGGTTACGCCGTCTTGCTGTATTTTGAGCCGCACTTCTCCGCAATTATCATTCTGCTGGCCATCACGTTTGTGATGCTTCTCCTTGCCGGAGGAAACCGTAAAATTCTGATCGGAAGCGGCCTTCTGTGCGCCGGCGCGATGGTCGGACTGCTTTTGGTGCGCGGCTATACCGGTGAACGGATCTCCGCATGGCTGCATCCGGAGAACGACCCGCTCGATTCCGGCCTCCAGATCCTGCAATCACTTTATGCCATCGGATCGGGCGGACTGCTCGGCCTCGGCTTCGGTCAGAGCCGGCAGAAATATCTGTATCTGCCCGAGGAACATAATGACTATATTTTCGCCATTGTTTGCGAAGAACTCGGCTTTCTGGGGGCATTTTTTATCCTGCTCCTGTTTGCCCTGTTAATTATCCGCGGCTTCTGGATCGCCGTTCACGCGCGCGACCGCTTTTCCATGCTGCTGGCTGCCGGCTTGACGACGCTGCTGGCCGTTCAGGTAATTCTGAATGTTGCGGTTGTGACAAATCTTCTGCCGGCAACCGGTATTTCGCTGCCGTTCTTTTCCTACGGCGGTACGGCGCTGCTGATGCAGATGGCGGAGTGCGGCGTGGTACTGAATATTTCCAGAAGCATTGACGCAAACTCAAAGTAAAGGAGCAACGGTATCATGCGTGTGATCTTTACCTGCGGAGGCACCGGCGGACATATCAATCCGGCGTTGGCCGTAGCAAAGCTGCTGCGCGCCCGTCGGCCGGACAGTGAGATCCTGTTTGTCGGTTCCAGCGGAATGGAAAAGGAGCTGGTTCCGCGAGAGGGCTTCCGCCTGGAGGAAATTACCGTTTACAGCTATAGCCGAGGCCTCAAGCCGTCTGATTTTGCGCATAATGCGCGGACGATCGTTGCGCTGCGCCGCGCCCGCCGCCGTTCGCGGCAGATTCTTCGGGAATTCCGACCGGATGTCGTTTTGGGAACGGGGGGCTACGCCAGCTATCCGATTCTGCGTGAAGCCACCCGCCTGCATATCCCGACGGCGGTGCATGAGTCCAACGCCGTTGCGGGACTTGCCACGAAGCTGGTTGCCGATGCCGTTGACCGCATCCTTGTTAATTTTGAGGAGAGTCGCGGTCAGTATCGGCATCCCGAGCGTGTGGTTGCCGTTGGCGTGCCGGTTCGCGAGGAGTTTATCTTTACCAAGCGCGATGCCGCGCGGCGCACGCTCGGCGTCGGCGACGAGCCGCTCATCGTCTCTGCATGGGGCAGCCTCGGTGCGCGCGAGATGAATAAAAAGATAGTGGACTTCATGAAGGCGGAGGCCGAGGACGGCCGCTTCCGGCACATCCACGCGACCGGCTCCTTTGGCTGGAAATGGATGCCGAAATATACGCTGGAGCATGGGCTGGATCTGTCAAAGCAGCCGAGGCTCAGCATTCAGGAGTATTTTTACAATATGCCCACTATGATCGCGGCGGCGGATCTGGTGCTGGCGCGCGCGGGTGCGTCTACACTCAGCGAGATTGAAGCGGCGGGTACGCCCTGCATTCTTATCCCATCGCCGAACGTGACGAATGATCATCAGTACAAAAATGCGTGCGTTTTGGAGGCGCGCGGTGCGGCGGTCGTTATGCGCGAGGGTGAATGTGACGGTGGGAAGCTGTATGAGGCGGCCAAATCACTGCTGCTCGACCCGGAGCGGTGCAGACGGATGCGGAGCAATCTGCGGAATATGGCGGTGCTGGACTCAGCGGAGCGAATCTACGGGATTCTCTGCGAACTGGCACAATCACGCTGACGGCGGGCAACGCATAGGATAGGTCAAATTTCCGAAGCGGAGGTTTGACCGATGGGTACATACCGAATTATTGGCGGGAGGCCGCTTTGCGGGGAGCTGACGCTCCATGGAGCGAAAAACAGCGTCCTTCCGATTTTGGCCGCCACATTGGCGGTGGGACAGACGTGCGTCCTGCATCGCTGCCCGGATATTTCCGATGTCAATGTAGCAATTGCTATTTTACGCCGACTCGGTTGCCGCGTGACACGGGAAAAAGAGGATACGCTCGTTATAGACACGTCCTGCGCCCATGGATGCGCTATTGCGCCGGAGCTGATGCAGCAGATGCGCGCTGCCGTAATCTTTCTCGGTGCGCTTTTGACACGCTTCGGGGAGGCGGAGCTGAGTCTGCCCGGTGGCTGTCGTCTCGGCGAGCGTCCGATCGATCTGCATCTGCGCGGCCTGCAATTTCTCGGTGCGCGGATAGAGCAGCGGGGAGAACGCTTTTACTGCTGTGCGCACTCGCTTCACGGCGGGACCTTTGCGCTGCCGTTTCCGAGCGTCGGCGCAACGGAAAATCTGCTTTTGGCAGCACTTTCCTGCGAAGGAGAGCTTGTGCTGTGTAATGCCGCGCGTGAACCGGAGATCACGGATCTGATGCGTTTTTTGCGCGCCTGCGGCGCGGAGTTGTCCGGTGACGACGGCAGTGTTCTGTGTGTGCGCGGCGGCGCGAAGCTGCACGGTGCGGAGTATACCGTTATGCCCGACCGTATGGAGGCGGCGACCTACCTGCTTGCGGCAGCTGCGACGCGAGGCGAGATTATGCTGCGAGACGGCGAGCCGGGCCATCTTCGAGCCGTTTTGGATGCGCTGCGGCGCTGCGGCTGTACGCTGCGGGAGGAAACGTCACTGCTGGGACTTTCCTGTGAAAGACTCGACGCGGCAGGAGCTGTCCGTACCGCGCCATATGACGGCTTCCCGACGGATGCACAGGCGCCGATGATGGCTGCGATGTGTACGGCCGAAGGCGTAAGCGTATTTGAAGAAAACATTTTTTCCGCACGCTTTGCACATGTGCCTGCGCTGCAGGCGATGGGGGCGGATATTTGTGCCGGCACGCGGTGTGCTGTCGTGCGCGGTGTCCCGCGGCTCCACGGCGCTCGCGTTGCGGCTACGGACCTGCGCGGCGGCGCCGCGATGGTGATTGCCGCACTGAGCGCCGAGGGAGAGAGCTTGGTGGAGGAAACGCGCCATACCGAACGTGGGTATGCCGATTTTGCCGCATCCTTGCGGCGCTGCGGCGCCGCGATCACCTGCGAGGAGACGTAGGGGGGCATTTATGGAACAAAACGAAAGAAAATCAAAAAAAACGGGGCAGCCGCGCGATTCCCGCGCGGCGCAGGCGGCACAGCGCCGCCGCGTACAAAGGCGGGAGGACCGGCGTTTGGAGGAGCTGCGCCAAAAGCAAAAGCGTAAGGCTCGGCGGCGTACCGGGCGAAGGATTCGCCCGTCAACGCTTCGTTCTCTGCTTATCATGTGCGGCGTTTTGCTGGCGGTGGTGCTGAGTATGCTGATTTTTTTCCGTGTCGGCGATGAACGGGAGCATATTCTTGTCAGCGGAAATCAATACTATACGAAGGAAGAGATCCTCGCCGCCTGCGGCGTCAGTAAGGGCGATAATCTCCTGATCCTTTCCCGCGGAAAGGTGGCCGGGAATCTGATTGCCGCGCTGCCATATATCCGTTCCGTTCAGGTGACACGGCAGCTTCCGGACACCCTGCTGCTCCAGATCACCGAATACGGCGTCAGTTATGCCGTGCGCGACGAGGCCGGGCTGTACTATCTCATGACAGCCGGAGGAAAAATCACTTCACAGGTGACGGAGAATGCCGCGCGAGAGTATATGCAGATCGGGGAGCTGCGTATCCGGACGCCCTCCGTCGGCGCGGCGGCTGTTGTTGCAGACGAGGACACCTCCTCTGCCGAGCTGCGCATGAACGCACTGAAAGCGCTGCTTTCCGAACTTGAAACTGCCGGACTGAACAAGCAGGTGAGTGCGGTACGGGTTTCCTCGGCGTTTTCCCTTGAACTGGATTACGGTACGCAGTACGTTGTCAAGCTCGGCGGCTCCGACCGCCTGGCCTATAAGCTGCAATACCTGAAGCAGATCGTCGAGCGCCTGGAAAGCTACCAATCCGGTACCATCGACCTGAGCTTTTCACAGGGAGAAGAGGCAAGATTTACGCCAAAATCATAAGCTCAAAAAACTTTTTTAAAAAATTCACGAAACACTATTGACCTACGCCGGTTTTCACAGTAAAATACAAGAGAGAATGCGTAACTATTTTTAGTTGGTACATAGGAGGAGTTTTTCAATGTCCGAGAATTATGCAGATAAGGTCGTCAAAATCAAAGTCATCGGTGTCGGCGGTGCGGGCAACAATGTTGTCAACCGTATGATTTCCGCCGGCGTCGGCGGCGTCGAATTTGTCGTTGTCAATACCGACCGCCAGGATCTGAACAAGTCCAGATGTGAATCCAAGCTCCAGATCGGTGAGAAGCTGACCGGAGGTATGGGCGCGGGCTCCAAGCCCGAGATCGGCAAAAAGTCTGCCGAGGAGAGCAGAGCCGCGATTTCCAAGGTTCTGGAAGGTGCGGATATGGTCTTTATTACCGCCGGCATGGGCGGCGGCACCGGCACGGGAGCTGCACCCATCATTGCCGACTTGGCGCATGAGGCCGGTATTCTGACCGTCGGCGTCGTTACCAAGCCCTTCAAATTTGAAGGGGCGAACCGCATGAAGCAGGCCGAGGCCGGTATTGCCGCACTTCAGGATAAGGTCGATTCGCTTATCATTATCCCGAACGATCGGTTGAAGTATGTCACTGATCAGAAGATCACCTTTGCCAACGCTTTCGGTATTGCAGACGATGTGCTGAAACAGGCTGTGACTTCCATTTCCGAGCTGGTTGGCTATTCTGATCGCGTAATCATCAACCTTGACTTTGCCGACGTATCCGCCATCATGAAGAATGCGGGTCATGCGCATATGGGCGTCGGCACCGCTTCCGGCCGCGAGAAGGCGGAGCAGGCCGCTATGGCTGCCGTCGCCAGTCCGCTGCTCGAGACCTCCATCAACGGTGCTACCGGCGTTCTCATCAATGTTACCGGCTCTGCGGAGCTGGGCCTGGACGATGTGGAGACCGCCGCCAATATTGTTATGGAAGCCGCCAACCCCGAGGCAAATATCATTTTCGGTGCGACTTTCTCCGAGGACTTTGAGGACGAGATGCGTGTGACCGTTATTGCTACCGGCTTTGAGGAACGCAAGGGCGAAAAGAAGTCCGAGCAGAAGGGGATCTTCTCCTCCGCCGCTCAGGGGAAGGAAGCACCTGTGCCCGTGGACTCCGGAATCGACGATATCGACGAAATTTTTAAAATTTTTAATAAATAATTTTCAAAAAGAGGTGTCACATTGCAGGGCACCTCTTTACTTTCGTCCTGAAAACTGCTATAATGTGTATAGAGAACCCCAAAACAAAAAAATATACTACATAAAGGAGCCTAACTATGAACAACCGTAACAAGAGATCCAATCCTTCCTGCGAGCTTTACCGCGCGATCCTCAAGCTGCGTACTCCCGAAGAGTGCCACCGCTTCTTCCTGGATCTTTGCACCCATTCCGAGCTGTGTGCCATGGAGCAGCGCTATGAGGTTGCCAAGATGCTCGAAAGCGGCCTGATCTACAGCGAGATCCTCGAGAAGACCGGCGCCAGCTCCGCGACCATCAGCCGTGTCAACCGCAGCCTCGTCAACGGCCAGGACGGCTACGAGATGGTGTTCCGCCGCCTGAACGAGGGCGAATGATCGTTTATGAATCCCTCGCCGGTGCATACGACGGCTTGACCGTTGATGTACCGTACCCCCGGATTCTGGACTTCACAGAGACGGTGCTTCGCACGCTCGGTCGGGAACCGAAAACGGTTCTCGACCTGGCCTGCGGCACCGGCTCTATGTCTGTTTTACTGGCAGAACGGGGGTATCGCGTGTTGGGTGCGGATATTTCCGAGGAAATGCTTACCGTCGCCCAGCAGAAATGTGCCCCGCTTGGGGATAAAGCGCCATACTTTATCCACCAGAGTATGCAGCGACTCCGTTTGCCGCAGCCGGTGGAGCTGGTGGTCTGCCTGCTTGATAGCCTGAACTACCTCAAGCGTCCGGAGGATTGCAGAAAGACGCTGCACCGCGTGTTTGACGCGCTTACGCCCGGCGGCGTTTTTTTCTTTGACATCAATACACCGACAAAGCTCCGCGCCATGAACGGGCAAGTCTTTCTCGATGAGAATGACGAGAGCTATTGCGTCTGGCGGGCGGAATATGACGAGAATACACGCCTGTGCGCCTACGGAATTGATCTGTTTCGCAGGGAAGGGCAGCTTTGGTCACGCAGCTTTGAGCTGCATGAGGAGTATGCCTACGAGCCGGAGGAGCTGGTTGAATGGCTGCACGAGGCAGGATTCGGGCGTGTGCTGCGCTTTGGCGACTGCCGGTTGTCTGAGCCGGAGGCAGAGGAGCAGCGCATCTATTTTGCCGCAATCAGGGAGGCATAGTATGAACGACTATATTGTTCGTGCAATCAGTGCCGACGGCTTTGTGAAGGCGTCGGCGATTCGTTCGACGGAGCTGGTTGAGCGTGCCAGACAGATCCATAAAACAACGCCTACGGCGACGGCTGCACTCGGCAGAGTGCTGACGGCTACGTCCATGGTGGGGAACCTGCAGAAGGTCGATAACGGCGCGCTGACACTTCAAATCAAAGGCGGCGGCCCGCTCGGTACGCTGCTGGCGACCTCTGACGCTGTGGGCAATGTGCGCGGTTATGTGCAGAACCCTGCAGTCAGTCTGCTGGAGAAGTATGCGGGAAAGCTCGACGTCGGCGCTGCGGTCGGCACCGATGGGATGCTGACGGTGATCCGTGACCTTCAGATGAAGGAACCGTATATCGGCAGCGTAAAGCTGGTATCGGGCGAGATCGGTGACGACGTGACCGCTTATTTTGCCCGGAGCGAACAGACGCCGACCGCCTGCGCGCTCGGTGTTCTCGTCGAGACGGACGGAAGCGTTAAGGTTGCGGGCGGGTATCTGATCCAGCTCATGCCCGGTGCGCCGGACGAGGTGATTGACCGGCTGGAGGCCGGGATTCACTCGGCCGGAGCGGTCACGCCCATGCTTGGCGAGGGACTGAATCCGGAAGGAATGCTTCGCCGCGTGCTTGACGGGTTTTCCCCGGAGTTTTTTGACGAAACACCCGTGGAGTACCGCTGCTATTGCAGCCGCGACCGTGTTTCCGCAACACTGGTTACGCTCGGACGCGATGAGTTGACGCAGATTGTTCGGGAAGGGAAGCCCATTTCCGTTGAGTGCCAGTTCTGCGATCGGGTTTATACCTTTACGCCGGACGACATTTCGGAGCTTCTCAAAAAAATCTGAAAAAAACAAAAATAATGCTTGACAAACTGCTGCCCGTAGTATATAATTGGCAACGTCGCTGATGTGCGGCAGTTCGGGAGCATAGCTCAGCTGGGAGAGCACATGCCTTACAAGCATGGGGTCACAGGTTCGAGCCCTGTTGTTCCCACCATTGTTTGGCCCGGTGGTGCAGTCGGTTAGCACGCCAGCCTGTCACGCTGGAGGTCGACGGTTCGAGTCCGTTCCGGGTCG
>CAKUDE010000032.1 GCA_934645175.1 uncultured Oscillospiraceae bacterium
GCTGGCGAATACGGCGCAGCCACGGCGGGGAATTGCGGCGCAGCCACGGCTGGGTATCGCGGCGCAGCCACGGCGGGCGACAGCGGCGCAGCCACGGCTGGCGAATACGGCGCAGCCACAAGTCGCGGGAAATCAAAAACCGGAGCTGACGGCGTATGCGTTGCACGCGGGAATGGCGCGATGGTTTGCGGCGGTCTTGGTTCTGTGCTGGTGATCGTTGAAGAGAACGAAAGTGACTGGGGAATCCGATGGTGGAAAGCGGTTGTTGTAGACGGCGAGACCGTCAAGTCGGACACCTGGTATCGGCTCACGGATGGGGAAATCGTAGAGGTGAAAGCGTGAGAGTTTTGATAGCCTGCGAGGAATCTCAGACCGTCTGCAAGGCGTTTCGGGAACGGGGGCATGAGGCCTACAGCTGCGACATCATCGAGCCGAGCGGAGGGTATCCGGAGTGGCATATCCTGGGTGACGCACTAAAGGCCATAGAGGGGGGGGGGCGAGTGACCACCATGGACGGACAGACACATGACGTCGGGCGGTGGGATTTACTGATTGCGCATCCGCCGTGTACGGATTTAGCATCGTCCGGCGCAGCATGGTTTGCGGAAAAGCAAAAAAATTTTAGTCAGCAGAAAAGCATTGTATTTTTCATGCGCTTCGTACTTGCAAACGTCGATAGAGTTGCGGTCGAGAATCCGGTCGGAATTATGTCAACGGTATACCGAAAACCTGATCAGATAGTGCAACCGTGGATGTTCGGGCATCCGGAACAGAAGGCAACGTGTTTTTGGTTGAAAAACCTTCCAAAACTGGAAACGACAAATAACGTGAAGGCTGAAATGATGCAGCTTCCGAGAAAGCTGCGAGAACGAAATCACTGGTGTTCACCGGGACCCGACCGGTCAAAAATCCGAAGCAAAACATTTCCGGGAATCGCGAAAGCGATGGCGGAACAGTGGGGAGGTATAAACCGTGAATAAGGCGCTTTTATCCTCCCAAAAGATGGACTGGCGCACGCCGCAAGCGTTTTTCGACAAGCTAAACGAAGAATTCCACTTCAGCCTAGATGCGGCAGCAACACGCGAGAATGCGAAGTGCGGCCTGTATTTTACGCCGGAGACGGACGGGCTTTCGCGTGTGTGGGGTGGTCTGGGAGCTGTTTTCTGCAACCCGCCATACGGACGGGAAATCGGGAAATGGGTCAAAAAGGCATATACCGAGTTTGTCAATTGGGGGGTGACGGTAGTAATGCTCATTCCCGCGCGGACGGACACAAGTTATTTTCACGACTACATATACTGGAAAGCGGAAATCCGGTTTCTCCGTGGGCGGCTCAGGTTTGAGGACGAGAATGGGAGGGCGACGAACCCGGCGCCGTTCCCATCTATGATTGTGATTTACAGGAAAAACTAAGGCTGCCGCAGGAACAGAAACATAAAGGATTGCTACAAGGAGGAAACATAAAATGACAATTTACAATGAAGTGACAGATTGCAAAACGGCGCCCGATCCTACTGAAATTGCGCCGATATCCGGCATGTTGGCCGAAGCGGACAACTGCACCAAAAAAGCGCTGGCTATGGCTATGCGGATTAACGCAGCCTGCTTTGGAAAACAGGCGAAGGAGCAAAAGACCGGCGATCCGTGCTGTATGCGGGATGTGATTGCTCTTCATGTGGAGGAACTGAAAGCCCTTTGTGAAGAGCTGAACGACATTTCCAGAATGCTGGGGGTGTAAGGGGTAATGGCAAAGTTTATCGAGGTACATCAGGGTGGAAAGCCACGGCTGATCAATCTGGAATGGGTGGAGGATATCTGGCCTGCTGAAAATGGAACGCAGATTTATTTTGCATTTACCGGCGTTGACAACACGTCACAGGACTATATATCCACGGACGAAGGCTACGAAGAAATCCGGGAGCTGATCGCCTCCGCACAGGGCGGGATTCCAATGGGGAGGACTGACAATGGCTAAGGTGAATTGGATCAAAGGCAGCATAGCGCCGCCGGAGAGCGGCGAGTATTACGTCATTGTGGAGGCAACACAGGACATTATCGACCCTGAGACCGGAAAGACGTATTACAAGACCGGGGACGTTGAGATCACCGTAGACTGGTATGACGCCAAAAGAGGATACTTTGATAGCATTGGAGAGCGGAATCCTTTTTGGCGAGTGCTGGCATGGGCGAGCGTCTTAAAGCCGGATGTACCGGATGATATAAAGCCGAAACTGCGCACATACTTTGGCGTAAATGTCAAATGGGAGGACGGAAAATGGCTGACAGTTACATAAGCCGCGAAGAGCTGCTGAAAACGCTGAAAAACTACAGGGACATCGGCGAGATGTGGAACACGAAGGTCTGTGACCCGGACACGATTCTGCGGGTGCTGCAAGTGGTGGAGAACCTTGTGAACTGTGCGCCGGCCGTCGGACCGAGGCAGCTCGGAAATGAACTGGCAAAGGCGAAAGACGCGGCATTGAAGTTCCATCTGAAAATGCTCAAAGCGCAGCGTCAATATGACGATAAGCAATATACCCTCGCGGAAAGCACGAATTCCGTCCTGGCGATGGGCTTCTACAAAGGACAAGTTACCGTCGAGGAGCAAGTGATCGACTGGCTGGAAAGGATGGTTGGGAATGGCTGAATACATTGAGCGAGAAGCAGCACTTAAATATTTGCATTCCAGAGAGAGCGCTTTTGCTGATGATGTTGGCAAAGGCTATGCTGCCGGAATAGAGTCCGCAATCAGTATGATTCAAGCACTACCGGCCGTAGATGTAGAGCCGGTGAGACGAGGAACGTGGAGGCGAGAACGTAACAACTGGTACTGCTCGAGTTGCGGGAAGGGTTATCGAATCTGTAACGGTGCAAAATCTGCGAACAGCTTTATGTTCTGCCCCAACTGTGGCGCGAAAATGAAAGGAGGTGCAGAATGAAGGGAATCACATATTGCGGCGCCTGTGCCGATTACGACTACAAGAAGCACCGGTGTAGACGAGGAGCGAAATCGGAAAACAAGCCACAAGACCCGTTCTACGACGATTGTCCGCTTGCGGACGTGGAGCCGGTGAGACGGTGGATTCCTTGCAGCGAGAGACTGCCGGAGGACGAAATTAGGAGTTATCTGTGTTGGTACGAATACTTTCGTTATGGCTCTTACAATGCGATGTACCAAACTTGCGGTATCGGCTATTACTGTAACGGTAGATGGGGCGGTGAGGTTGCCCAAGGGAGGGATGCAAAAGTTTTGTACTGGATGCCCCTGCCGGAGCCGCCGAAGGAAGGAGGAGTAAACGATGGCACGGAGACTGATTGATGAAATAGCACTATCCGGACAAATCCAGTCAGAATACCACGGGGCTATATCAGATTCCGAAATGAAAGTCTATCAGGTCCTACAAAGACTCGAATCTGCTCCGACTGTGGATGCTGTCCTCGTGGTAAGATGCCGGGACTGCAAACACCACAGAATCTTTCTGAAACGGGATATGTGTGCCAGACACGCACAAATCATTGAAGGGTGCGAGGTTGGGCTTTGTGCAACCCGCGAGGATGATTTTTGCAGCTACGGAGAAAAAAAGGAAAATGACAACTAAAATACAGAATAACCCGATCAAGAGCGCCGATCTGTGCGAACGGTGCAGATTTACGAGAGACGTTCCGTGCGGCGAGGACACGGGCGGAGAAATGAAATGCGACTGCGACTGCCCGCAGTATTCCGTGCACGGCTGCCGCTGTCTGTGGGTCAATCCGAACACACCGTGCCCGTACTTCGAGGAGGCGAAAGGCGCATGAAAATCGGCGACAGAGTTTCCCGCACGCCGTCCGTCGCGGAGAACGACAGATACCGCCTGCAGAAGAAAGAACCGCCGAGACAGACGGGAACCGTGATTTATATACACCCGCTCGGGAGGTTCTTTACGCTGCGATTCGATTGCGGATTCTGCGAGGCGTTCCCGGAAAACCCCGCGACTCTTGAGGGATGGCCCTCATCCTGCGAGTTATAAATCGAACCCGGAAGGACACTCCTATTTACTTACTGCTATTATATTTATTATATATAATTAAATATCTATATTTTATGTGAGGTGTATTTTTTATGGGTAAGAAGAAAATAGAATCTCAGAATATCTTAGAGGCGAATAAGCCCGCTTCGACGGAAAACAACAAACCGAAAAAGAAACCCTACCAGGTGCCTGATCTGGAACCCGGCGACAACACAAAGTACATCAACCATTCCATGACCATAATGAAGTGGGATAAGCCGGACATGGACAGCTTGGAGGCGGTGCAGAAACGGTGCTTCGACTATTTCAGCCTGTGCGCTGAGAATGATATGAAACCTACCTTTGCGGGGCTGGCTCTGGCGTTTGGTGTGGACCGGCTTACCCTGTGGAGATGGTGCAACAATCAGCCGAGAAGCAGGGATTTAAGCGACTCTGTGCGTAACACCATTAAAAAAGCGAGGGATTTAATTAACGCGCAAATGGAGGATTTCATGCAAAATGGCAAGATTAACCCTATTGCCGGAATCTTCCTGATGAAGAACAACATGAACTACACCGACCGGCAGGAAATTGTTTTGAAGCCGGACAGCCCGCTCGGAGAATCGGCGTCGGCTGAGGAGCTGAAAAAGAAATACCTGGAGGACGTGGCCGGAAGCGGTGCGACTATCATCGGCGGGGAGAAGGTGGAGTAAATGCCAGGATGGTCGAACGATTTCGCCGCTGTTGTAGAAGCCATAGACCGATTGTGCGCGGAGGTGTCGAAGCTTCGGAGGCCGCCGGTTCCGTTTGAAAACGTTGAGGAGATCATGAGGGAGATGGAACGCGGCGACTATTGCGTAGACTGCGACTTTTGCAGAGGCGCGGTAGCTTCCCCGGAAACCTTCTCCGTAATGACACACAGCGGGAAACAAGTGAATGCGACTTTCAACTTTTGCCCTGTTTGCGGCAGGAAGCTGTGAGCGACTTTGCGACTATCCCGCGACTATCGGGCGACTATGAGAACGCCCCCGGAGGTCTTGCGACTTTCGGGGGCGCTTTCTGCGACTATGGCGCGACTATGACGGGAGGCGCTGCGACTATGATTTTCCGAAAAGCTCTATCGACTATGCGACTATACGGCGGGAGGGCTTCGGCTGCGGCGTGCTGCCGTATAGGGTACAGACGGGCGCAGGACGAACGAAAGCAAAGACGGCGGGAACGGCTCGGCCGTCGCGCGAAACGCTCACAGGCGCGAAACGGTGCCCGCTGCGGAGCATGGGAAACGGGCGGGAGCGTCTGCGACGGCTGCGGCGGTGCGGAAATGTGCGCGGTTGGGCGAGTTCTCGCGCGTGCTGCGGTTTTGTGTTCTTGGCATTAAGAATAGGCGGGGAGAGTAAAACGCGCACAGAGCGCAAATAAACGCCATTCTCGAACGTGCGGAAGAATCGAACGGCAGAGAGGGCAAAAGAAAACCGCCCCCGATCACCTCGGGAGCGGCTTTTTTGAGAGGTCAACCGGCAGCGGCAAGGGCTGCGGCTTCCGGCCTGATGCGGATATCATAGTAAAAATTCGTGTGGAAGTAGTCCACCATGGCATTTGATTCGTCGAAGCGGTACGCGCATATAATCGCGTTGACGCGCTCGACGGTCTGCCGCGCTTCATCTGTTAGGAAAGTCGTTGATTTTGCTATGTGGTATTCGTTAATCTGGATTTCGTCGGCGCTTGTGTAGCGGTCATATTCGTAATTCGCGGCCATCAGGCGAACGTTTTTCTGCATGGTCGCGTCCATTTCCCAATAATCACGAGAAAACACGGTTTCATGATCGTTGATCTGAATCCATGCAGCAGAGCCGGGAATCTGATAGCTTGCGACGAAATCGGCGCGGGGAACGAACCACGAAGCCGGGGCCTTGATCCTTGCGGTGATGCTCTGGCCGCCGCTGTAGGTCTTGCAGCTTACCGTAACGCCCTTAACGCCTGCGGCCTTGAGGTCTGCGCGGATTGCTGCGGAAAGATCGGCACCGTATAGTGCGCGGTTGCTCTTGCTGCCGTAGACCGCGCCGCCGCCCATGTAGCCATCTGTAACGATGGTAGCGGCTTCGGTGTCCGGCTGCGCTTCCGTGGCCTGTGCGGATGCGTTCAAAATCGCGTCCCTTACTTCGTGTTCCCCAGCGTAGCCGTACCAGCATTTCTTCACGCCGTGCCAGCGCATTTTCAGCGCTTTTAAGGCAGTGCGGACGGCCTCGCAGGGCTTGCCGTCAAATGTAACCTCCGTGCTGTTATACTGCGTGTTTTTGGTGATGGTGTACGTCATTGTATGTTCCTCCTGAATTTTTCTTGACTTTCGGAGGAATCCGAGATAATATAATAAATACCCTGGATTCCTTCGGAGTGCTTTTTTGATTGTTTTTCGGGGTTGCCCGGTCGGTGTGCCAGCACTGGCCGGGCTTTTTTATTTGTCTTTGTCTTTGGCTATATCTGCGGCAATAAGCTGTTTTATATAGCCTTGCTTGCTCGGGACGGTTGCCAGCTTCGCCAGTATGGCGGAGTCGGTGTTGTTGTTCAGCTTTAGCGCAATGCGCGTTGTGTTGGTCTTGTCCCATGCGGTTTTTGCTTGGCTGTCCGGCATCCGCTGCCCCCCTTTCGGGCTGGGCCGGTTGCCCGGCCCGCCGCCTTTAGTCTTCCAGTGTTTTTTGAAGGTTGTCAAGAACCTTGTCCATCTTTTCGCGCCGTTTGGCTTCATCCTTTTCGCTTGCGATTTCTCGCAGGGCATCCAGAACGAACCGAATAAACGCTTTGAATTGGCTGTCAGTCTGTCCCATCCTGTTGGCCTCCTTTCCTTTGATATGGCCTTATTATATCATGGGTATGTACCCATGTCAAGAGGTTTTCAAACTATTTTTTGCGGATATATGCCCATATAGGCAAGTTGTAAATATATGGGCACAAACTAGCGCAAAAACGGCAAATAGCGGCTTGTGTGGGCATTTGCATAATATGCCCATAAGAGCATACCCAAAAGGGACGGGGAAACAGGGGGAGAAGCTCGCCCCCGCAGGACGGCGGCAAGGCCGGGGGCGGGGGATATTCGCATCCCCCGAGGGCGGGCGGTAAGCCCCATATCCCCCCAAACAGAGAAAAGGCGAGGGGGTCGATTTCCAAAAATTCCGAAAAAATAAAAAAGGCCTCTGCTCGGAGGTCTTAGCAAGATGGTGACAAAATAATTTTATTTTGGGCACAAAATGTATTGACACGGATTAAACTGCGTGATACAATACGGATATCAAAGAGAACGGAGGCGCAACGCCATGAAGGTCGGATATGTCCGCGTATCGACGGAGGAGCAGAATACCGTGCGGCAGGAAAACATCATGAAGCAGCTCGGGGTTGAAAGGGTCTACATCGAGAAGGCCAGCGGAAAGAGCCGCGCGGGTCGTCCGCAGCTTGCGGCGATGATGGATTTTGTCCGGGAGGGCGACGTGGTGATCGTGGAGAGCATCAGCCGGTTTGCCAGAAGCACGCGGGACCTTTTGCAGCTCGTAGAGCAGCTTGGGAACAAGAAGGTCGGATTCGTCTCCCAAAAGGAGAGCATCGATACGGAGACACCGCAGGGAAAGTTCATGCTGACGGTGTTCGGTGCGATGGCCGAGCTGGAACGCGAGCAGACCCTGCAGCGGCAGAAGGAGGGCATCGAGGCGGCGAAGGCGGCAGGGAAATACAAGGGCAGGAAGCCGATGGAGATCGACGCGGAGCTTCTGAAAAGCATACACACGCAATGGTACAAGGGTGAGATCACAACGGCATATGCGATTCGTCGGTTGGGCGTGAGCCGGAATACCTTCTACCGGAGGATCTGGGAATATGAGGACGGGCTCGGCATTCCGAGAAAACGGGGATAAGTGCGGCTGCATCAGATTGCCGCGTCGCTCCGCTCCTCGCGATGACAGAGGGGCAGAAAAGTAAATAGCTCTCGCAAGGGCGGGAGGGAAGCCGAGGGGCTGTTTGCGTGAAAGCGCGGACGGCCCTTCTTTTTTTTAACATTTTCGTGAGATCACGAAATTGGTCGGACGAAAGGAGTTTTTATGGATTACGCAAAGCTGTCGGGGACGATCCGGCAGGCAATGGAGCGCAGGCCGGGGGACATCGGGGCGTATTACGATCTGTTTTCGCTCTGCCGGGCGTGGGAGCAGGAGGATTTCCGGGCGGCGCACGCGGAGAACAAGCGGCTGCTGGCTTCCTGTGCGGAGCAGATGAAAAACGTTCCTGCGGAGAAGATCGGGGCGTTTTACGAGCAGTGGAGGAGGTGTCTGCTGCTGGAAGCGCCGCACGATTTTGACAGCTATCTGACCTATATGGAGCTGAACCGGAAGCCGGAAAAGCGGTTTTATCAGCCGAGGCGGCGAATGCTTCGCCCCATTGTGGAGGATCTGCAGGCGCTGTGCGTGGAGGACAGGCTCGATCTTCTGGCGATCAGCCTGCCGCCGGGCGTGGGAAAGAGTACGCTTGCAATCTTCCTTCTGACCTTCCTTGCCGGACGCGATCCGAACAATCCGATGCTGACGGGCAGCCACTCGAACGCCTTTGTGCGCGGCGTATACGACGAATGTCTGCGGATGTTCGACGCAAAGGGGGAGTATCTGTGGAGCGACGTGTTTCCGGGCGTGAAGGTGTCAAGTACGAATGCGAAGGACTGCCGGATTGACTTGGACAAGCGGCAGCGCTTTGAGACGCTGGAATTTACGTCCATCGGGACGGGCAATGCCGGTCTGTACCGTGCGGCGACGCTGCTGTACTGCGACGACCTGGTATCCGGCATTGAGGTTGCGCTCTCCAAGGAGCGGCTGGACAAGCTGTGGGAGGTCTACACAACCGACCTTCGGCAGAGAAAGATCGGCGACCACTGCAAGGAGCTGCACATTGCCACGCGGTGGAGCGTTCACGACGTGATCGGGCGGCTGGAACGGGAGTACGCCGGGGACGAGCGGGCGAAATTCATCCGCATTCCCGCCGTAGACGAGAACGACGAGAGCAATTTTGACTACGCCTACGGCGTGGGCTTCTCGACGGAGTTTTACCGGAAGCAGCGGAGCATTATGGACGAGGTGAGCTGGAAAGCGCTCTATATGAACGAGCCGGTGGAGCGCGAGGGGCTTTTGTATCATCAGGACGAGCTACGGCGTTATTTTGAGCTGCCGGAGCAGGAGCCGGATGCGATTCTAGCCGTATGCGATACCAAGGACAGAGGCACGGACTACTGCGTGATGCCGATTGCCTACCAGTACGGCGATCTTTACTATATCGAGGACTTCATATGCGACAACGCCAACCCCGAGGTCGTAGAGGCACGGCTTGTGGCAAAGCTGCTGAAGCACCGGGTGCAGGCGGCGCGCTTCGAGAGCAATTCCGCAGGCGGGCGCGTGGCAGCGGACGTTCAGAAGCGCGTCAGGGAGAAGGGCGGCAGGACGAAAATCACGACGAAATTTTCCACGGCGAACAAGGAGACGCGCATTATTATCGCAGCGGGCTATGCGAAGGAGCATTTTCTTTTCAAGGACGAGAGCGTATACCGGGACGACCGGGAATACCGGACGGCGATGAACATGCTCTGCGGCTACACGATGGCAGGGAAGAACAAGAACGACGACGTGCCGGACGCGATTTCCATGCTGGTGGATTTCTCGGAATCCTTCCGGCTGGCCAAGGCCGAGGTGTTCAAACGGCCGTTTTAGAGAGAAAACGAGCGCCCGGAGGGGCGCTCGTGGTATGATGGAGATCACAGACCTACAGCATCGACACCGTAGACCGCCTGTTCATGTGTAAATCCCTCAAATTCCAGCTGATAGATCAATCCTTCTCTGGAGAATGGCATGGTTTCGAGGTAATCGGCTGCTCTCTTTGCAGCCTGTTCAAACCAGTCGGCTCCGCAATTATCGACGGCGTAGGTTGCTTGCTCCGACGTGTATTGCTCATACTCCAACTGGCCGAGAAGTCGTGAATAAGAGAACGCCATGGATTCAAGATATTTCTTTGCCTTTCGAAGTGCTTGCTCGTTCCAGTTCGCACCACAGTGGTCAGCGGCAAATACCGCGTCTTCGTGTGGGTATTTTTCAAACTCCAACTGATCAATCAAGCCAAGATATGAAAAAGGCATGATTTCCAGATAGCTCTTTGCCTTTTTTAGGGCATTGAGTTTTGAAAGCGAGATATTGGAATTCAAAGCGCCGCAGCGGGTGCACACGTCGTTTTCGTAGGAATGCCCAAGAGGGGAACCGTCGGACTGGCCGCAGCGAGAGCATTTTTTGGAGACCGTACAGGTGGCGTCGCGCCAGTCATGTCCAAGCGGAGAACCGTCTGTTTTTCCGCAGGAACAGGTTGCGGGCGTTGTGCACGTTGCAGCGGAATAGTTATGGACATGGGCCGGGGGATCTGTTGGCTTTTCGGTTTTCGGCTCAGTTGCTCTCTCAGACGCTTTTTGCGGCGCCTTCTCAGAGGGTTTCTGCGATTCATCAGTTCCTTTCTGCGATCCGCGTATTTCGGTGGGATTTGACGAATCTTGTGGTACGCATCCGGCAAGGCAGCCGAGAACCAGCGAAAGAACCAGAACCAAAACTGTGAATTTTCTCATTTTCTCCCATTCTTTCTTTATTAATTACAAAAGTTCCTTTTTTCTTTTGCGCTTGTATTTTACCATGTTTTTGAATCGTTTGAAAGCTGCGCTTTACACAAAAATAAACAGGTGAAATTGTGCATTTCGCTGAAAATTTGAAAATCGGACATTTTTGATTGACTTTTTGTCGCGCATATATTACACTTAATGCGTGACAGAAAGTGAGGTGAGCATGTGTCACCGAGAACCGGAAGGCCAAAAGTAGAGAATCCGAAAGACGTTCGTTTCAGCGTCAGATTGGATGCTGAAACGGATAGCAGATTGCAGGAGTATTGCCTTAAAAACGGCATTACAAAGGGTGAGGCAATCAGAAATGGAATTCGGCTTTTATTGGCAAAGAAAAAATAGATGCAATCCGTGCACCTAGCAAATGACCGGATTGCATCTACCCAAATGACGGGGAAGTCCCATCTGAAATCTATTATACTCAGATAGGGCTTCTTTGTCAAACACTATTTTGAAAAGGAGCTTTTTGTATGAAAAAAGAATATCTTGACACTTCTGCCGTGACAGGTGCAATGGAGGAAACCACCGGAAAGAAGCTGAGTTCAGCGGAGTCTGCATTGGTCGCGCTGATGAAAGCGCTTGCCGACAAGGCCTATGAACGGGGATTTGCGGACGGGAAAAAGGCGGTGCAGGCATGAACGAGCTGCAAGTTTTTACCTACGGCGACAGCAAGGTCCGCACGGTGCAGCAGAACGGCGAACCGTGGTTTGTGCTGAAAGATGTGTGCGGTGTGCTGGGAATTTCAAAATACCGTGACGTAGCGGAACGCCTCGACCCCGACGAAAGGGAGCCGGTCAGGGTGGACACCCTTGGCGGGAAACAGGAAATGCTCTGTATCAACGAATCCGGCCTGTATAATGTGATTCTCCGTTCGGACAAGCCGGAGGCCAAGCCCTTCCGAAAGTGGGTGACATCCGAGGTTCTGCCCAGCATCCGGAAGCACGGCGCATACATGACCCCGGAGACGCTGCAGGCAGCGATTCTGAATCCGGATTATCTTCTCAGAATCGCAACGGCGCTCAAGGAGGAGACGGACAGGCGCAGAGCATTGGAGGAAAAGATTTCAGCAGACGCGCCGAAGGTGCTTTTCTCCGATTCCGTCGCGGCTTCCGGTGCGACGATCCTCGTCGGGGAGCTGGCGAAGATTCTGCGGCAGAACGGCGTGGATATGGGCGAGCGGCGGCTTTTTGAATGGATGCGCAATTCCGGCTATCTGATTCGCCGGAAAGGGACGGATTACAATATGCCGACGCAGTATAGCATGGAGCTGGGGCTTTTCCAGATCAAGGAAACGGTTGTGAATCACAGCAGCGGCTATACGACGGTCAACAAAACACCGAAGATCACCGGAAAGGGACAAACCTACTTTATCAACAAGTTTCTGAGCGACGCCGGACGACCGGCGCGCCCAGAGATGGCGTAAGGAGGGGCGTAAAATGCAGAACAGAGACGGGCAGCGCCTGATTCAGGCGATTTCGGAGATACTGAAAAAGATTCCTTACGAGCGGCTGCTGTGGATTTACCGCATGGCAGTCGTCTGGAAAGAAAAGGCATAAAATGGGCATATGAAAACAAAAGCGCTGGGCAGGTTGACTGCCCGGCGCTTTTTTGCGTGCCTGTAGAGAGAAAATGCGTGTATTTTCCGAAAAGTTAAAATAACTGTGTACTTTTTAAGACGAAAACGGCTTGCGAAGCATTGAAAAATCCAATAAAATGGAATTGTGAGAAAAGAACGGAGGAGGTGTCCGGCACGGGAAGCAGAAGTTTATTCGGAAGGCGTGTGCTCTATACGGAGCAGACGCGAATCGACGAGGGCAACATTATTGACGTACTGCAAACGGCGCTGTTTACGCACCTCCAGAATCAGGCGGACATTGACTATCTTTACCGTTATTACAAGGGAGATCAGCCGATTTTATACCGGGTAAAGGATGTCCGGCCGGAGATCAACAACCGGATCGTAGAAAACCGGGCAAACGAGATCGTTTCCTTCAAGGTCGGCTATCTGATGGGCGAGCCTGTGCAGTATGTCAGCCGGGGAGACGACAGCGGGATTACCGAACAGGTGCTGCGGTTGAACGATTATGTGCTCTCCGAGGACAAGGCAACGAAGGATAGGGAGCTTGCGGACTGGTCGCATATCTGCGGAACCTCCTACCGGATGGTGCTGCCGGATGCGGCTGCAGACGTGGAGCAGGACGAGGCGCCTTTTGAGATTTTCACGCTCGACCCGCGATTTGCCTTTGTGGTGTATTCGACGGCGCTCGGGAACCCGCCTGTGCTGGGCGTAAAATTCGTCCGGCGGGAGGACGGGACGCTCGTATTTTCCTGCTATTCAGAGGACCGTTTCTTTGAGGTGGAGAACACATGGCGCATTCTGCGCGCGGAGGATCAGATCCTCGGAATCCCGATTATCGAATATCCGGCGAACCGGGCGAGGCTCGGCGCGTTTGAGATCGTGATTCCGCTGCTCGATGCGATTAACACGGTGGAGAGCAACCGGCTTGACGGCGTGGAGCAGTTTGTGCAGGCGCTGATGCTGTTCCACAATGTGGACATATCGTCCGATGATTTCGGAAAGCTCAAGGAGCTGGGCGCGATCAAGTTCAAGGATCTCGACGCCACGCTCAAGGGCGAGATCGAATATCTGACCTCGGAGATGAACCAGACGCAGACGCAGACGCTTGTGGACAGCATGTATAACACGGTTTTGACGATCTGCGGAATGCCGAACCGAAACGGCGGTTCTTCCACCTCCGACACCGGCTCGGCGGTCATCATGCGCGACGGATGGTCCGCCGCAGAGGCCAGAGCGAAGGACTCGGAGCTAACATTTAAGCGATCGGAAAAGGAATTCCTTAAAATTCTGCTTCGCATCTGCCGCGACCTCGGTGATCTGAGCCTGAAGCTCTCCGGTTTGGAAATCCGATTTACGCGGAGAAATTACGAGAATATCGCGCAGAAAATCACCGTTTTGACGCAGATGTTAGCTTGCGAAAAGCTCGCGCCGGAGCTGGCGTTTACGACCTGTGGCGCATTCTCCGATCCGCAGGTCGCATACAAAGCCAGCTTGCCATATATCCGAAGAGCCGAACAAAAAGCGGCGCAGACCGCCGCCAGCGACGGAGGAAATACCGATGGAAATAGCGGAAATAACGGAAACAGCGAAGAATCGGACGATGCGTCTGCCGCCGGCGGCGATTGAGGCTATCGAGGAAATCTTACATCGCCGGAATCAGGTAGAGATCAAGATCGAGAGCGGCTGCGTTGCAGTCATTGAGATCGAGAGAACAAAGAGAATATGAAAGGGTCGGCCAAGGGGCCGACAGCCGACCGAGGGGTCGCAAATGCCGAAAGGCGTTTGTGGCCCCTTTTTCGTTTTTTGTGGGCTGGTAGCTCAGTCTGGCAGAGCAGCGGACAGTTTATCCGCAGGCCACGGGATCGAAGCCCGGACAGCCCTCCATATACGGCGGCAGAGAAGCCGCCTTACCAAAAACGCAGGCGGGAGAAAACCCGCGAAAAAACAGAAAGAGTGCGGAGATGCACTATAAAAGCGCAGAAAGGAACGTTACGAAATGGCAAAAATCAACACGAAGCTGATCGAAAACTACGATCAAATGACCACGGAGCAGAAGCTCGCCGCGCTGGAGGCGCTCGACCAGCCGGACCCGGATCTGAGCGGCTATGTCAGGAAGGATCTCTACGACAAGGCGGCGTCGGATGCGGCCGCATGGAAAAAGAAGCACAACGAGCTGCTGACCGAGGACGAGCGCAAGAAGCAGGAGCAAGCCGACAGCCTTTCTGCCATGCAGAGAGAGCTTGAGGAGCTGCGGAAGGACAAGCAGATTTCCGAGTATACGGCGCGGTTTGTCGGTCTCGGGTATGACGAGGCGCTTGCGAAGGACACCGCAGCCGCGATGGCGGCCGGAGACAGCGCAAAGGTTTTTGCCAACCAGGCGAAGTTCAACGAGGCATACGCGAAAAAGGTCAAGGCGGACGCGCTTGGCAGAACGCCCAGACCGAACGGCGGCGCGGACACGGGCACGGCGGGACAGGACTTCGGAAAGATGATCGAGGCCGCGAATGCAAGAAACGATTACGCCGCAGTGGCCTATTACACCCGTCTGCAGGCGCAGGCGGAGGCACAGAACCAGAATAACCAGTAAAGGAGAAATGAATTATGGCAGACCAGTTTGCCACCAGCTTTGGCGTCCTGAATTATTCCGGGATGCTGTTCAACAAGGGTAACACAAAAACGCCGCTCAGCTCCATGATCGGCAGCCGCGCAAAGACCACGAACCATGTGGAATTTGTGACCGGCCAGGAGTACACCGGCGGCGGCGTCGGCTCGCAGCCGGAGATCTCCGAGAGCGCTTCGCTCACGGCTCCCGACGCAAGCGTTGCGACCCGGACGCAGAAAACGAACGTGACGCAGATCTTCATGGAGGCCGTCGGCATTTCCTACGCCAAGGAATCCAACATGGGTACGCTGAGCGGCATCAATATCGCCAACCAGCAGGCCAATCCCATCAACGAGCTTGATTTCCAGGTGGCGGTAAAGATGCAGAAGGTCGCCCGCGACATCGAGTACACCTTCATCAACGGCGTTTACAACAAGGCGACGAGCGACGCGACGGTCAACAAGACGCGCGGACTTGTTTCCGCAATCACCTCGAACGTGACGGCCATGAAGTCCAAGCCGCTCGGCCTGTGGGACATTGCCGACATGGTGAAGAAGATCTACGAGAGCAACGCGCCGCAGGACGGCCTTGCGCTGTGGTGCGACGCCGTGACGATGTTCCAGATCAACGCAGATGCGGTGCAGAACGGCCTGACCGTCGTGCCTGCCGCCCGCGAGATCAACGGCATCAAGCTTTCGAGCGTGATCACGCCCATCGGCGTGGTGTACCTGTATCTCGGCGAGTGCCTGCCCGCAGGAACCGCGCTGCTGATCAACCCGGACGTGCTTGCGCCGGTTTATCAGCCCGTTCCCGGAAAGGGTAACTTCTTCCTTGAGCCGCTTTCCAAGACCGGCGCGGGATCGAAGTATCAGCTCTTCGGCCAGATCGGTCTTGACCACGGTCCCGAGTGGTACCACGGCAAGTTTACCGGTATTGCCACGACCTTCGACAGACCGACCTACAGCCGCAGCGTGTTCATCGCGAACGACGCGAGCAACCCCGTAAACACCAAGGAAGTCGCTTCTTCGACGGGCGGCTGATTCGCAGAGGGCAGAAAGGAGGCGGAGCATGTCTGACGCAGAAAAGATAGTTATGGCACAGGCTCTGTCCGGCGAAGCGGACGAGGGGACGGTTTCCGCCTACCTTGCTCTTGCGGGGAGCCGGATATGCCGAAAGGCATTTCCGTTTGACCCGGAGGCGACACAGGTCCCCGCGCGGTACGGGCATTTACAGGTGGAGATCGCCGTGTATCTGCTCAACAAGCGCGGCGCCGAGGGAGAATCTGCGCACAGCGAAAACGGCGTTTCCAGAAGCTACGAGAGCGGGGACATTCCCGCCTCGATGCTCCGGGACATCGTGCCGCAGGCTGCGGTGCTTTGAGGTGCGGCCATGAAGCTGATGCACAGGAATTTACAGCGGTTTTTCTATCTGCTCTATGACGGAAAGGAAGCCGTGACGGACGAGAACGGAAACGAGACCGGCGAGGAGCGTGTGCGCTACAAGCCCGCCGTTTCTGCGGCAGCAAACATTTCCGCCGCGACGGGAGCCTCACAGATCGAGCAGTTCGGCAATCTGGCGGGCTACGACAAGGTAATCCTGACGGACGACACGACGTGTCCCATCGACGAAAACACGGTCCTGTTTTTGGACAAAGCACCGGAATACCGCGCAGACGGAAGCCCGGTCTATGACTACGTGATTCGGCGCGTCGCGAAGTCCCTGAATTGCATCGCGTATGCGGTCAGCAGGGTGAGCGTGTCGTGAAAAAGAAAATCGTTGTGCCGCTTTCGACCGACGGGATCAGCAGCCTGCAGAAGGAGCTGGCGGAGTACCGGAGGTGGCAGCGGGAAAAAGCGAAGGAACTTGCGGCTCGGCTGGCGATGCTCGGCGCTTCGGTCGCCTCCATCCGATTTACAAGGGCTGTGTATTCCGGGATGAGGGACGCAAATGTGTCCGTTGAGGCAATCCCGAACGGATATACGGTCAGAGCGGAGGGACAATCCGTGCTTTTTATCGAGTTCGGCTCCGGCATTACCTACGGCTACGGGCATCCGGAGGCCGCAGAAAACGGCATGGGGCCGGGCACTTACCAGGACGGGAAAGGCCACTGGGATGACCCGAGGGGCTGGTGGCTCCCGAAAAGCGCCGGGGGCGGGCACACATACGGTAATCCCCCGGCGATGGCAATGTACGAAGCGAGAAAGACGATTGAGCGGGAGCTGCCGAGGATCGTAAAGGAGGTATTTGCGTGATCGACATCGAAAGCGAGGTCTACACACAGATCGCCGCAGAGCTGCGCAAGCGCTTCCCGGGCATCCTCATCAGTGGTGAGTATGTAAACGCGCCGTCGCGCTTTCCCTATGTGAGCCTGATCGAGCAGGACAACTATACGACGCTGCGGCATATGGACGGTGCGAGCCGTGAGAAATACGCCACGGTGATGTATGAGGTCAATGTGTACTCGGACAAGGCCGGAAGCAAAAAGAGCGTATGCCGCGCGATCATGGGAGTGATCGACGAAGGAATGTATGCGAAGAACTTCACGAGGATCTCCCTTTCCCCGGTGCCGAACATGGGCGAGGGGACAATTTACCGCCTGACCGCGAGATATCGCGCGGAAACGGACGGAAATACGATTTACAGAGTTTAATTTTACGAAAGGAAGATATGTTACATGGCGATTTCAACCTATAAAGTTTTCCTCATGCACAAGGGAAGCTCCGAAAGCTCCTATAGCAAGCTGATCGACATCAAGGAATTCCCCGATCTCGGCGGCGACCCTGAAATGCTGGAGACCACGACCCTCAGCGACAAGATGCAGACTTTTATCGCGGGCATTCAGTCCATGGATGCCATGCAGTTTACGGCGAACTACACGCTGTCGGAATACAAAGAGCTGCAGAAGCTGAACGGAAAGACGGAGAGCTATGCCGTGTGGTTCGGCGGCACCGAAAGCGGCGGCACGCTGACCCCCACCGGCAGCGACGGCAAATTCAAGTTTGACGGCCAGCTTACATGCTATCCCAACGGCGGCGGCGTAAACGAGGTAATCAATCTGACAATTTCCATTGCGCCGTCCACGCCGATCACGCTGGACGATGCAGCCTGACGGGAGGATACATAAATGGCAAAGACGATCTGTGTAAAGGACAAAAAGACCGGCAAGGAATACACGCTGGAATTCACCAGACGGAGCGCTTCCGTTCTGGAACAGAACGGCTTCGAGCTGGATGGCGTGACCAAAAAGCCCATGATGATGATCCCGATGCTGTTCCGAGGCGCATTCCTTGCGCGCCACAGCGGAACGAAGGGCGAGACCATCGAGCGCATCTTTGAGGCGCTGCGCGGCAGGGGAGAGCTGATCAAGGCTCTGTGCGAAATGTACTATGACGCCTACGCGACGCTTCTCGACGAGCCGGAGGACGGCGACGAGGGAAACGAGGGCTGGAAGATAGTCGAGTAAGCACTCTATTTTCCGAGAACGGAGGGGGTGGGGACGACCCCGCCCCCTCATTTGCTTACACGGCGGCCTTCAAAAAGGCCATACCATTCTACCTCGCAATTGGAATGAGCTACGACGAATTCTGGAACGGGGACGTGGAGCTTGCAAGATACCGCCGGGAAGCGTGGAGGCTCGGGCGAGAGGTTCGCAATCAGGAGCTTTGGCTGCAGGGCGCGTATTTCTACGAAGCGCTTCTGGACGCCGCTCCCATGCTGCACGCCTTTGCGAAAAAAGGCACGAAGCCCACTCCGTACCGGGATGCTCCGTTTGAGATTTTCCCGAAAAAGGCGAAGGACGGCGCGGCAAAGCTCCCGGAAACGCAGCAGGAGAAGAACGACAAAAAGGCGAAAGCCGTTATGGAAATGATGATGATATCCATCAACAGGAAATTTGAAGCGAAGGGAGGCGGCAGCGATGGCGGAAAACGTTGAAATGCAGGGCATAGAATTTCAGATCGTAAATGACAGCGACGCTGCATCGGACGGGCTGAATCGGCTCTCCCAGGCGCTGAAATCGGTAAAAACGAGCCTCGGCGGCGCGGGTTCCTCTCTGAGCCGCACGGCTGCGGGAATCGGCGAGATCAAAAATGCGCTGGATAAACTTAACACCGGCGATTTTTCGGCGAAACTCAAACGCATCAGCGACGGGATCGCCGCGCTGGGTGCAAGTGCGTCGTCGGCAAAGCTCTCCTCGTCCATAGGGACACAGCTCCAGAAGATCGGAGAGGCGATCAATGCGATGCCGGAGGCTTCCGGGCAGAAGCTCGCGACGCTTGCCGACGGCCTGCGCCCGCTTACGGAGCTTGGAAAATCCAATCTGACTTCTTTTATCACACAGCTCAAAAAGCTTCCGGAGGCGGCGGCCTCACTAGAGAGCGTGGATATGAGCCGCTTCGCTGCGCAGATACGAAGTGTGGCGGAAGCGGTAGCGCCGCTTGCAAGCCAGATGAACAAGGTGACGGCGGACTTTTCGGCACTTCCAACGAAGCTCAAGGGAGTATCTGACGCTGCAAATCAGTATAACGAGATTGCAAAAAAGTCCACAAACGTTACATCCGGCTGGGCGAAAAGCTTTAAGAAGCTCTTGAGCGTGGTCGGAATTATCTATCTGCTGAAAAAGGCGATCAGCGCGCTCAAGCCCGCGATTGAGGATGCAACCGAATGGGAAGGGATCGTGCAGCGGTTTTCGCGCACCTTTGGCTCGGAAGCGGAGGAAGCGTATGCATGGATTCAGCGCCTGAGCAAGGAAATGAAGATCAACGCACAGCAATTTATGCAGTATTCCTCTATTTTCGGAAGTATGCTCAAGGGCTACGGCGTTTCGACGAAGGATGCCGCAAAGATGGCTGTCGGCTATACGGAACTGGCGCACGACATCTGGGCGGGCTACAACGACATCTATTCGAGCCTAGACGAGGCCGCAAACGCGGTACGCTCCGCCATTGCGGGAGAAGTTGAGCCGATCCGAAAGGCGGGCTTCACGATCGTAGATTCTCAGCTTAAGGCTACGGCGGCGATTTACGGCATTGCCTACAGCTCGCAGACGGCGAGCGAGGAGCTGAAAAGCTATCTGCGTTATCTGACTCTTGTGAAACAGGCGAGTGATCAGGGACTGCTCGGCACGTTTGCGAAAGAGATGAACACCGTGGAAGGAATGATGCGAACGCTCAAGCTGCAGCTGAAATCTCTGGCGCAGGCGATCGGGAAGCTGTTTCTGCCGATTCTGACAAAGGTGCTGCCCTATGTGCAAGCCTTTGTGCAGCTGCTGCAGGAGGCAGTGGTCTCCATGGCGGCGCTGATGGGCATTCAGATCGACACGCCGGATTTTGACGGCGCGAACGACGGCGCAGGCGGAATCTCCGACAATCTGGATGACGCGGTTGACAGCGCAAAGGAGCTGAAGCGCTTCCTTGCGGGCTTTGACGAGCTGAACGTGATGTCGGACAGCAATTCGCTTATCGGGTCGGATCTGACCGGCGGCATTTACAGCGGTACGTTCAACATTGAGACGCTGTGGGATGACGCGATTCTTGACCAGATTACCGGAAAGGTCGAGCAGATCACGGACAAGCTTCGGACGGTGATGAAGCCGGTGGTCGACTGGATTGCGGAGAAGGTTGTAGCAATCTATGGCAAGATTTCCGAGATTTTTTCCAACAGCGAGAGCGGCATGCCGATTCTCGAGGGGATCAAAGGCATCTTTTCCGATATTTTCGGACATTCAAAGGGAATTGCGGACTCCGTGGTCGATTGGTTCCTGAATTTGGACTTGTCGCCCCTGCAGGAAGCCGTGGGCGATCTGTTCCCGAACCTCCGGGAGAATCTGAATATTGTCGGAGACGCTCTGGAGTGGATTGTAGAAGGGCCTCTGGGGGACATCGGGCAGTGGATCATGGAGAGCGCACTTCCGAAATTTATTGAACTGGTCAGCGAAGCGCTGCGGCTTGCCGCAGGGATCATCCGACCGATTCTTGAGGGCTTCAAGGAATTCTGGACAGCGATTGAACCGATTGTGCAGTGGGTCGGAAACATCATTATCAAGATCATTGACGAGATCAGGAAAATCTTTTCCCGTCTGGCGGATCTGATGGCGGATAAGGGACCGAAGATCGAAAACATCATATCGAATATCGGAAAAATCGTAGCGAAGCTCTGGGAGGGAATCGCGCCGGTTGCAAACTGGCTGATAGAAACGCTCGGGCCTGCGATTTCCGGTGTGTGGGATCTCATTGAGCCGGTGGTTGGCTTGGTGATTGATGTGCTTGACGGGCTTCTCGAATTCCTCGACGGTGTGTTTACCGCAAACTGGGACAAGGCGTGGAACGGGATCAAAAACATTTTCATCGGCGTATGGGAGGGAATTCAGAATTTCTTCATCGGCGGTGCAAGAGTGATCGTCGGCATCCTCAACGCCATTATCGGCGGCGCAGAGGCGCTTGTAAACACAGTGATTTCCGGAATCAACTGGCTCATTGACGTGATGAATTCTCTCGGCCTCGACATCGGAAAGGTGAAAGAGGTCGAGTTCGGAAGAATTCCTCTGCCGGATTATGTAGACAGCTCGAAGCACACGTCAGGACAGTTTGCGGATGGCGGCTTCCCGGCGACGGGGCAGCTTTTCATTGCCAGAGAAGCGGGCGCAGAAATGGTCGGCTCCATCGGAGGCCGGACGGCGGTCGCGAACAACGACCAGATCGTTACGGCGGTTTCGTCCGGCGTGTACCGCGCCGTGACGGAGGCGCTTGCGGGCAGGGACAACGCAAGCCGTGGCGGCAGTCAGGTCGTTTCGGCGAAGGTCAACGAAAAGACGCTCTTTGAGGTCATTTTGGACTACGCGCGCGGAGAGACGGTCCGTACCGGAGCGAATCCGTTCCTGGAACTCTGAGACGGGCGGTGAGCTATGACGATCAATCATTTAAGCGAGAAATGGAAGGTCGGCGACAGCCAGATCTACGAGCCGAGCGCCGGCGTGAGCGTGCAGCACGAGAACATTGCGGGCTCCGGCAGCGGGCGCACGGAGGACGGCGTGATCCATATCGACTGGGTGCGCCGGGACGTGCGCAAGGTCGGCCTGAAATGGTACGTTATGACGCAAGCGGAGCTGGACTACATCATTGACCTGATGCAGGGCAAGGAATACACGTTTACGTTCCCGGACAGGGGAAAGACGTACACCATCGACGCGTATTCCTCAAACTGCTCCTACACGATGTATACATACTCCGGCGGAGAGACGATCTACCGGGACGTGAGCATCAACGTGATCGAGCGCTGACGAAAGGCGGTGACGGAAGGTGCTTCTAAACAAATTTGTACGCGCGGACGGAAGCGTAATCGACGCTTCGCAGATCGTTTCCTGCAAATATATCTCCGAGGTCAACAGCCAGAACAACCTTTCCGTCGGCGATACGACGGCGGACACGGTAGAGGTGGAGCTTCGCGCCTCTTCCGCGCCCGTGGAGGACGGGGAGGAGCTGGTCTATTACCAGATCGAGGACGGAACGCAGACGCGGATCGGCGTTTTCTACGCGGAGGCGCCGACGAGCGTTTCCAAGTCGGCGTACCGCTTCACCGCTTACGACGCATCGGCAAAGCTGGCTGCGGATTTTTCCGCCTGGCTCAACGAAAATCAGGCGCAGTTTCCCATGACCGTGCGGGCGCTTACAGAGCAGGCGTGCAACATTGCGGGCGTCCGGCTGCAAACGGAGAGCTTTGCCAACGAGACGCTGACTGTCGGCGCATTTTACGCCGACGGCGTGACGTGCCGCCAGATCGTCGGCTGGGCAGCGCAGCTTGCGGGCTGCTTTGTACGCTGCTCGACGCTCGGCGTGCTGGAATTTGCATGGTACGGGCAAAGCGCCGTGACGATCACGGCAGCGGCCTCCGGAACGCTGCAATACAGGCAGGACAAGCTGACCGTCAGCGGCTATCAGACGGACACCATTGCGCGAGTGCAATTTAAGCAGGAAGCGAACGACGTGGGCGTGATCTATCCGCCGGATGTGGAGGGAAACGTATTTGCGATCTCGCAGAACGGCCTTGCGGCGCAGATGGACGCGCAGACGCTGCTTTCCGTTGCGCAGAGCCTCTATCTGAAGCTCAAGGATATTTCCTATACGCCGTTGGAGGTTTCCGTAAAACGCACAGCAGCGGTCAAGGCGGGCGACATTCTTTCCGTGACCGACGCGGGCGGAAATACGTTTACGACCTATGTGATGCAGATCTGCCTTGATGCTTCCGGTACGGCGGTGAGAAGCACCGGCGACAGGAACTACGCCGACAAGGCGGCGGTTTCCTCGGAGGCTTACAAGAATATCCCGGGCAAGGTTCTGACGCTCCAGAAGGATGTAGACGGCCTGCGGATCGAAAACCGCGATACGGAAGGGAAGCTGGCGAGCCTGAGCCTGACCGTTGACGGGATTCAGACCCAGGTAGACCGGAACGGTGAGGCAATCACGCAGATACAGCAGGATGCAGAGCAGATCGACATTAAGGTTCAGAAAATCATCGACGACGGCGTTGACAAGGTTTCCACGGAATTCGGTCTGACAATCGACGGCTCCTGCGTGGACATTCACCGCTCCGGCGAGGAAATGCACAACAGCCTTGACGAAACGGGTATGTATGTGCGGCGCGGAGACGAGATCATGCTCCAGGCAAACAACAAGGGCGTTATCGCGACGGACGTACAGGTGCGCAATTACCTGATCGTCGGCGACCACGCCAGATTTGAGAATTATTCCAACGGCACGGACAGCAAGCGGACGGCGTGCTTCTGGATCTGAGGAGGGCTGACGCTTGGCTTTACAGACAAAAACGTTTCAATCGGAAAAGACGAGCAATCAGTATTATCTTCGGCTTACGCTGACCGAGGAGAGCGTCAACGTGACGGAGAACACATCGAAGATCAGCTACACGCTGACGCTGTTCTCCGGTGCGTGGAACTATATCCTATACGCCACCGGGCACGAGATCAAGCTCGGCGGGACGGTCGTTTCCAGCGCCTACCGCCCGAACGCGCCGCAGTATTCCATTGAAAAAAACAGCAGCGTGGTCATTGCCTCCGGCTCTGCGACGGTGGCGCACGACTCCGACGGCGGAAAAGAGATGTCCGTCGCGTTCTCCATCAGCGTATACCCGGAGAGCTATACGCCGGGCGATATTTCCGTAACGGGAAAGAGCATGACGCTGACGCAGATCGCGCGGGCAAGCACCATCGGCGCGACGGATGCGAACATCGGCGCGACGAGTATTCTTGTGGTCAATCGGAAGTCGAGCGCCTACCGGCACTCCGTACAGTATTCGTTCGGCAGTCTGAGCGGCTACATCACGGAGGACGGCGGTGTTTCCGCACAGGAGGTCAAGCTCTCGGCGACCAATGTTTCATGGACGGTGCCCACGGCGTTTTATGCACAGATCCCGAACGCCAAGAGCGGCGTATGTACGCTGACGTGCAAGACGTACTCCGGCACGACGCGGATCGGCGACGCACAGACGGCGACGCTGACCGTGACGGCCTCACAGGCCGCCTGCGCGCCGACTGTGACGGGCAGCGTTACGGACGTGAACGATACGACGGTCGCACTGACCGGCAACAGCGCGAAGCTCGTGCGCTTTTATTCCACGGCGCGCTGTACGATCTCCGCTACGGCGAAAAACTCGGCGAGTATTACGGCAAAAACCATCGGCGGCGTATCGCTTGAGGGGAATATCCGGGACATTTCCGCAATTGAGACCGGCTCCGTCGTGTTTTCTGCGACGGACAGCCGTGGGTACGGCGGGAGCGCAACCGTGACAAAAACGCTTGTTCCGTATATCAAGCTCACGAACAATGCGAGCTGCGAGCGGACGGACCCGACGAGCGGCAAAGCGACGCTTACGGTGAAGGGCGAGTATTTTAACGGCAGCTTCGGCGCGGTAAGCAATGCGTTGACGGTGAAATACAAGATCGGCTACAGCGGCGACGAGGTTGCGCTCACGCCGACGATCAGCGGAAACACCTATACGGTCAGCGCGGAGCTGGAGGGACTGACCTACACAAGCCCGCATACGGTGATCGTTACTGTTTCGGACAAGTTGGCAAGCGTGGAAAACCGCCTGTCGGTCAAGCGTGGCATTCCGGTTTTTGACTGGGGGGAAAGCGATTTCAGCTTTAACGTCCCGGTCACGGTGGAGTCGCTTCCCGTGGCGCAGATCGTAGAAAGCGGCAAAAGCGGGATTTGGCGCTACCGGAAGTGGAGCAACGGAGACGCCGAATGCTGGGGCGAATACACCGGAAAGCACGCAATCACAAACAATTACAACGGGGCGTATTACAGCAATACGATCACGGTGCAATATCCGTTTGCGTTTGCAAGCCCGGCGATTCTTACCGTCTCCGGCGGCTCCAACAGTCAGATGAACTGGGCGAGAAAATTCGCGCTGAACAATACGACGTCCGGCAGCTTCTGCGTGGTTGCGAATGTTCAAATGGATTCCGTTGATGTGTTCGTCAATTTGCACGCATTCGGAAAATGGAAGTAAGGAGGCACGAAACGATGCTTATCACACAGAAAATTACTCTGGATATGCAGCGGCGCATGAATTCGCCGCCGCTCTCTGCCGTACAGGGTGACAGCAACACGCGGGCGATTGAAGCGACGCTGCTCGACGACGGTACGGCATGGGAGCCGCCGGAAGGCTGCACTGCGGCGATCTCCTACCGCAAGCAGGACGGGACGTCCGGCCTGTACGACAAAATGCCGGACGGGAGCGAGGCGTTTTCCGTCAGCGGGAACACGGTCACGGTAATGCTCGCGCCGCAGGTGCTGACCTGCGCGGGGCGGGTAAACCTTTCGATCCTCCTCTACGAGGGGACGGCGCAGCTCGCGACCTTCCCCTTGGAAATCCGTGTTGCGGGAAATCCGAGCTTCGGGGGCGGCCTGTCGAACGATTACTACAATTATCAGACCTTCGGGGAGCTGAACGCAGCAATTGGCAATCTGGAAGATCTCCAAACCCGAGATAAATCCAGTCTTGTGGCGGCGATCAACGAGGCCAGGCACACCGGTGGTGGCGGCGGTGGCGTTGCGCCTACCGCATCGGTCAAGCAGACCGAGACGGGCGCGGTCATTACATGCTCCGACGCAAACGGCACGACCACGGCGGAGATCAGAAACGGCACGGACGGCTACACGCCGGAGAAGGGTGTGGATTATTTCACGGAAGCGGACAAGCAGGAGATGGTGGCGGACGTTCTGGCGGCGCTGCCGGAGTATCACGGAGAGGTGGTGAGCTGATGGCGGGATATGCGCTGAAAATCGACGGAAACCGGGTGATCTTTGACGGGCACGCGGAGAGTGAGCGCGATTGCCACGCGCTGACGCTGCTTTGCAATCTGCTTCAAAAGCACGCAAGGACCGTCGAGTACAAGACGGGCTATGCCGCGTTTGAGTTGGAGGACATTCCGACGGAAAACCGGTTCTGGTATACGGATTCCGTTGCGTTCACAATGAACGGAATCAGCGTCTCTGTTGTTGCTGCGGGGGTTCCGCCCGTTATTATCGGCAGCAACAACTTTCGGATTTCCATTTCCGTTGACGATACCGGCCTTACCGTTCACAACAATGCCACTTCGTCCTACTCCGCACGGGTACGGGTCTCATTCTCCGATGAGGACGACAGCATTTCCGCTTACTTCTCGATCAGAGAGACCGATTTGGACGCTCCGATTGCGCCCGGCGATTCGTTCCTGTTCCCCTTTGCGGACGGAATCAAGCTGTATGCGCTGACGGACGGAGACGGTGCGCCGCTTCAAAAGGGCGACGTCATTACCGACGACGGCACGCAGCTTTCCGTGACGCAGCTCGTCCCGTGCGGCGATCCCGGAGGGGTTACGCTGGCCACCGAGGGCAAATATTGTCCGAAGAACGTGAAGGTCACGCCGAAGCTGCAATCGCTGACGGTCACGGAAAACGGCGAGACGACACCGCCGGAGGGCTACGCGGGCTTTGGAAAAGTGACGGTGAATGTGCCGGTTGTGGTGCAGGTCGAAAGCGACCTTTACGCGCTGGCGGCTTCCGCACGGGCGAATGAAAGCGAGGTGACGCTCCTGTGAGCAAAATCAAAATCGGAAATACCGTCTATGATAACGTCAAAACCGTCCGATGCAGGGACGCGGACGATGAGAGCAAATATGTGGCGTTTACGAGGTTCCCGGACAAAATCGACGGGGCGATGAATGTTACGATTCGTGCATTCCCTGCGACCGTTGTGCTGGCTGCTGCCGTAATTCCGTCGTATCAAATGACTGTTACTATTCAGGAAAAAGGAGAATAACTATGTGGCTTAGAAACTGGGATAACTTTATACTTGCGCTTACGGGCGTAAGGGCGACCGGAAAAATAAACACCGACCAAACCTATGAGGCTTACGGCGTAAGCGTCCTAAGCGGCGGTCTGGGTTCTTCTTCGGAGGATTTTTCGGATGGAAACGTCAGCTTCAAAAAGCCGACCGGTTCCATTTCGGGCGCGACTGTTGTGACGTCTTATACATCATATAACAGTGGCGTCTATCAAACGGCATACTCTGCATCGGCTCCGACGATGGGTTCGTGCAACTTCTGTTTCGGCGACGGAGACACACCCGCGACGTATGAAGATTTCAAGCTGAGCGGCAATGTGGTCGCGGCGGGAACAGCGATCCGCGTTCTTTCCAAAAAGAGGACGTGGGACGCAAATTCCAAGAAGTTTGTAATGACCGCGACCGTTGCGGTGACAAACAACGGGAGTGAGGCGGCAACCGTAAAGGAATGGGGGCTATGCCAGTACAGCGGTTCGGCGAAATTGAATGAGGCGGCATATCTCACGAACAGCACCTACTCAAACACAAGCACTTCCGTGATACTCATGTTCCGCGAGGTGCTGGAAACGCCGGTGACAATCGAGGCGGGAGGCACGGCGACATTCGAGGTTTCCATCGACTTCCCGATGCCGAACCATCCGTAACGAGGTAGGCTATGCTGCACATCATCACATTTTTGTTCAACA
>CAKUDE010000033.1 GCA_934645175.1 uncultured Oscillospiraceae bacterium
TTTCCACCTCCATGTCTATATTAGCATAAAAATAATGGTAGGCACTTTCGTGTCTACCATTATTTTATCACTTCACAAAGGGCGGCTCTCATGTATGTAACAATGAATTCAGAGAAGCGGCTATTCCAAGCCCAGCATTTCAAGCGCAGCGATGCGCAGGCAAAGCGTGAAGATTTCCATCGCGGTCTGAAGCTCTGCAATCGGCGGGAGCGACGGCGCAATGCGAATGTTGCTGTCTTCGGGGTCGTGGCCGTTCGGCCAGGTAGCGCCTGCTCCGGTCATCACAACGCCTGCATCCTTCATCAGGCCGACGACGCGTCCGGCCGTACCCGGCATGGCGTCGCAGGAGACGAAGTATCCGCCGCGCGGCGTCTCCCAGCGGGCAATCCCCAACGGACGAATCGCGTCCAGCGCTTTCAGTACGACCTCAAACTTCGGCCGCAGGATCTCGGCATGACGCCGCATCAATTCCAGCGTATGCGCCTTGTCCTTCAGGTAACGCACATGGCGAAGCTGATTGACCTTGTCGTAGCTGATGACCTGCACACCAAGCAGCTTTTCCAGGTAGCTCAGATTATCCTCGCTGGTTGCCATTGCGGAAATGCCCGCGCCGGGGAAGGTGACCTTCGATGTGGACGCAAATTCATAGACCATATCTGCACGGCCGGCCTCCCGGCAGAGCGAGAGAATATCACGGAAGGGGACGTATTCGTAGAAATCGTGGACGCAGTAGGCGTTGTCCCACATCAGTGCGAAATCCGGCGCTGCGGGGCGTAACGCGGCGATACGCTCGACGGTGCGGTCGGAGTAAACAATACCCTGCGGGTTGGAGTATTTCGGTACGCACCACATACCCTTGACGGCGGGATCGCGGACGTAGCGCTCCACGGCGTCCATGTCCGGACCTTCCGGCGTCATGGCAATGGGGATCAGCTCCATACCAAAGGCAGCGGAGATGGCGAAATGGCGATCGTAGCCGGGAGCGGGACAAAGGAAGCGGACGCTCGATTCCTTGCACCACGGGCGCGGCGAGTGCAGCAGACCGTGGGTGTAGGCCTTGCAGATCAGGTCGTGCATCAGGGTCAGGCTGGCGTTACCGCCGACAAGCACCTGCTCCGGCTTGCAGCCGAGCAGCTCGGCAAACAGGCGGCGCGCAGATGGGATACCGAGCAGGCCGCCGTAGTTGCGGACATCCGTGCCCTCATCGAAGCAGTCGGCGGGGTCGGTCAACGCGGTCAGAAGATCGCTTACCATATCGAGCTGCGCCTTTCCGGGCTTGCCGCGCGCCATATTCAGCGAGAGCTTCTGCGCCTGATACGCCCTGTAGCGGGCCATGAGCGCGTCGTATTCCGTACGACGCTGTGCCGGGGAAAGCTGTGCATAGGGTTCCATGCAATGTCCTCCAGATCGTTTTCTATATGTTATTTTTTCTTTGCTTTGCGTGTTTACGTGTCCTTCAGAAGCTCTGCGGCAAGGCGCGGATTGTCTCCGGCGAGCTCGCGCAGACGCCGATAGCCCGTTTCTTCCGGCGTGCGGCAAACGGCTTCATCGATGAGTCGGAAGAGCGTGTCCGCGCCGACGTCATGCAGGGAAAGGTAGCCGCCGCAGCCGAGATAGTCGAGAAAACTGCTGACCTTCGGGTCATAGACCACACCCACAAGCGGCACGTTTTGCCCGGCAGCGAACACCAGCGCGTGCAGTCGCATTGACAGCACGACGGACATACGGCCCACAAGCGCCAGCTCCCGCAGATCGTAGCCCCCGGAGCGGAGGGACAGATAGGGAACGTGGATTTTTGCGGCGACACTTCGCAGGGCAGGCTCGTCGCGCTCCGGCTCCAGAGCATAAAGCACGGGAATGCAGCCGTGCGCCGTGTAGAGATGGTCGGCGGCTGCCGCAAAGTCGTCAATATGGGCGGCAAAGCCGTCCCACGGGCGCAGCGCGATGAGGGCGTAACGCTTGCCCGGCTCAAGACCGCAGGCGCGCAGCCACGCTTCGTCCGCTTCCGGCGGGGTGATCCGGAGCGCAGGATCGGCCGTCAGCCGGATGAGCGGGCGGTTTACGCCGAGGAAACGCAGAAAATCCTCGGAATAGCGATCGCGGACGGCGATCACTTCGGCGCAGCGGTTGAGCGTGCGACCGACGCGCCGCCGGTTGCGCTCACGCAGCAGCGGACCGATCCCGCAGCCGTAGAGCATGGTGCGGCAGCCGGCGCGTTTGGCCTGACGGAGGCTCAGCAGGTAAAACAGCAGTGAGCGCGTACTTGTAGCATCCTGCATCAGCGTACCGCCGCCGCTGAGGTAGAGCTTAGTTGTGCGCAGATAGCGCGCACTTTTCCAGAGATTGAAAATGAAGATCGAACGAATGCCCGCGCTGCGGGCCGTCTCACGGGGACGACGGCTGAGCGCACAGATCGGAAGGTCGGGATCCAGTTCGCGGAGCTGCGAAACAATGGCGCTCAGAATGGCGTTGTCACCGCCGTTGTGTTTTCCGTAGGCGCCGCAGATCAGGACGCCGTCACGGCCTTTCGGTCGCGCGGCACGCCGCAGCACACGCTCGCAGAGGGCGCCGAGTTCGGAAAGATCCGTGCAGCGCAGCACGCGGTAGGGATCCGTACCTGCGCACAGCAAATTGTCCGCAAGCGCATCGTCGGTACAGAGCCATGCATCGAGCTTTCGACGGCTGAGGCGCCGAAGCGCGGAACGGTCGTCCGCCGTGACCAGTGAAGCGGCCGGAATACCGAGGCTTTTGCGCAGCGTTTGCGCCGCCTTCGCGGCAGAGACTCCGCAGGAGAGCAGCAGCGAAAAATGCTCCCGCTCATGCAGCTCGGCTGCGTCGCCGAGCCGGGATGCCGCAAGCGCATGACCCGAAAGGCCGGTAGGAAGCGCGGCGCTTGCCGTATCCGAATACAGATAGAGAATATTCATACCGGCGCCTCCTTTGGCCTTGCATTTTTTCGGCAAACAGCCTATAATACCACTGTATTATACACCATCCGTTTGGTATTGGCAAGCGCTTTTGTATCGGAGGAAGCATGGAAACGGCACTTTCACAGGAAATTTTAGAAACATATTTGCCGCACGGGATCGTTTACCCCATTGTTCTGGAGGAAACGGATTCGACGAACGCACAGCTCAAGCGTCTGGCCGCAGAGGGCGCGCCGGAGGAAAGCGCCGTGTTTGCGCGCCGCCAGACGTCCGGCCGAGGCCGTCTCGGACGCAGCTTCGCTTCGCCGCCGGGCGGAATGTATGTGTCCGTCCTGTGGCGTCCGGAGGCCTGCGACCGACTTTTTTGCCTGACGGCGTTGGCTGCGGTTGCCGTTCGCCGCGCACTAAGCGCCGTCTGCGGAGTCGAGACACAGATTAAGTGGCGAAACGACCTTTTGCTCGGAGGTAAAAAGCTCTGCGGCATTTTGACGGAGCTGTTGAGCGGCCGGAACGGGATCAACGCCGCCGTGATTGGTATCGGAATCAACGTAAATACGACCGTGTTTGCACCGGAGCTGCGCGGGAAGGCGACCTCGCTGCTGTTTGAAACGGGCCGCGTGACGGATGAAAATGTCCTTGCCACCGCGCTTCTGCGCGAGCTGAGCGCTGCGCGCGAGGCGCTGCGCGGAAATTGTGAGGCGTATATGGCGGAGTACGCCGCCGCCTGCGTAACCGTCGGGCGGCGCGTGCGGGTTCTTCGCGGCGATCAGGCGCATCCGGCACTGGCCGTCGGGCTGGATGACTGCGGCGCGCTGCGCGTGCGCTATGACGACGGCGCGGAGGAGACGCTCTCGACCGGCGAGGCGTCGATCCGCAACGAAGACGGTAATTACATTTAAGGAGGAATATGATGAACGAAACGATCCAAACCCTGATCCACCGCAGAAGCTGCCGCAGCTTTCTGCCGGAGCAGATCTCCGAGGCGGCGCTGGAGCAGATTCTGACCGCCGGGCTCCATGCGCCGAGCGCGATATGCCGCCGGCCGTGGCATATTGTCGTACTGCAAAAGCCGGAGGACATTGCGGAGCTGGAGGCGCTTAACGCGCGAATTATGGGCAAACCGGAGCTGCATCCCTTCTATGGCGCGCCGACGGTCTGTGTCGTTCTGGTACGCGCCGACATCGCCACCGGTGTGGAGGACGGCTCGCTCGTGCTGGGCAATATGATGAACGCTGCCGCGAGTCTCGGCGTCGGCTCCTGCTGGATTCACCGCGCATATGAGGAATTTGAACTGCCCGAGGGCCGCGCCCTGCTGAAGCGGTGGGGCGTCGAAGGGCAATGGCGCGGCGTAGGTCACTGCATCCTTGGCCTGCCGTCCGGTGAATACCGCGAGCTGCCGCCGCTTCCGGAGCGGCTTGTGACGCGCGTGTAAATTTTTCCCGAACCATGGAAAAAAGACTTGCCAAGCGCGGAAAAAGAGGATATACTATTCACATCAGCAAGTAAAAAAATAAGGAGGGCATACCATATGAAAAACGCCAATCTGAAGACCATCCTCGGCATCGTCGGCGGTGTCGTCGTTGCGGCGGCTGTTGCCGTTGCGCTGATCCGCTACTGGGATGCACTGAAGAAGCTCCTTCCCGGCTGCAAGTGCTGCGAGGATTGCGATTGCGAGCCGGAGGATCTGGCCGACGTCGAGATGTAATTTCCGAATAAAGCCGATCCGAAATGCGCAAAACCGCATGGAAAGCCGGCAGGTCGTTTGACCTGCCGGCTTTTCTATACCCGGAGGGATGTCATTCCTGCCGCGGGCGTCGATTCTGCTCATAGAGCGCGGCCTGATGACGTCGCCGATAGCCCATCAGAACGCCAAGCCAGCCGATCACGGCCAGGGGAAGGCTCAGGGCACAGATCAGCCGCGCCGCGCCGCCGGAACCGGAACAGGCAAGCAGCACGGCTGTCGGAACGGTCAGGCCGCAAATTGTTGCAAGCAGCCAGAGTGCAAAGGTGATAACGCGGAAAATGCGCATTTTTTTCGATGAGCGGGGGAATTGCCCCGCAAGGCGGCGCGTATTGCGGCCGATGATGCACAGGCACACAAGCATCGCCGCAAGGCAGGCGTAATAGGCGGCCAATGCCGGGACTGACAGAGCGCCGCGCCCGAAGATGACGCACAGGATCCAGGCGGGAAACGCCAGAGACGCGACAATCGCGGAGATCCGCGCAGCGCGGTCAAAGCCGGGGTAAAGATTCATGTGCTTGCTTCCTCCGTAAAAGAGCTGCCGGAATCGCCGTTGTCAGTCAGGGTGCCTTCGCTGCCCAGTGACGGGTCGATCCGTGGGCCGGTCGGCGGCTGATTCGCGCCGTCGCGCAGCAGGAGCCAGGTCAGCGCGCAGCAAAGGAGCGCAAACAGAAGGCAGGCGGCCGTCATGATGGCGCAGGCGCGCTTCAGATTGCGAAGCTGCCGCTTCATTTCGGCCGATTTTGTCTGCGTCGGCGTCGGCTCGGCCTTTTGGCGCTCGGTCTCGGTGCGCGGCGGATTCAAAACGATCCTGCTTGAAAGATATGCGTTTTCCTCCAAGGGTACGCCTGCAATTTTTTCGCACTCGTCGCAAAATGTGCGTCCCTCGGGGATACGCCTGCCACATCGCAGACAGTTCATAGCCATTCTCCTTTCTCCGTGTCCCGATGCTCGGGCGCGGAAACATCCTGCTCCTCGCAGTGCTGTGCGATCAGCATACGCTTTTGCGCGTGCGTGAGTCGCTTGACGGCGGCCTCACGGCGCAGCGCGGCGGAGCGGTCGCCGCAGAGCTCCGTGTAGACGAGCGTCAGCGGCGTGCGTCCGCGGGTGTATTTTGCGCCCTTTCCGGCGCGGTGCGCGGCCAGACGGCGCTCCGGGTCGTCCGTCATGCCGGTGTAGAAAGAACCGTCCTTACACTCCAGAATGTAAACATACCAGCTCACAGCTCAATATCAATGCTCCGGCGGTCGGTGCGGATGGCCTTGCACAGAGCGCTGACGGCACGGTGGCGCGGGTCGCTCAGATAACGCTGCAGCGCCTCAAGAGAGTCAAAGTCCGCTTCCAGCGCGGCGTCGTACTCTGCGTCCGCGACGGCGCTGCGCCGCACGCAGACGGCTTTCAATTCCGGAATGATGCCGAAAAGTCCCTGCAGCCGCGAGAGAAACTCCTCCGCCTGCGCCTGCGTACCCTCGCGAAACTTCCAGAAAACGATGTGCCGGATCATAATGGCTTCCTCCGAAACTCTTTTTCTTTAGGATACCTCTTTTTGATGCGAAAGTCAACCGAAAAATAGGAAAAAGCGCTCTGCACGCGCGACTTGACAAACGGCGTGCGAAGCGCTATACTGAATAAAAAGACCGGAAGGGGGTCATGCAATCATGAGCGAACTGAAAGAAAACTGGAAAAAAACGGGCGTCGGCCTGGGACACGCATTCCGCGACCTTGGAAAAACGCTGATTAAAACTGCGGCGGCCGGTGTGGAAAAGGCAAGCGATTGGGCCAATTCCGACGACGAAAAGAAGCCCGAACCCGAGGCACAGCAGGCCGCGGCCGATGAGGCCAAGCCCGCCGAGCCGGTGGAGACAAAGGAATAAGCACAATGCTCCCGGAGCCCTGCGGTTCCGGGAGCATTTCCATTCACTTGTCCGGGCGTTTCGTGCCGTCGATGCGTCGAGGCATGGCCCGGCTCAGTATCCGTAGCCCTTTCGTTTCAGGAGGAAGAACAGCGCGGTCAGCACCACCGCCATGAACTCGGCGACGACAATCGAGACCCATACGCCGTCGATTTGCCACAGAAGCGGCAGCAGGAGCACGGCGGCGATCTGGAATACGAGCGTGCGCAGGAAGGAGATCAGCGCAGAGGTCAAACCGTCGCTCAGCGCGGTGAAGAAGCCGGAGCCGAAGATGGCAAAGCCCATGAACAGGAACGACAGCGCAAATATGCGGAAGCCGGATTCGGTCAGCGCCATCAGCTCGGCGTCGTAACCGACGAAAATATGCGCCAGAGGCCGCGCCAGAAGCTCCGCCGAGACGGTCATGCTCAGCGCGAAAATCGAGATCAGCGTCAGGCTTTTGCGAAGCAGGCTTCGCAGCTCCGTGCGATTTTGGGCGCCGTAGTGATAGCTGATGACCGGCGCCGTGCCGACGCAGTAGCCGATAAAGGCGCCGGAGAAGATCATGCTGACGTACATCATTACGCCGTAGGCAGCAATGCCGTTTTCTCCCGCGTATTTCATAAGCTGGACGTTGTAGAGCATACCGACAAGGCTCATGGAGACGTTGCTCATAAACTCCGACGAGCCGTTGGTGCAGGCCTTCAGAAGGGCACGCCCGTCGAATTTCGTTTTGCCCAGTTGCAGCAGGCTGGTATTTTTCCGGAAGAAATACACCAGCGGCACCGCGCCGCCGACGAGCTGGCTGAGAGCCGTCGCCGCGGCTGCGCCTGCGAGCTTCAGCTCCTGCGGCAGCAGCAGGACGAGCACGGCGTCGAGCACCATATTCGTTCCGCCCGAGAGCACGGTCACGAGCAGGCCGAGCTTCGGCCGTTCCGCCGTGATGAAAAAGCTCTGGAACAGGAGTTGGAGCACATAAAACGGCAACGCAAGCAGAATAATGCGGCCGTAGACGATGCAGTTTTCCAGCAGCTCTCCCTCTGCGCCGAGCAGATCGGAGATCGGGCGGATGAAAATGATCCCGAGGATCGAAAAGATCACGCCCAGAGCGAAAGCGGCGTAAACAAAGAGCGAAAAGCAGCGATTTGCGCGTTGTGCGTCGCCCTCGCCGAAGCTGCGCGCGACGATAGCCGAGCCGCCCGTACCGAACATGAAGCCGACGGTTGCGACGATCATCAGAAACGGCATGATGAGATTCACCGCCGCAAAGGGCGTTTTCCCGGCATAATTTGAGACAAAGAAGCCGTCTACGACGCCGTAGATCGACGTGAAGATCATCATGGCGATCGACGGCAGCGTAAATCGCAGCAGCCGGCCGTAGGTGAAATGGTCTGACAATTGAATTTGCATATTTCCCTCCGCTGCGCAGCATGAATTGCGCGCACATCTTTGAAATATATCATGAAACAGAGACGATGTCAATAGCCGCGTAAAAAACAGTTCGGAATTTGCCGCGGCGACTGGCGGATTGCCCGCCCGTATGCTATAATGAGAAAAAACATTTGAAAAGGGGAGTTTCTTATGACGACCGACCAGATTTCGGCGCTGCTGAAGGCCGACCCGTGTTCGGTGGTAGCCAACGATGAGGCGCGATACCGAGCACAGATCGCCCGGGCGGTGGAGTTGGTCGATGCCAATGCCGACCTGCGTCCGATTGTGCTGCTTGCGGGTCCGAGCGGTTCCGGAAAGACCTCGACGGCAATGCTGCTCTCACAGGGGCTTCGGCAGAAGGGAAGACAAAGCCGCACAATCTGCATGGACGACTACTTCCTGCCGCTGTCCGTCGAGGAGCAGCAGCGTCTGCGGCGCAACGAGCTGGATCTTGAGACACCCGCACGGGTGGATGTCCCACTGTTTCAGCGGCACCTGGACGAGATGCTTGCCTGCCGCGAGATCGCGCTGCCGCGCTATGATTTTCCGACGAGCAGCCGTGTGTATGACCAGGGAGCGTTCCGGCGTACGCCGGGCTCCGTTGTTGTAATAGAGGGCATTCATGCATTGAACCCTGCGGTTACGGGTCACGAGCAGAACACCACGCGGCTATATGTTTCCGTGCGCACGCGAATCGCCGCGCGCGACGGCTCCGTGCTGCATCCCTCGCTCATCCGCCTTGCCCGTCGGATGCTGCGCGACCGGCTCTGCCGGGGACGCGACCTGACGCAGACGCTTGCCATGTGGCAGCGGGTGGATGAGGGGGAGCAGAAGAACATCATGCCCTTCAAGCCGCGCGCGCACGAGAGTATCGACAGCTTTTTCTCCTGTGAGCTGAGCGTTTATCGCGATACGCTCCTGCCGGAGCTGGAGCGGCTGACGCAGAAAAACGATGCGCTCAACGAGCTGGTCAAGGTAATGCGCGAGCTGCCGAGCCTGCCGATCGGTGAGCTGGCGCACGACAGCATGATGCGCGAATTTGTCGGGGGCAGCAGCCTGCTGTGACGAGGAGAGAGACAATGAAGCAATACGTTATCGCACTCGATCAGGGGACGACAAGCAGCCGCGCCGTGATTTTCGACCGGGCACAGCATATTGTCGCCTCGGCGCAGAAGGAATTTACGCAGATTTATCCGCAGCCCGGCTGGGTGGAGCACGACCCCCTGGAGCTGTATTCCGGCCAGTACGGCGTCATGATGGAGGCTCTGACGCGCAGCGGCCTGGAGCCGTCGCAGATTGCCGCCATCGGCATTACCAACCAGCGCGAAACGACGGTTGTCTGGGAAAAGGCGACGGGGCGGCCGATCTACAACGCCATCGTCTGGCAGTGCCGCCGCACGGCGGGCATCTGCGACGAGCTGCGTGCCGCCGGTCTGGAGGACTACATCCGGGATACGACGGGACTGGTGCTCGACGCCTATTTCTCCGCAACGAAGATCAAATGGATCCTTGACCATGTTCCCGGTGCGCGGGAACGCGCGAGGCGCGGCGAGCTGCTCTTCGGCACGGTCGATACCTGGCTGATCTGGAAGCTGACCGGCGGCAGGGTTCATGTAACGGACTATACGAATGCCTCGCGCACCATGCTGTTTGATATTCACAAGCTCTGCTGGGACCGGACCATTGCCGATGCGCTGGATATCCCGATGCAGATGCTGCCGCAGGTCGTCGAGAGCAGCGGGACTGTCGGCGCGTGCAATTTGCAGGGCGTCTCCATTCCCATCGCGGGTATCGCAGGCGACCAGCAGGCTGCGTTGTTCGGCCAATGCTGCTTTGCGCGCGGCGAGGCGAAGAACACCTACGGCACCGGCTGCTTTCTGCTGATGAACACCGGCGAAACGCCTTGCCGGAGCAATCACGGACTGGTTACGACACTGGCCTGCTCCTTCGGCGGGCGGGTGAATTACGCGCTGGAGGGCAGCGTGTTTGTTGCCGGAGCGGTGATCCAGTGGCTGCGCGACGAGATGCATTTTCTGAATGAGGCGTGCGACGCGGAGTATTACGCAGGCAAGGTCGATTCCACCGGCGGCGTGTACTTTGTTCCGGCCTTTACCGGCCTTGGCGCACCGTACTGGGATATGTACGCCCGCGGCGCGATTGTTGGCATTACGCGCGGCACGCGTCCGGAGCACATCGTTCGCGCTGCGCAGGAGTCCATCGCCTACCAGAGCATGGATCTGGTCGAGGCGATGGAAAAGGATACCGGCGCGGCGCTCTCGGCGCTGCGCGTAGACGGCGGCGCCAGCCGCGACCGCTTCCTTTTGCAGTTCCAGGCCGATATGCTCGACCGTTCCGTCCTGCGTCCCGTCGTGCGCGAGACGACTGCGCTCGGCGCGGCGTATCTTGCGGGGCTTGCCGCAGGCGTTTGGAGCGATACACAGGAGCTGCGTGAGCTGTGGCAGTGCGACGAATGCTTTACGCCCCGGATGGAGGCTGCGCATCGGGAAGCCTGCCGCCGCGGCTGGCATAAGGCGGTCGGGCGCAGCCTTGACTGGCAGGAACACGACACATAACATTTCTCAACCGACGATTCAACCGCCGGTTGAGCGGGAAAAAGTCGGGTTTTCTACCGATGGATGATGGATTTTCTGATTTTCTGCTGCTACAATGGAGACACAAGCGAAAGCAAAAAGAAAACGAGAGGGAGTTTGAAACAATGGAAACAACACTCGGAAAACGCATCAGCTTCCACCGCAAGCGGCTGGGAATGACGCAGGAACAGCTTGCCGACCACATGGGCGTCAGCGCACAGGCGGTGAGTAAATGGGAGAACGATCAGTCCTGTCCGGACATTGCGCTTCTGCCGGAGCTGGCGGCGCTTTTCGGCATTACGGTCGATGAGCTGCTCGGCGGTCAGACGCAGGGGGTACACGTTGCCGAGCCTGTCGAGGCAGACGAGCCGCAGTCCCGGCCGGAGAAGCACCGGGATTATGATATCCATATTTATACGGGACTGAAGCAGGGGCTCTGGTTTGCGGGCTTTGTGCTGTTGGTGGGCGGCCTGCTGCTGACGGCCAATCTTCTGAAGCTTGACGTCTCATGGTGGACGGTCACATGGACCAGCGCGCTGTTTATGATCGGTCTGTGCGCATTGACCTCAAAGGGCAGTGTGTTCGGCCTGATGGTTGCGCTTGCAGGCGCGTACTTCGGCCTGACCGCCTTTGGCGTGCTGAATTTTGACCTTAGCTGGGGCCTGGTGATCCCGATTTTCCTGATCGCCTGGGGCGCCAGTCTTGTGATCGATATTTTTGTCGGTCGCGAGCGCAAAAAACGCCGGGCCATGCGCCGCCACGCGGATCACAAGCTCACCTGTAACTGCTCCTGCGAGAAGGGCGAACTGAAGTGCGAAATGGCCTTTGGCAATGCCGCTTATGATGTCGAGACACCCTGTCTGCGCGGCGGAGAGATCGAGACGAGCTTCGGCGATTTTACGGTTGATTTTTCCGGGGTTGCGGCAGTTGCCGACGGCTGTATGCTTAACGTAGAGTGCAACTTCGGTGATTTGACGCTGCGTGTTCCGTCGCGCTACCGTGTGGAGCTGGACGGCAGCGGTTCGTTCTCCTCCTCCGCGTGCAAGGGCACGCCGGACGAGGCTCCTGTCGGTGTGATCCGTATCAAAAGCGAGGTCAGCTTCGGCAATGTGGAGGTCAGATATATCTGAATTTTCTTCCCAATCCAAGGCGCCGTTCCGGGGGAACCGGGGCGGCGCTTTTGCGCGCGCCGGGAGAAAAAATATGTTGTTCCACGAAAAATAATCAAAAAACCGTGAAAACAAGCATATATTATGCATGAAATCTCTTGCAATACAACGAAGTCTCTGCTATAATTCATAATATAAGTACGAAGGGAGGAGATTCCGATGGTCTGAGAAACGCGCAGAGACCGGCACGGCACACAGATAACGAATCGATATCCGCTGCGATAGAAAGGAGTATTTTATGAAAAGAATCCTATCGCTCTTTTTATCCCTTGCGCTGCTGTTAACCCTGCTGACCGCATCTCAGGTCGGAGCCTTGACCGCCCACGCCCATGACGCAGAAGATGCCCCCGAAACCGAGGCGTCCGCCGTTTCCGAGCAACCCGGGGAGGAGGATGCTTCCGCAGAGCCGGCTCCCGTACCGGAGGAAGCCGAGGATGCAAACACGGAGGAGGACAGTCGCCCGTATTGCCTGATTAACGGAAAAAAAGCATACCTTTTTGAACTGCAAGCCGAGCATCCGGATCTGTCGAGATACCAGCTGACGGAGGAACAGCTCCGGCTTCCGACGGAGGAGCTTGTGCAGCTTATAATCGACAGCCCGCTGTTCTGTTCCCCATACCTGCTCTCGGACTCCGTGATGTGTGATTACGATCGTTGTTATGAGATCCTTCGTATTGAGTTCAACGCCATTCGCGAACTGGAATCGAGAACCGATGCGACTCGTACATTGCTTGCGGAATTGCGAGAAGCGAAAAGCGAAGGAAGCAATGGGGCAACATATGGTCTGCTGGCCCTGCTCAGAACATCGACCTATAAAGCGATGTTGACGGAAGCAGAAAAAAATGAGTATCTGGAATTGACAGGTCTCAGTGCTGCAGAACTGTCTAAAGCGAATACCCTGGAGAGCTACGCGCCTGCGCTTATAGGCGATGCTTATTTCGACGGAAAAGAACTTCACGTTTACAAAAAGGATGAAACCGATACCATTGACACGGTAGAAACGGAAGCCGAAAGCGACGGAGAACAGGTGGAGCTGCAGTCGTTTATTCCAATCTATGCAAATGGCGACGACGGCTTTTCATACATGGAGGTTTCCACGAATATCCGGACGATGAGCGGGACACCCGTGCCGATGTTAAAAGCTCTCAAAGAGATGACGGAAAGCGAGAAAACCGCCGAAGTGAATCGCTGTATCGCCGAATATGGCGTCTCTGTATTGGGAAATGCCACGGCGAAGTACAACTGCCACAGCTATGCGTGGTATTCGAGATCCACCGCAAACCCCTACTGGTTGGCAAACATAAACTGTTATGTGGAGGACGCACATTGTTCTGTGGTTAATAGTCTGTCTAATATTCAACCCGGGATGATCGTGGTTTATGTTCGGAAAACGACAAGCGGAACCTTTGCGCTTCACTCAGCAGTTGTGACAACGGTAAACGGCAGCACGATTACCTGCCAGTCGAAATGGGGACGCTCCGGCCTGTACGAGCATGAATTGAGAAATGTGCCTAGAGATTACTGTAGTGACCCAGCCACCGGTGTGCCGCTCATCCTGATATTCAGGTATACCACTACACATATCTACTCGAACTACAGATCGAACGACACCAACACGCATACCGGCACTTGCGAGATTTGCAGGGCAACAATAACGGCTGCCCATGTCCGTAACCCGGTGACAAATTTGTGCAAGGTTTGCGGTTATTCGTATCCGATTATTCTGGAAAGCATTCCCGCGCCGAGGCCGTATGAGCCGGAGGAGCAGGTTGCCTGAATACAGTGCGGAAGCCTGAAAACGAAATTGGAAGCCAAAAAGCGGGCGCAATCTTGTGAACCGAACCCGCTTGGGTGCATCAAAGAACCTCCGGTTATGTCATTCCGAGGAGCGGAGCGACGTGGGAATCTTATGAATATTTCTGATTTGCCGAAATCCATCGGAAATTCAGAGAGAAGCCACCGACCCCCTTCAGAGTATCGGGCTTTTTGACGAACAAAAGCGGGCGCAGCTTTGCTGCGCCCGCTTTCCGTTTTTTATAAACCCGTACCCACGCCGCACGCGGAGGGGACTCACCCGTTCAGAAGCGCCAGCAGAAGAACGGGAATGCCGAGGGCGATGCGATACCAGCCGAAGGCGGTAAAGTCATGCTTTTTCAGATAGCCCATCAGGAAACGGATTGCCAGCACGGAAACGACAAACGATACCGCCATCCCAAGAAGCAGTGCGGCAAGCTGGAGATTCGTAAACGCAAAGCCGAACTTCACCAGCTTCAGAAGCGACGCGCCGAACATTACGGGAATGGCAAGGAAGAAGGTGTATTCCGCTGCCGTTTCGCGCGACAGGCCGATCAGAATTCCGCCGAGAATGGTCGCGCCGGAGCGGGACGTCCCGGGAATCAGCGCGAGCACCTGGAAAACGCCGATCAGCAGCGCGTCGCTCCATGTCAGGCTGTCGAGTTTGTCAATACGCGGGCGGCGGCTGCGGTTGCGCCGCTCCGCGAGCAGAAAACCGATGCCATAGACAATGAGTGTCACGGAGACCGTCAGCGGGTTATACAGATGCGCGTCGAGCCAGTCGTCGAGCGGCAGGCCGACCAGAATAGCAGGAACGCAGGATACGGCGATCTTCAGCCACAGGAGGATACGATCCTGTTTCACGATACGTCCCGTCCGCCGCCGTTCCTCGCGCAGAGCGAAGGGCCAGAGCCGGCCGAAGTACAGCACGACCACGGCCAGAATTGCACCGAACTGGATTACTACGGTGAACATCTCCATAAACTGCTCCGTCAGAACGGCATTGTCGCTTTTCCAAAGCGCGTCAACGAGAATCAAATGTCCCGTGCTGCTGATGGGAAGCCATTCCGTAATGCCTTCGACGATGCCGAGAAATACGATTTTGAGCCAATCCAAAAAGGTCAAGCCGACCACCTCCAAAGGAGAGTATGCGAAAACCATCTCACTATAGCACAAGCAGGCCGGAAAGTCAAATCCGGCGAAGAGAAAATCCGGGACTTGCAAATGCGCCTACCCCCTGATATAATAATAGAAATAGACTGCAAAGTATCGATTTTTTCAGGAAAGCGGAGAGTTTCATGACACAAAAGACCTTTCGGGAGCTGGGCGTTTGCGACGAAATACTGCGCGCGCTTGCAGAACAGGGCGTAAGCGCCCCCACAAAAATACAGCAGGAGGCCATCGAGCCGATGCTCGCATGGCGCGACGTCATTGCCAAGGCGCCGACGGGCACGGGCAAGACCTTTGCCTTCGGGATTCCCATGCTCCAGCATATTGAGCCGGAAAACGAAGCTGTCCAGGGTCTGATCCTTGCGCCGACGCGCGAGCTGGCGCTTCAGATCGGCGACGAGCTGCGCGGGCTGATGCGCTTTTTGCCGGGCATCCGCGTAGCGGTGCTTTACGGCGGGCAGCGCATGGAGCCTCAGCTCAAGGCGCTGGCGCAGCATCCGCAGATCGTTGTGGCCACCCCCGGCCGCCTGACCGACCACTATAACCGCAAAAACATCCGCTTTGACGGCGTAAAGACCGTCATCCTTGACGAGGCTGACCGAATGCTTGACATGGGCTTCTTCGACGACGTGACGAAGATTCTCAACCGCATCAAAAACCGGAAAAACCTCGGTCTGTTCTCCGCCACGATCTCGCAGGAGGTCATGACGGTAAGCTGGATGTATCAGCGCGACGAGGTGGAAATCACCGTCGCTCCCACACAGGAAAGCAAGCCGGACATCGATCAGTATTCCATCACCGTGCCCCGGCTGGAAAAAGAGGAGGCCATGCTGCGCATTCTCCGCTCCGGTGCGTTTGAGCGCGTGATCGTGTTCTGCAACACAAAATCCATGTGTCAGCGGCTGAGCGACGACCTTCGCCGCGCCGGTATTGCCGCCGACTGCCTGCACGGCGACATCCGGCAGGCCACACGCGAAAAAACGATGGCCTCCTTCCGCGCCGGCAAGCTGCCCGTGCTGATTGCGACGGACGTCGCTTCGCGCGGCATCGACGTCGACGACGTTGACGGCGTAATCAACTACGATGTGCCGGACGAGAACGAATACTACGTCCATCGCATCGGCCGCACGGGTCGCGCCCGCAAAAAGGGCATTTCCTTTACGCTCATCGGTTCCTTCCCGGAGAAGGCAAAGCTGGACGAGATTGCGAAATTTGCGGGCTTTACCATTGTTCCGATGATATTCGACGAATACGGATGCCTTGTTCCCGCGCCCGCAGAGGAAAAGCACCCGCCGAGAAAGAAATTCTGATGCGCGCGGCGGAGGAAGGGATCCTGCTGCTGTGCTGCCGCCTCGGCGGAGAGGAAAAGCCGCTTACGCCGGGTGAATACCGCCGCCTGGCGCTGCGTGTGCTCGAGCAGCCCCGGATGCGCGAGGAAGAACTGACGGTGGGTACGCTCCGCGCCCTCGGCTATGACGACGCACAGGCGGAACGTATCGTGCGGCTTCTGTCGCGCCGGGCACGGCTCCGCGCCTATCTTGCGGCCGTGCCGGAGATGCGGGTGCTCACGCGCATCTCGCCGGGGTTTCCCACGCGGCTGCGTGTGTTGGGGGAGCGTTGCCCTGCGGCGCTGTTCTGCCTGGGCGATGTGTCGCTTCCGGACAGCCGCGCCGTCGCGCTGGTCGGCTCTCGCCGCCTTTTACCGGAAAACCGCACCTTTGCCGCACGCCTCGGCGCACAGGCGGCGAAGGAGGGACTGACGTTAGTCTCCGGTGACGCAGTCGGCGCCGACCGCAGCGCGCAGGATGCCTGCCTCGGTGCGGGCGGAAGAGTTGTCTGCTTCGTGCCGGACGAGCTGACGCGGCATATCCCGCGAAAGAACGTCCTGTTTTGCAGCGCGGAGGGCTACGACTTTCCGTTTTCCGCACCGCGCGCGCTGGAGCGAAACCGCTATATCCACGCGCTCGCCGAAAAGGTCTTTGTTGCGCAGAGCACACTCGGTGCAGGCGGTACCTGGCAGGGCGCGACGGACAACCTTTCCCACGGCTACAGCCCCGTGTTCGTTTATAACGACGGAAGCGAGGCGGCGCGCGCGCTCGCCGGTTGCGGCGCACAGCTTCTTGACGGCGTGCCCGCTTCGTTGAGCAATTTAAGCGGTGAGCAATTGACGATTTTCGACACGCCCTGAATGAGCTGCCCGGAACGGGAAAATAACAGTTGCATCAGGGCGTTTTTTTGTGTATAATCTCAATAGGGAACTTATTTTTTGAACGTAGAAAGGGAGGTTCCGATTATGTGTGGAATTGTTGGCTTTGCCGGCAAACGTCAGGCTGCGCCGATCCTGCTGGACGGGCTGGCCAGACTCGAATACCGCGGCTATGACTCCGCCGGTGTTTGCGTCTATACCGATCAGGGACTGAAAATATCAAAAACCAAGGGGCGCCTTGCCCTGCTTGACGAGATGACCGACGGCGGAAAGACGCTGCGCGGCTGCCTCGGCATCGGACATACCCGCTGGGCGACGCACGGCGCGCCGTCCTATGAAAACGCTCACCCGCTGATGTCCGCAGACGGAAAGATCTGTATCATTCACAACGGGATTATCGAAAACTACCTGGCACTCAAGGATTTCCTGCGCAGCGAGGGCAAATGCTCCGTTTCCGAAACGGACACCGAGGTCGCAGCCAATCTGATCGAGTATTTCTATGAGCATGAGGGCGGCACCCTGCTCGATGCGCTGCGCCTTGCCGCGGAGCGCTTTGAGGGCAGCTACTCCATCGCGGCCATGTGTGCCGACGATCCGCACACCATCGTGGCCGTCAAGAAGAACAGCCCTCTGATTTTCGGCCTCGGACAGGGTGAGAATTTCATCGCTTCGGACGTCCCCGCCATCCTCAAGTATACCCGCGAGGTCGTATATCTTAACGACGGCGATATGCTGGAGATGACCGCCGATTCCGTGCGCTTCTTCAATGCGCTCGGCGAGCAGGTCGAAAAAACGCCCGAGCACATCTCGTGGGAGCTTTCCGCGGCGGAAAAGGGCGGCTATCCGCATTTTATGATCAAAGAAATTCTGGAGCAGCCGAAGGTGTTCCGCGATACCGTCAGTCCGCGCCTGCGCGACGGGCGCGTCGTGCTGGACGACATCCGCCTGTCGGCGGAGTATCTGCGCGGCGTGCGGCGCATTTATATCGTTGCCTGCGGTACCTCCTACTATGTCGGCTGCATGGCAAAGTATATTCTGGAAAAAACCTGCCGGATTCCGGTGGAACCGATTCTTGCCTCGGAGTTCCGCTACTCCGAGCCGGTACTGGGCGACGACACGCTTGTAATCGTCATCAGCCAGTCCGGCGAGACGGCCGATACGCTTGCGGCGCTGCGCGAGGCCAACACGCTCGGCGCGCGCACGCTGGGTATCGTCAACGTTGTCGGCAGCTCCATTGCAAAGGCCGCGCAGGATGTGCTGTTTACCTGGGCGGGTCCGGAGATCGCCGTGGCCTCCACCAAGGCTTATACCTCACAGCTTGCGGTAATTTATCTGATTGCCATGTATATCGGCGACACGCTCGGTACGCTCCGCCCGTCGGAATATGAGGCAATGCGCGAGGCTCTGGTTCGTCTGCCGGAGCAGATGGAGCGACTGGTCAGCGTGGATTATCTGACGCAGATCGAGCAGCTTGCCGAGCGCTCCTGCGGTCACCGCGACGTATTCTTCATCGGCCGCAATCTCGACAGCGCAAGCTGTCTGGAGGGCAGTCTGAAGCTCAAGGAAATCTCCTATGTCCATGCCGAGTCCTACCCCGCCGGAGAACTGAAGCACGGCCCGATCTCGCTGATCGAGGACAACACGCTCGTCATAGCGCTGGCAAGCGTTCACGAGCTGTTCGATAAAATGATGGCCAACGTCAAAGAGGTCAAGGCGCGCGGCGCGCGTGTGCTCGGCCTGACGTCGGAGGATATGGAGCAGGAAATCCGCAAAACCGTGGACGAATGCCTGACCGTCCCGCAGACCTATCCGCTGTTCCAGCCGAGTCTGAACATTGTACCGCTGCAATGCTTTGCATATTATACGGCGCTTGCGCGCGGCTGTGACGTCGATAAGCCGAGAAATCTGGCAAAATCCGTGACCGTCGAATAAAACGGATGCGTAAAAACCCCCTCTCTGCGGAATACTGCTCGCAGGGAGGGGATTTTTGATGAATATGAGCAGTGCGGAATATCTGCGCTTTTCCGATCGGCTGGCGCCGCGTTCGCCCGTGGGGAAAAACTGTCTGAACGCTTTTTGGACGGGAGGCCTGATCTGTGTGTTGGGGCAGCTTCTGACCAACGGCTTTCTGGCAATGGAGCTGCCGCTGCGTGTGGCGTCCTGCGGCGCGTCAATCTGCCTTGTCTTTCTGGCGGCGCTTTTGACGGGACTGTCGGTGTTTGATGACATTGCAAAGCTTGCCGGTGCGGGCACGATGGTCCCCATTACGGGCTTTGCCAATTCCATCGCGGCGCCCGCCGTCGAATTCCGCACGGAGGGCTTTGTGACCGGTCTCGCCGTGAAGATGTTCACCATCGCCGGGCCGGTGCTGGTCTACGGTACCTTCGCCGGCTGGGTCTACGGGCTGATTTACTGGCTGTGTACGCAGGTACTGAAGCTGTAACCGGACACGGGTACGGGTTTATAAAAAACGGAAAGCGGGCGCAGCTTTGCTGCGCCCGCTTTTGTCCGTCAAAAAGCCCGATACTCTGAAGGGGGTCGGTGGCTTCTCTCTGAATTTCCGATGGATTTCGGCAAATCAGAAATATTCATAAGATTCCCACGTCGCTCCGCTCCTCGGAATGACATAACCGGAGGTTCTTTGATGCACCCAAGCGGGTTCGGTTCACAAGATTGCGCCCGCTTTTTGGCTTCAAATTTCGTTTTCAGGCTTCCGCACCTGTATTCAGGCAACCCGCTCCTCCGGCTCATACGGCCTCGGCGCGGGAGTGCGAAAAATAGTGGCGGACATATCATAATTGCAGGCCTTGCAACGATGCGTGGTCGGATTCACAACATGAGCGTCATATCTGATCGTTCCGCAAACCGTGCAAGTACACTTGTGCGTCGATTGGTCGTATTGGGAAAAGGAATAGTCGTGAGCTCTGGTGTAAAGATAGAAAGAAACGTTCAGTGTTCTTGTGGAGTAGTCGTAGTAATAGTCTTTCGGAACGTTTTCCAATTCGTGTTCATAAAGTCCGGCCGCACCCCATTTTGATATGCAGGTAACCTTATCGCCATTCACGCTCGTTACAACTGCGGAATGGACAGGGACAAGCGCTCCGTCTACAACCTTCCAGTATACAACCCGATATCCCGCAGAAGCACAAGACTTCACTGAACCGATAAATTTACAATGGGGATCACTTGATATATGGGTAAATGGCACGATAGTCGGTTAAGCCGATCCATGTCCTCCTTGAATTGGAGTCTATGTTCCATGCATAACTGTGACAATTGTAATAGGTGGTGGCCGTTCCCCGAGTAGATACTCCCAGGCTCTCCCAGGAGAAAGTCATTGCTGCGCGGAAATCAGCTTCCATCTCTTCCTGCGCAACATGATACTTAACCGTCGAGCCCGACGTGGTATACGTCCGATCTGTGCCGGAGCTGACATATCGAATCTCTTGCCCGTTCGACAGTTTGAGCGTTACCACTTCCGATGCGGCGGTGCTGGCCATTGGTTCATCAACCCCGGCGTTAAGCTTGCCACCCGATGCCGACGTTATCTCTTCTGTACTATGGGACTCCGACATTCCGACGCCAAGCAGTTCTTCAAGCCTCGATAATTCATCCTGCGTCAATTGATCTCGGTAGAACGGAATCTCCAGTAATTTCCCAGGCCAAATAATGTATTTCGCTGCTGTGTTTTTCTCCGGATGCATTACTTCCTGCTCAAGCATCCTCAAAAGCGTAGATGCAGCGTCCGGTCTGGTTTCCAGCTCCTGAACACCATTGACAATATCGCGGATACCTTCGTAGGTTTGTATCGTAAAGACAGGGGCGAAGCAGTTGTGAACCCAAAAATTCCACATCAATTCATGCTGAAGAAGCGCGTCTATTAACTCCTCTGTGGGAGCTGTAAGCAACTCGTCCGGCAGCTGGTACCTTGAATGATCTACATTTCGTGCGCGGAGAAACGTGCATAGTGTCTTCCTGCCGTCGACCCAGATATATTCCTGATATTCGATAAACTCATCGGAAGCGCTCGCATCCTCGGCTTCCTCCGGTACGGGAGCCGGCTCTGCGGAAGCATCCTCCTCCCCGGGTTGCTCGGAAACGGCGGACGCCTCGGTTTCGGGGGCATCTTCTGCGTCATGGGCGTGGGCGGTCAAGGCTCCGACCTGAGATGCGGTCAGCAGGGTTAACAGCAGCGCAAGGGATAAAAAGAGCGATAGGATTCTTTTCATAAAATACTCCTTTCTATCGCAGCGGATATCGATTCGTTATCTGTGTGCCGTGCCGGTCTCTGCGCGTTTCTCAGACCATCGGAATCTCCTCCCTTCGTACTTATATTATGAATTATAGCAGAGACTTCGTTGTATTGCAAGAGATTTCATGCATAATATATGCTTGTTTTCACGGTTTTTTGATTATTTTTCGTGGAACAACATATTTTTTCTCCCGGCGCGCGCAAAAGCGCCGCCCCGGTTCCCCCGGAACGGCGCCTTAGGTCAATCCAATGTATCGATTGTGACATTTTCCACACCGCTGGCATTGAATTCCGCCATGTATTTGTCCATGCGCTCCTTCAGCTCATCGTAGTTTTCGCCCGTAATCTCCGGGTAGCCCATATCGCGCTTGGCCAGCTCTTCCGCCAGAATGTCGAAAAAAACACCGTCTTCATAATAGGCGATGGCGTCCTGAATCCCGCCCTCCGCGAAGGCGCGCGACGGGAAGCTTACGCCGAGCCGCTGCTCCACCAGCGAATCGAAGCCCGTGCCGCTGCACAGGCCGAAGAGCTTGCTCTCTACGCGGTCGTATTCGACGATGCGGTCGTTGCCGCGTGTGGAGTTGAGGATCCAGTTTCCGATGTAAACCAGATCCAGAAGGCTGCGAAATTCGCCTTTGGACAGTTCAATGGTCATGTGCTGCACATCCTTCCTTACTGCATAGCCACCATTATAGCACCGCTGCGCGGCTTTTTCCACAGGAAAAGGGACGCCCGGGAAAAATTTTTCGATAAAGCACGGGGCTTTCCGACAAAAAGGAGTAAAACACTTGCTTTTTTTCGCCGAATCCCCTATGATAGTACCCACGAAGCAAAGGGGGCAGGGATATGGAGCGGCAGGTGTGGTTATCGATCCGCGGGACGCAGAAAATGGGGGACGACGCCCCGGAGACGATGGAGCTTGTCACGCCCGGTGTGCTGAGCATTACGCAGGAGGGCGTGCGCCTGCGTTACGAGGAGACGGAGCTGACCGGTATGAGCGGCACAACGACGGAGTTTTTGATTGCACCCGACTGCGTGACGCTTACGCGCTCCGGCGAGCTGCGCTCGCGTATGGTTTTTGCGCCTGGCCATGAGGACCGATCGTTGTACGATCTTGGCTTCGGCGCGCTGATGCTCACGGTGCACACCGAACGGATCGACGCGTGTATCGACGAAAACGGCGGAGCGCTGGAGCTGGCCTACCGCCTTGCCGTGGAAGAACAAACGGCGGGGACGGTCGAGTGCCGTATCGAAGTGCGTCTGCAGGAATGAAAATGAACGGGGCTGATGTGTTTCAGCCCCGTTTTTTCAGTGTGTCAGCCGTGCGAGCGTTACGCCCTGATAGTAATGCGTCAGAATATCCGAGAAGCTGCCGCCGCGCTTGGCCATTTCCTGTGCGCCGTACTGACTCATGCCGACGCGATGCCCATAGCCGCTCGTGCGAAATACGACTGCGCCGTTGCTGACGGAGATGTCGATCTCCGTCGAACGCAGCGAAAACAGACTGCGCAGTGCCTCGCCCGAAATGCGGACGCCGCCGACGCACACGGAGGCCAGACCGCCGCCCTCGGTGCGGCGCAGCTCGGAAAACCACGTCTCCGGGGCGCCCTCCAGAGAGGCGGAGGGATAGGCCGCGCGGATGCGGCCGGCAAATTCCGCTGCGCTGAAGCTACGGGTGACACTGTGATACTGCATTTCGGCTTCGCCGGGGCTAACGACGGATTTCAGATACGGGATATCGCCGCCCCAGACAGTCAGGGCCGCCTCGGTTGCACCGCCGGTGCTGGCGAAAAAGGCTGCCTCGATGACTTCACCCTCGTAAACCGCAACCAGTCCGTCGGTGGACTCTACGGCGTCAATGAAGGGGGCGAGCGTGTCGTCGTCGTAGTCCGCGGGATTCTTCCACGCCTGACAACACGCCGAGCTGCCGCAGATATCCGCCTGCCCGTGGCGGTGCGCCTTCGCTTTATACAGTGCAAAGCTACGCGAGGCGACCGCCTGCGCACGCAGCGCCTCGCGGTCGAAGTGTCCCGGCATTTCCGCCAGCACAACGCCGATCAGATAGTCGTGCAGCGACAGGCTGCGGATGCTGCCGCCGATGAGCACATGGAGCGTTACGCCGTCGTCAAACCGCACGGCGACCGCGTCCGGATCGTCGAATGCGACGGCTCGTGCGGATTGCTTCGGGACGCCGGAGGGACGAGGGGACTTTGTGACGGCGGGTTCGCGGACAACTGCGGAAAGAATCGGACCGATGCCGTTTTCGGGCGCCGCAACGGCTGCGGTCGGCCGTGTCAGAAGCGAGACGGCAAGGCTTGTCAGCAATGCGGTTGCAATCAGAAGATTCGATGCTTTCATGGTTTCCTCCTTAAGTACGGATTCGGGACTGCTCCCGAGACTACTTTATGTATTTGTTACCATGTTTAGTACCTCTTTTTTACCATCGGTAAGAGCGAGCTGCAATTCTAGCACGGAAATGTCGGAATTGCAAGCAAAATTTTTTTTCGCGACCGAAAGATAACGAAAAAGTTACAAATAGGATACATAAAAGAAACCGAAAAAAGAAGCGAAAAAAGAGTTGACAAAACATTTTTTCCGTGGTATAGTATCGGAGCGGATTCGGTTATGACCGCGATGCGCGCGAGTGGTGGAATTGGCAGACTCGCTAGATTCAGGTTCTAGTGTCCACTCCGGACGTGCGGGTTCAAGTCCCGC
>CAKUDE010000034.1 GCA_934645175.1 uncultured Oscillospiraceae bacterium
GAACACAGAAGTTAAGCTCATCTGCGCCGACGATACTTGCCGGGTGACTGGCCGGAAAAATAGGTAACGCCAACATTCATATTCCCCCTTAGCTCAGTCGGTAGAGCAACGGACTGTTAATCCGTGTGTCGTTGGTTCGAGTCCAACAGGGGGAGCCATGTTTAACGGTCTGTGATTTATTACAGACCGTTGTTTTTTGCACCGGTGCGAATGATTGAAATGCACTGTGCAATATGTTAGACTTAAAGCAAGAACAATGCGGTACTTATGAGGGAAATAAGAATACTTATGATATTCTCTACGCTTAATTTTCCCACTCAAAAAATTTATCATCCGATACTTTTTTGAAAACCACCCGAAAACGAATTTTTGTCGCACACACAGATATAATTGCCTGTAGATGTTTTCTTACGAACTGTTTCTTTATTTGCTTTGGAAGAGGTACCGAAGGACGCAGACATATGCTGTTTTTTATAAAAGCGTGGCAAGGCGGGACTGAGGTGAGATTATGAAAATCACAAGAAAGAACCTTCTTATATTTTCTGTATCGCTTGTGCTGATATGCCTGGTTACATTTAGTGTAAGATTTATAAAATATGTGGACGCAACGATATTTAAGATAACTGCACAGGTCTTTCTTAACCTGGTAAATGGGCTGATTGCTTGGATGGCAATGATGCTCACAGATATGAAATTTGAGATTGATCTCAAAAACAAGCGCCAGTACTTGATCGGAGCTGCGATTGCACTGGCGCTGAGTATTTTGATCGCCATCGTTCCTGCTCTTTGCGGTTTTTCACTGATCGGGAATCATATGGATTTTTCGTGGTTTTCCCTCATTTATGATTTCGTGCTTTATTTGATTGTGATTGGCCCGGTAGAGGAATTGGTGTTCCGGGTCTATTTGCAGGATTTCCTTGTGAGCTTATTTGGAACAAACAAATGGCTCGGCGTCGTAATTGCATCCGCTTTGTTCGGACTTTGGCATATCATCAACGGGAATATTTTTCAGGCGCTATTTACATTCGGTATCGGACTTGTGTTTGGCTTTGCCAAATACAAAGTCAAAGGTTGCGGGTATGCGGGTGTCGCTTTCGGGCATGGCTTATATGACTTTTTAAATAGCCTTGTCAGAATGTTTATCCTCTAATAAATTCCAGTTTCCAGCGCGCTCGGCGGCAAGAAAAGGATTGTATTTTAGGCTGTTACGATGAGTAACGACGCTGTTATTGAGTGCATATGGCCTTTTAAGGAGTAAAGAAAAATGAAATTTCAGCAAGGACTAAACACAAATCATTTGAAAATGCTCGCAATTCTTGCCATGACGTTGGATCATATATGTGATTTGCTTTATCCCGGCTTTCCGGCGGAACCCGCGGCAATCGTGTTACATATTGTAGGGCGGCTGACGGCGCCGATTATGTGGTTTTTCGTATGCGAGGGATACTATTACACCCGTAATGTCAAAAAATATATGCTGCGAATGGGGATTTTCGCCTTGCTTTCGCATTTTGCATATTGCTTTGCGTTCGGAATCAACATGATCCCGTTCAGCACGGGAATCTTTAATCAGACAAGCGTGATGTATCCGCTCTTTATTGCCATTGTGGTTATGTGGATGCAGGACAATGCTCTGCCGATGAAGGGCTGGGTAAAGAATGCAATGATCGTTCTATTGATCCTGAGCGCTTTTCCTGCCGATTGGAGCTGTGTTGCAGTATTTGCAATACTTGGGATGCGCAAATACAGGGGCAGCCTGGAAAAACAGATGATCGTCATGCTGCTGTGTGTCGCCGTATATTCGGCAGTGTCCTTCTTCTTTGTGAGCCGGAGCTATGCTTTGGTGCAATTCGGTGTCTTGCTGGTTTATCCGGTTCTGAAGCTGTATAACGGTAAAAAGGGATCGGTAAAGTGGATGAAGTGGTTCTTCTATCTTTACTATCCGCTGCACCTTGTTGTTATCGGACTTTGCCGTATTTATATGTACGGGGATATAGGTATACTGTTTTAACGGTAAGCCAAAAAACCTACGCTTCGGCGCTTCCGAAAGCAGTTGAACGACGTATTGATCAGAGGTCCTTGACGTTGATTCGACAAGGTATGCCCGGAGGGCGCAATTACATCCGGAGGTAACAGAAATGGAAATCAAAAAAAGCGATCCCGAATTTGCGGAGCTGTTTGCACGCTTTGCGTTTGAAGAAGTGGCAAAGGAAAACGAGTGCCGTTTAGAGTCGGGCACGCGCTATCTGGCGATCCTTGCGGCGCTCATCGGCTGTGGCGGGACGGATGCATATCGTGAAATGCTGCCTCAGGCACTTGAAAACGGCGTGACGCCGATCATGGTCAAGGAATGTGTGTACCAGGCGACGGATTATCTCGGCTACGGACGAATGCTTCCGTTTTTGAAGGAAACAAACGCCGTTTTTGACCGAATCGGCGTGAGACAACCGCTGCCCCCGCAGGCGACGACCACCGGAGAGAATCGACTGGAAAAGGGTGTTGCCGCACAGGTTGCTATTTTCGGCGAGCGTATGAACGATGCGTGGAGGAAGGGACATATCAACCGCTGGCTGGCGGCCAATTGCTTCGGAGACTATTACACACGCACCGGCCTGGATCTGAAGCAGCGCGAAATGATTACCTTCTGCTTCCTGATGGCGCAGGGCGGCTGTGAGCCGCAGCTCATTGCCCATGCAAAGGGGAATATGAACCTCGGCAATGGCGGAGATTTCCTGATCCGCGTCGTGTCGCAGTGCCTGCCCTATATCGGCTATCCGCGCAGTCTGAATGCAATTTCCTGCATTCGTAAGGCGGAGGAGGAGAAGTGAGGAACGAAATACCGATGAAAAGGTATAAAATCGCTTCGGTGCTTATGATCGTCCACGGCGGCTTTCTGGAGCTTGGTGGAGCGCTTTGTGCGCTTCCGCTGTTGTTCCTCGGCACGGATCGCTTTGATTTCGGAACGTATTTCGCATTTCGACTGCCGTATTTCCAGGAGAATCTCTATCTGATGATGCTTATAGGTGCGATGTATGGCGCACTTCGGCTGATCGGTGCGGTCGGGCTCCTGAAAAACAAAATGTGGGGCTTTGTTCTGTCTGTGATCAACTGTGTCATTACGCTCGCACTGATGATGTTTTTGCTGCCGGCGGGGATTTTGGACGGACTTCTTGCCGGGACGGCTCTGACACTTCTGCTGATACAGTTTTTCGGCGACCGGACGGCGACGCAGTAGACACCCGACTGTGCCGGAATTCGAAACGGCCGAGAGGAAACTCGGAAGAATCACGACTGCTTGACTTTGGAGAGATGTCGTGCTATTATGTGCCTTATTTGTCCGGAGGCGTTGCTTATGCAAATGCGAACCATTGACGCAAACGAGCCTTACAAACTGATCGGCTGCCTTGAGGCTCTGGCGGAGCATCACAATGCGGTTTCCCGGTATTTCGGCGGTTCCTATCCGAGCAGACCCTGTGAGCAGACAATTGAGCTGTTCTCCGCGGCGCTTAAGGAGGGACGTTCGCAGATTGCCGTCATTGAAGAACGTGGAGAGATTATCGGCTTTTGTAAGCTGGATTTTTCTGCGGTATCCGGGAAAATCGATTACCTGATTGTGCTGCCAGCCTATCGCGGCAGGGGCTTTGGAAGCGCTTTGCTGGATTGGGCGATGCAGACGTTCCGACAAAAGGGTATAAAAATATAGAGGTAAAAGTGGTTGACGGAAATAATGCGATACGGCTGTACGAAAAATACGGTTTTCGGATCAACGCGCAGATTTTAAGGCTTGACTTATGAGGGAACTTGTACTACAATGCACGGCGTTCGCTCGGAGGGCGAGTTGTTCAGAGAAACAACAGCCGGACAAGAGACAGACTGAGATGTCTGTTTCCTGTCCGGCTTTTTTCATGCGAAAAGGAGGAATGCAACATGGATTTTCTGAACGGCAAAATTAAACCGATGTACTTCAAATACCTGTCAGCGGCGTTTGGCAGCGCCATGATCACATCGATCTATTCCATCGTGGACACGGCAATGGCCGGGCAGTACCACGGCCCGCAGGGAACGGCGGCGCTGGCGGTCGTTGCGCCGGTCTGGAACATCATCTACAGTCTCGGCTTGCTGATGGGGATTGGCGGCAGCGTCATCTTCAGCACAAAGCGCGGCAGCGAAAAAAGCGACGGAAGCGAGAATCAGTATTTCACATCGGCTGTAATTGGCGCGGTGATTCTATCCGTTCTGGCGTGGATCGGGGTCATGTGCTTTGAACGTCCGATCCTGACCTTCTTCGGGGCGGATGAAGCGTTGCTTGCGATGGCGCGGGAATATATGCGTCCGATCAAATATGTGTTCCCGCTGTTCCTGCTCAATCAAATGCTGGCGGCTTTCCTGAGAAATGACAAAAACCCGGGCCTTGCAACGCTTGGCGTTCTGTTAGGCGGCATCTTCAATGTCTTCGGTGATTATTTCTTCGTATTCACCTGCGACATGGGTATCTATGGTGCGGGACTGGCGACCGCCATCGGTTCCGGCATTTCGTTCCTTGTCATGCTGACGCACTTTTTCAGCCGCAGGAATACGCTTCGTCTGATAAAGCCCCAAAAACTCATGCGCAAGCTGTGGGAGATCACCGGCACAGGCTTTGCCACCTTCTTTATCGACGTGGCAATGGGGATCCTGACGGTGTTGTTCAACCGTCAGATCATGAAATACCTCGGCGCAAACGCATTGGCAATCTATGGGCCGATCATTCAGGTCAGCACCTTTGTCCAGTGCTGTGCGTACAGCGTCGGTCAGGCTTCTCAGCCCATTGTTTCCACAAACTTCGGCGCAGGGAAGGGCGAGCGCATCCGGGAAACGCTTCGGTTGACGCTTTGGACAACGGTATTCTTTGGCGTGTTTTGGACGGCACTCAGCATGGCGTGTCCGAATGCCTGCATCCGTATTTTTATGGCGCCCACCCCGGAGATACTGGATATGGCTCTCGCTATTGTTCGCACCTATGCGCTTTCGTTCCTGCTGCTGCCGTTCAATATCTTCTCGACGTACTATTTCCAGGCGATCATGAAGCCGAAAGCGGCGTTCATTGTTTCCGTGGCGCGTGGACTGGCTGTCAGCGGCATTCTGATTATGCTTCTGCCTGCTCTGGTCAGCGCGGATGCGCTCTGGTTTGCCATGCCGGTCACGGAGCTGCTGGTCATGCTCTACGCCGCCGTGACGATCCGGAGTTTTACAAAGGCACTGTAAGGGGCGGAGCAGCCGAAGAACACAATTTGCCCTGCCGGGGGGATATCTTTTTGCGTAGGGCGCTTGCAAAACGTGGCGCTGCATGGTATCATAAAAAGGAACTTTTTAAACGGACATGCGGGAGGATAAAGCCATGACCATTACAAAGAATGTGGAAAATGGGGTTGTTACCCTGAACATTGCCGGACGGCTGGACACGACGACCGCGCCGGAGCTTGAGACAGTACTTGACGGCTGCATCCGCGGAGCAAGTGAACTGACGCTCGATCTTGCCGAGCTGGAGTATATCTCATCGGCCGGACTGCGTGTGCTCCTCAAAGCGCAGAAGATCATGAACACACAGGGAACCATGCGGGTCATCCATGTCGGCGAGCCGATCATGGAGATCTTTGAGATCACGGGCTTTGTGGACATTCTGACCATTGAATAGGCAGCGAGGCTACGGCGCGATGCGCCGTAGGCTCGACTGTATTTATGCCGGGCAGCGTACATATCCGTATGTGCGGCTGCCCGATGCCGTTTCTTCAAACAGATATGGGAGGGACAGTCATGGAAAACGGAACACTCACGGCGTTTCGACTCATTACGGCGACGCTGCTTCCCGTCGTTCTGGCGGCGGGGCTTTACCAGCTTGAGCGCAAAACGCGGCTTGGGAAAGCAAAAAACTGGGTTCGGCAGGTGCTCGCGGGGCTGCTGTTCGGCGGTGTTGCCGTGCTTGCGACGGAATTCGGGATTCCGGTCGATGGCGCGACGCTGAATGTGCGCAATACCGCGATCCTTACCGCGGGATTGATCTTCGGCGGCCCGGCGGGTATCATGGCGGGCGTGATCGGTGCCGTTCACCGCTGGTTTGCAACCTATTGGGGGGCGGGCGCATTCAGTCAGGTTGCCTGCACCGTTGCCTGCGTCGTTGCGGGCTTCTGCGGCGCTCTGTGCCGCAGATTTATGTTCGATAACAAAAAGACCTCGTGGTTCTATGGCCTTGCCATTGGCCTCGTGGTCGAGGTGCTGCATATGCTGCTCGTGTTCATCACGAACATGAACGACATTTATACCGCTTACCGGATCGTTGTCAAGTGTGCACCGCTGATGATCCTGTGCAACGGTGTGTCCGTGATGCTCTCGCTGCTGTGTGTGACGCTGATCGGCAAGGAAAAAGTGCGCGTTACGAAGCATACGCGGCAGATCTCGCAGATGTTCCAGCTGATGCTTCTGATCTGCGTGGCCGTGGCTTTTGCCGTGACCTGCCTGTTTACCGGTTCCCTGCAAACACGTCTGGCCTATGCCGATACGGACACTTTACTGCAGCTGAACCTGGAGGATGTCAGGCGTGATGTGCGCGAGGCCTCGGATGAAAATCTGCTGAAGATCACGAGGGCGGTTGCCGGGCGTGTCTCGCTGTTCACAACGCGCGCACAGCTGCAGCGGCTTGCCGAGCAGTATAATGTTGCGGGAATCAATCTGATTGACACGGATGGAATCATCCGGTGCAGTACATTAGAAGCCTTTGACGGCTTCGATATGGCCTCCGGCGCGCAGTCGGCGGAGTTTCTCTGCCTGCTGGACGGTCAGGAAAGCTATGTGCAGAGCTATCAGCCGCTGTCGGGTGACAGCAGCATCTCCCGCAAATATGCGGGCGTAGCGCTTCCGGGGGGCGGCTTTGTGCAGGTCGGCTATGACGCCGAGCAGTTCCAGCAGGCGCTGTTTGAACAGGTGCGCCTGAGCGTCCGGAATCGGCATATCGGACAGAGCGGGTATGTTGTCGTTTGTGACGAGGAGCTGAATCTCATCAGCGGCAGTGAGGAACAGGACATTGAGGCGGATTTGCTCGGTATCAAGGCCGAAGGCCTGATTGCCGGACAGAACGTGCGCTTCACCGCGACGGTAGGCGGCACGGAATCCTACTGTATGTATACCGTGACCGAGGGCTTCTATCTCATCGCCTGCATTCCCGTGTCCGAGGCGATGTTCTCACGCGACATCTCAATCTGGATTCTGATGTTTATGGAGGTCATTGTGTTTGCGGCGCTGTTTGCCCATGTCTATTTCCTGATCAAGCGCCTGATTGTTGACAACATTCACAAGATCAACGGCTCACTGGCACAGATTACGGACGGCAATCTGAACGTCCACGTCGATGTGCGGGAGAATGCGGAGTTTGCCTCCTTGTCCGATGATATCAACGCCACGGTCGATACGCTCAAGCGCTATATTGCCGAGGCGGAAAGCCGTATCGACCGGGAGCTGGAATTTGCCCGCCAGATCCAGCGGTCTTCTTTGCCGTCGGTGTTCCCGCCCTACCCTGACCGCACGGATTTTGCCATATACGCTTCCATGGATGCGGCTAAGGAGGTCGGGGGCGACTTCTATGACTTCTACCTGACCGACCCGAAGCATCTGATGTTCCTTGTTGCGGACGTCTCCGGAAAGGGGATTCCCGGCGCGCTGTTTATGATGCGTGCCAAAACACTGCTCAAAAATCTTTCGGAAAGCGGACGCAGCATCGACGAGGTGTTTACGGAGGCAAACCGGGCGCTGTGCGAAAACAACGATGCGGAGATGTTTGTTACGGCTTGGATGGGCCTGCTCAATCTGGAGAGCGGCCTGCTGCAGTATGTCAATGCCGGACACAACCCGCCGCTTGTGCGAAAAAACGGACAGTTTACGTATTTGCGCACGCGCCCGAATTTTATTCTTGCGGGAATGGATATGACCAAATACAAGCGGCACGAGCTTCAGCTTGAGCCCGGGGACGAGATTTTTGTTTACACCGACGGCGTGACCGAAGCAGCCGACTCGGCTGATCATCTTTACGGAGAGGAGCGTCTTCTGCGGGTACTCAACGGCGCGCCGGAGGAGCCGCAGGCGCTTTGCAGGGAGGTTCGGACGGATATAGATCGTCACGTAAACGGCGCCGAGCAGTCCGACGATATTACCATGCTTTGCGTCCGCTTCTGCGGAGAGCAGGGTGAGAGCATCTGTGTCAAGCCGGATCAGGCCTCCATCGGCACGGTGATCGACTTCCTTGCGGAACGCCTTGCACAATGGCAGATCGCCCCGGCTCTGGCCAATAAGATGCAGCTTGCCGTTGACGAACTGTATTCCAACATTGTGTTTTACAGCGGGGCGGGCGAGGCCAAGCTGACCGTTACCCGTCTGCCGGGGGCGCTGACGCTTCGCTTCGAGGACGACGGCCGACCCTATGATCCGACGCAGGCCAAGACGCCGGATCTCACGCTTTCAGCGGATGAGCGGCCTATCGGCGGGCTGGGAGTCTTCCTGATAAAGAAGCTCTCCTCCGGTCTGGACTACCGGTATGTGGACGGACGGAACATTCTGACCGTTACTTTCCGAACCGAAGCATAAACAGAACAAGCCCTCCGGTGCAGCCGGAGGGCTTGTCTTATTCCTGCCTGTGCTGTGCGTGCCACACGCGCAGCAGCTTGATGGAAAGAAAAATCCGCTTGACTTCCACATCGTTTTTAAAATCAATGCCCGCGAGCTGCGCGATGCGGTTGAGCCGGTATTGCAGCGTATTGCGATGCATATGCAGGGACTCGGCCACCTGCTTGAGGTTGCAGCCGCCTGCAATGAAGGACTGAAGCGTTTCCACATACTGTGTGCCGGTTTCGTGGTCCTCGCGGTCGAGCGTCAATACGGCGCCGTGGCAGAAGATTTCGGGTCGGCCGCCCTGAAGCGCCAGCGCCATCATGTGTTCGGCGCAGTAGTCGGCGTAGTGGTAGTACCAGAAGGTCGGATCAAGCAGCTCGCCGGTCGTCAGCGCGGCAACGGCTTGACGGTAGCCGTAGCTGATGGCCAAGAAATTCGGCAACACGTCGCTGATACCGCATTTCATGACCGATTCGCGCACGACCTCAGCCAGCGGCTCCGTGTTGACGATGCCGCCGTTTTCCAGCCGGACGAGTGTGATGAGACGGTTTTCCGCCTCCACGCAATAACAGCCCGGAAAGCATCGGCGCATATGCTCCAGCACATACTGCCGCTGGTGGAAAATATCCGCAAAAACCAGAACGCAGTAGCGGTCCCGGCTGCGCCAGCCCAGGTCGTGCAGACGCTGATCGATCAGTTCGTCGGAATACGATTCGCTGCCGTCGGAAAACAGTACGGAACAGAGGAACGACTCGGTATCGGAGACCGTTTCTCCGCCGTAGCGCTGCCATTCCAGCAGCTCCTCGCGCACCAGATCCGCAAAGTGCTGGATTAGGCACATCTGTCCGGGCGTGATCTTTTCGAAATACTCCATGATAAACAGCGTGCCGGCATAGTGCGTATGCTGCGCAAAGGGGACGATCACGGCGTTTCGCTCAAAGCTGCTCGTTTCGTAGTACACGGCTTCGTTCGCCTGAAAGTGACGGTTTTCGGTGCGCACGACACTTCTCAGCTCCGGCGTCCAGTAGCCGGCGGCAATGAGCGAACGCCACGCGGGGTCGTCCGGTACGGAATGGAGTCCCTGCGTACTGGCGCAGATAAGGTAGTTTCGGTCGTAGATCAGCATCGGATTGCGGAACATCTCATAACCGAGCTGTAAAAGCTCACGCAGCGGTTTACCGCGCCCGCAGAGCGAAGCCAGACGCAGATCCCATTCGTTGATGCGGTCCAGCCCGGACTGGAGAAGCGTAAGCACCTCCGGTACCAAGGAGGCGGAGGCGTCGCGGACGAACAGGCAGGCAGGGCTGTCCGGAACGTGAGCGGCATCGCCGCATACGACGGCGCAGGCTTCGTCGGCACCGGGACGGGCGCAGAATTCGCCCAGCCGTGCGCCGTCGAGCACATACAGTGTCCGCCGCATAAGCTCTGCCTGACCAAAAAAGCATTTTACGTTGGAGAAAATGCGCTCATGTGCAGACCGGGGCGCTTCCACGGTAAAGCGCTTTTCCAGCATTTCACGGATAACTTGCAGATTCAGGTCCATACTTCCGTCCTCCCCGAAAAAATGACGAACAAAAGCCCCTGATTTTTGTGCTGATTGACGGTGCAAAAATCAGAAAAAAATGATAATTTATTCATAGAAAATGAAAGAGCGTTGTATACGCAGCACTGCCATGCGACAAAGACGCTATTTTCACTCACACTTCTTTTATTTTACCACAAAACCTTACGGTTTTCAACTGCCCGTGCGGGATTTTGCACGGACGGCCGGAGGGCTGAGAGGGGGCACGGTGCGCTACATACGAACGCAGAACGACAGGCTTTTCACAGACACAATTGAGAGAAACGGAGGAACTTTTGCAAATGTCAGAACAGACAAAAACCCAGAAGCCCGAAACGACGGAACGAAAAGGGATCAGCAAGGCGCTGAAATACTTCTTCGGTGTCGGCGACTTCGGCTTCAGCTACATGACCAACATCGAGACCTATTACTTCAACTTCTTCCTGACGGATGTTGCAGGCTTTGCGCTTTCGATGGTTACGCTGATCTCCACCATTGCCAGCGTGGTAGACGCTGCCCTTTCGTGGGTCTACGGCATTTTCCTGAACAAATCCAAACCGCGTAAGTGGGGCCGGTACCGCTCCTGGCTGATTCTGGCGCCCTGGCTGGTACCTTTCCTTTATGCGTTCCAGTTCATCAGCTTCGGAAACGGCATCGGCGAGGCAATTATTATCATTGTCGCGGCAATTACCAGCCATATCGTCTGGAACGTTCCCTATGTGGCAAACGTTGCAATGATTAACATTGCCTCCAAAACGCCGGAGGATCGCATGGCGCTCTCGTCCTCGCGCACGCTGTGGCAGCAGCTTGCCCGCCTGAGCTATTCCTATGCCGGTCCCTTCGTTGTCGGCCTGTTCGCGGACTGGCTCGGCGAAAAATACTCCTACGGCGCCTGCGCCTTTGTCTTTGGCGCGTTGATGGTTGCGGGTTATTTCGCACACTTTGTCATGTTCAAGGGCTATGAGGAGCCCGGCGAGGTGGAGCTTGCCCGTCTGAAGGCCGAGCGTGAAAAGGCCAGAGCCGAAAAGAAGGCAGAAAAGAAGCCCGGTCTGTTCAAGGCTATTTCCTCGAACCCCTTCCTGCTGGGCCTTCTGTGCTCCGATCTTGCCAAGTATATCTACAGCTTCGTTGCCAGCGGTATTGCCGCGTACTACTTCAAGTATGTTGCCGGCGACGAATCCATGACCCCGGTCTTCATTCTGATCTCCAATGCGCTGGGTGTTGCAGCATCGTACCTTTCCAAGGTGGTTGCGAAGAAATTCTCGGCCAGAAATACGGTCATCTACTGCTATATCGCGATGTGCGTTGTGCTTGTGGCGGCTTACCTCGTACATACGAGCGCATGGGCGGTTCTCATTCTGGTCAGCCTTGCGCAGTTCTGCTGCACTATGACCAATGCCTGCGGCCCGGCGCTGTACTCCGACTGCGCGATCTACAGTGAGTACCGCACCGGCACGAACGCCACCGGCGCGATCATGGGCTTCATGAACATCCCCATTAAGATCGGTGTCGTCAGCCGCGGCCTGCTGATCGGTCTGGCCCTCGGCATTGCCGGCTATGTGAACAAGATGCCTGTTTCCGATGTCACGCCGCAGGTTGCACGCGGTATTTCGATGGGCTTTACCATCTTCCCCGCTATTGCAGTTGCCCTTGGCGCAATCATCATGACGTTCGGCTATCGCCTGACCCGGGATAAGGTAGCTGCCTATTCCGCGGAGATTGCCGCCAGAAAGAACCAGAAGTAAACAGCCAAACCCGGCGAGGGGCGGGATCCAACCGCCCCTCGGCCGAAGCATATTTTAACAAATCTTACTTACAGGAGGAAAAAACATGTTAACCGTTCGACAGAATCTGCTGGAAACCATCCACGGTGGCCATCCCGACCGCTTTGTCAATCAGTATGAGTTCATGAAGATGATCATGAACCCGCTGAGCCTGCACAACCCCAACCCGAAGCGCGGCGAAATGAACGTGAAGAACGCATGGGGCATTCTCCGCTCCTGGCCGGAGCACGTTGTTGCCGCTTTCCCGGAGCACAGCCCGGACAAGGTCGTCATTAAGGACATCACCCGCTGGCGCGAGTATGTCCATGCGCCCAGCCTGAAGTTCTCCGATGCAGAGTGGGAGCCCTTCATCGCGCAGGCGGAGGCCGTCGATCGTAACGAGTATTTTGCCACCTGCTTTGTTGCGCCCGGTATTTTTGAGCAGTGCCATCACCTGGGCGAGATCCAGCAGACGCTTATGAACCTCTATGAGGAGCCGGACGATATGCACGACCTGATCCGGTACCTGACCGACTTCGAGCTTGCGCTTGCCGAGCAGATTTGCTCGCATATCAAGCCGGATGCGATCTTCCACCACGACGACTGGGGCACCCAGATCTCTACCTTCATGTCCGTTCCGATGTTCGAGGACTTCTTCCTCGATGCCTATAAGGAGGTTTACGGTTATTACAAGGCCCATGGTGTGCAGCTGATCGTTCACCACTCCGACTCCTATGCGGCGACGCTGGTGCCCGACATGATCGAAATGGGCATCGACATCTGGCAGGGCGTTATGTGCTCGAATAATATCCCCGAGCTCATCAAGAAATACGGCGGCAAGATCTCCTTCATGGGCGGTATTGACAGCGCTACCATCGATTATGAGGGTTGGGACCGCGAGACCATCGCAAAACAGGTCAGGCGTGCCTGCGACGAGAACGGCAAGCTCTACTACATCCCCGGCGCTTCCATCGGACTGGCAATGTCCACCTTCCCCGGCGTTTATGACGCCACCAGCGAAGAGATTGCAAAGTATAGCAAGGAAGTTTTCAAATAAGCTACCCGGAAAAAACTCCGCCTGCGGGCGGAGTTTTTTTGCTGCTTCGACTATGTTCCACTTGACATTTTTGCACAAGTGTGCTAAAGTAATCAAAAGGGGGGAGAACCCCTGTAACTATGACTGAAGGAGGCAGCACACATGATTGTTCCCTGTGAAAAAATGATTCTGGCCGTTCTCTCCGGCGACGATGTGGAATCCCTTGTTTATGACCTTAACGAACATGGCCTGTATGCTACGATGCTCAGCTCCACCGGCGGCTTTCTGAAAAAGCGCAGCGTGACACTGATGATCGGCCTGGAGGAAAAGCGACTGGAGGAAGCGCTGGAAATTCTGAAAAAGCACGCGGGCGCACGTCTGGAAACGGCGTATCTGTCACCCAACGGTGCTGTCGGCATGGCGGCTGTCCCCGTGAAGGTGTATAACGGCGGTATTACGGCATTTGTTATGAATGTTGACCGCTGCGTGAAATACTGATCATTCGCGTCATCCCGCCGCTGTGTCGGCGGGATGACGCTGCTTGAGGCTATGGAAATCGATAAGAAAGAAAGCATTTTCGCCGACGAGAGCGTCGGACGAATCCTGCGCAGGATCGCCCCGCCCGTCATGCTCTCGCAACTGATTCAGGCGCTTTACAATGTGGTTGACAGCTTCTTTGTCGGGCGTTATTCCCATGATGCACTGACGGCCGTTACGGTCGTCTATCCCGTGCAGTTTATCATAGTTGCATTGGCTGTCGGTACGGGCGTCGGTCTGAATACCTATATGGCGCGAAAATATGCGCTTGGACAGCCGGAAAAGGCGGAAGCAGCCGCCGGTACGGGTACGCTCCTTGCGCTGGGAAGCTGGCTTTTGTTTGCGGCAATCTCATTTCTCATTATGCCTGCCTATGTGCGTACCTCGGCGAGCGAGCCGGGGGCGGTTGAGCAGGCGATTGTTTATGGGCGTATCGTCTGCGCCTGTGGAGTAGGGACGTTTTTGGAGAGCTGCTGGTCGAAGGTGCTTCAGGCGCGGGGTAATATGAAGCTGCCTACGATCGCACAGATTGCGGGCGCGCTGACGAATGTAGTGCTGGATCCTCTGCTCATCTTTGGCGTCGGCCCTTTCCCGGAAATGGGCATTGCCGGCGCTGCCTGGGCGACGGTCATCGGCCAGTGTGTTTCGGCGCTGATTGTCGGCCTGCATGGCTGGCATCGTCCGCCGAAGCTCCGTGAGCTGCCGCACTATGCCAAACGCATCTACCGCTACGGCTATTCATCCATTCTCCAGCAGTCGCTTTATACCGTTTATATTATTATTTTGAATGTAATCCTTGCAGGCTTTTCGGATGCGGCCGTGACCGTATTGGGACTGTATTACAAATTGCAGAGTTTCTTCTTTATCCCGCTGTTCGGCTTGTCCACCTGTATTGTTCCGATGCTCAGCTTCAACTGTGCGCGGCGCAGCTTTGACCGCTGCCGCCGGACGATGCGCGAGACCTTCCTGATTTCGGCGGCTTTCATGCTGGTGGGTACGGCCTGCTTTGTTGGACTCCCGGAGCAGCTTGTGCGCCTGTTTTCCGATTCACGGCAGGTGATAGACATTGGCCGCGTAGCGTTTCCGATTATTGGCACGAGTTTCTTCTCGGCTGTGTTTTCCCTGAGCCTGCCGACTTTCTTCCAAGCCATTGGCAGCGGCGTAAAGAGCATCCTGTTGTCGCTGACTCGTCAAATTTTCGTGCTTGTGCCGGTATTCTGGGCGATGTCAAAAATCGGTGTGAATTATACATGGATTGCGTTCCCGGTTGCCGAGACGGTTGCCGGAGCGGTTGGACTGCTGCTCTACCGCCGTCAGCTCAGGCTGTGGCGCTGCCTGAAACCAAGAAGGCGATGACAAAAAGCACTCCCTGTGGGGAGTGCTTTTTGTTTACGTCAGCGGGGCAGTCTCGCGGAGCAGACGGGAGCGTTCGTCGATGGCGGAGAGATAGGGCTCGATATTCTGCGGGGCAGGGGAGCGATCCATTTCCCGGCATATGGCCGTGCGGAGTTGTGCGGCAGCGGTGTCGTCGTGGTCATAAAGCAGCGCCAGCGCGTAGCGTGTGAGCAGAACTTCGTCAAGACGCTTGAAGGTTTCCATATATTGATCCAGACCGGGTGAGAGATAGTTTTCCGGATCTTCACCCCGCATGAGCGCACAGTGCAGGCGAAGCAAAAGAGCATCGGGAATCAGATCTTCCGCCTTTTCCGGCAGACAGAGCAGCCCGTCCAGAAGACCGGCGCAGGCATCATATTGCCGCATAGCGATCATCCTCCCGGCACAGCGCATCGCCTGCAGAAAGGCGAGGCGATGGGAGAGCAGCTCGGGATTTGGCAGAGCAAACCACTCGTCGGGCATTTCCATGTTGGAGCATCCCATTACCTGCAGTGCGACCGTGCGTCTACAATTCCAGTAAATTGTCTGCAGCGCGGGTTCGCAGGAAAGCTCGCGGGCGATTTCCGCGTAGTTCGGAACGCCGTCGACCCGCATGGGGATCAGTGCCGAGATAAAAGAGACGAGAAAATCGTGCAGCAGGAAAATACAGCAGGCGAGGGGAATCGGGTAGCACCGAAGCAGAATGGCCGCGATCAGACTAAACGGGAGCAGGACGGCATCGGCGAGCAGCCGGTTGGACGTCAGCAGTACGGCAGCGGCAGGATGTGAAAACGTCTCGGGGGGCATATATGCGTAGCTGAAGGGGCGAAAACGTTGCGATGGTGCACGGTGAAATTTTCCGTCGCTGCCGCGCACGAAGCAGAAAAAGGGAATACGGAACTGAACCGCGCGGAAGCCCGCGCACGGAAGAATGACTGCCGCAGCCGCAAGGCTACAGAGCGGTCGGAGCAGCATGGAGAGACAGCCCATAACGGTTATGATGATAACGATACTCAGAAGCAGAGAGAAAGATTCGTAAAGAGCATATAAGCCCGGCACAAGGAGACGCGGGAACAGTATCGCTGTGAGCACGATGAGAGCACAATTGGTCCCGATAGACAGGGCGCGATAGGCTTTTCCGGACAGCTTCATGGGAAAAATCCTCATTCATTTATGAACCGATTATAACACAAATTGTGTAATGAAGCAAGTACTTTGCAGGGACGGAATTGCTTCGGAATAGCCAAACAGACTCCCATCACAGGGAGCCTGTTTTCGGTGCGCGTTTTTTCTGTGACGGAATCTACTGCCGCTTCATCTGCCGCAGGAAAAGCCAGACGGCAAACAGCACTGCGGCCAGCGCATAGCCCAGCACCCAGAGCAGATGCGGCAGGAGCTGTGCATAGTTCCCGCACAGCGCTGCGCGCTCCAGCTCAACCGCATGGACAAAGGGCAGGGCATAAGCGACCTTTTGAAAGACGCCGCCCACCAGATTCAGGTCAAACCAGGTTCCCGACAGCCACGCCGTCAGGTTGGTAAACAGCGCTCCGCAAATGCCGCCGGTCTGCTTGACGCTGAATACACTGCCGCACAGCAGTCCGACGGCGATAAAGAACAGCGCGGTCGGAAGCATCAGCACGAGCGCGAGCAGAAGATTGACGCTGACCTTCAGCCCCAGCACAATGGCTACGGCGTAGCAGACTGCGCTTTGCACCAGCGCAATCGGTACAATGGGAAGCAGATAGCCAAGAATGAAGTCCGATGCGGTCAGAGGGGTGGTATACAGACGGGCCAGAAAGGCGCTTTCGCGATCCTTTGCCACAAGACTGGCGGAGAACAGTGTCAGAAATGCCAGACCGAATACGGCGATCCCGGGCGCAAGCTGCCCGATCTCAAACAGGCTTACCGGAATGTTGGCTTGAATGGCGGACAGAAGCAGCAGGAGAACAACGGGAAAGCCGATGCCAAAGGCAAGATTCAGCGGGTCGCGCAGGATTTCCTTTGCTGTGCGACGGGAAAAGATAAGCACCTTCATGTTGCGTCCCCCTTTACAATGGCGATAAACGCATCCTCAAAGCGATCCTTGCCGGTGCGCTGCTTTAACTCGGCTGCCGTCCCGACAGTCAAAAGCTTCCCGTTCTTCATAATGCCGATACGGTCGGAGAGCGCCTCGGCCTCCTCCATGTAATGCGTAGTCAAAATAACGGTGATCTTTCCTTTAAGAGCGCGAATGACATCCCATAGCTCACTGCGTGCCAGCACATCCAAACCGAGTGTCGGTTCGTCGAGAAACAGGATCTGAGGCTCGCCGATGAGCGCCATGGCAATGCTGAGCCTGCGCTGCCAACCGCCGGAGAGCTTTCCGGCGCGTTGCTTCATTGTGCGATCCAGTCCGAAGCGCTCCGACAGGCTCCGTATTTTTTCGGCGGTTTTCGCCTTGGAGAAGCCGTGAACACCGCACATCAGTTCCAAATTTTCTTTAACGGTCAGGTTTGGCGCAACGGCAGTTTCCTGCGGCGATACGCCGATGATTGCTTTGATCGCGCCGCCGTCGCGCAGGATGCTTTTCCCGTTCAGCTTCGCGTCGCCGCTTGTCGGACGGCTCAGACCGCTGAGCATTCTGATTGTGGTGGTCTTTCCGGCTCCGTTTACACCCAGAAGCGCGAACAGTTCGCCCTGTGCTACGGTCAGCTCCAGATCGTCTACCGCTGTGACATCCCGGTATTCCTTTCGTAGGTGTTCCGTTTTAATTGCAAGCATTCGTTTTTTCCTCCCGGAAGCGGCTTGTCAGGCCAAGATAAGCATCGGTCAGACTTCGGCTGATAAACGCCTCGTCCCAATCCAGAAACGAGGTTGCCAGCATGGTCGCGATGCCGTGGACGTAAATCCACATTTCCAAATGAAACAGGTAAGCCTTATCCTCGTTGATGCCGAGGTTGTGCTCGATCAACTCCAGCAGCGGACGGATGGAGGTTCGATCCTCCGGGATTTTTTCACCGGTTCGGTCACGCATGAACAGCAGCTTGAAGAGCTCCCGCTCCTCCCGGGCAAAGCGGATATAGGCCATACCGCTGGCCTTATAGGGCGGATAAGCTCCGCTGCGCATTTCCGACTGAATCGCATTCTGATACATCCGGTCCGCGGCCATAAGTACTGCCTGCTGAACCTCTTCCATACTCTTAAAGAGCCCGAATATGGGCTTGACGGAGCAACCGAGCTCCGAGGCCAGTGAGCGTGCGGTCAGCCCGGACGGCCCACAGCGGCGCGTGAGCGCCAGTGCCGCGGTAATGACCTCCTCGCGTGTGAATAATGTTTTTGGCGGCAAATCAGATTCCTCCATAAAAAAACAAGCGTTACGCAACTGATGTTACTTATTATACATAACACAAGACCTTTGTCAAGTCCTTTCACGGAAATTTTCGGGAAACATCCGCAAAAGTTGAGACCTGTCGGTGCAGCGTCGTGGCCTCCGGCGCTTGTAATTCCGTCAGTGATTTTTGCAGTCAAAAATCCTGCTTAGCTTGAGTGCTCAAGCTTTGTCGTGAGCGCCCTGCACGCGCTATCATACAGTGCCACAAGTCCAACGCTCAGCAGCACGCCGCCGATAATATCGGTGAGCCAATGCACGCCGGAGATCAGCCGCCCAACGACCATAAAGGCAGCGAGCGCACCGAGGGTCACAAGCACGGCGCGGCGAACGGCTATGTGGCGAATACGACTTTTCAGCTGCATCATGGCGGTCGGAAGCACACACAGCGCAAGCATCGTCGTAGAGGACGGATACGAAGCCTCCAGATTGCCGTCGATCAGTACAGGGCGGTAATTGATGACGACTTCCTCGAATAAGAGATACATCGCCATTACGACAATATAGAATCCGCCGAGCGTCAAAATGCTGCAATCCACTTTGAAAAGGCTCCTTCTCCGAACGAGCTGGACAAGCCCCAGAATGGCAAAGCCAAGGACAAATCCGATTGGGATCAGCCCCAGCCAGTCCGTTACCGTGTAGAGTCCCCAATGCACACCGATCGTTTCGTGCACAGCCTTGTTCAGCGCCGCAAAGCCCACGGATGAGCCGTTCGGCCCGATCGCCTGAACATCAATGAAACGAACCAAAACCGTCCACAGCGCAAATGCTGCAAGAAAGGTCAGCCCGATCCAAAGCGATTTCATTTTTTTCATGATACTTCATTCCTTTGTCTGTATTTCGGCTTTCGCCTGTATCCAGACTACGGCATGGCGGTAAAGAACACAAGAATCGGTGCGTCACATGGGTGACACGAATCGTATCACTCCCGTTTTATCAGCAGCAAAGCCTTGATGGCAAGAAAAACAAAAGCAAAAACCGCTGCATAGGGCTGCATGGTGGCAATGAAGATCAGTGTGCTGACGGTGCTGAGCCCTATGGAGAGCTTGCCCTTCACCTTCACCCACTGCGCAGCATAGCAATTCTGCAAAGCCAGAAGCAGAATGCCGGAAAGGATCGTCATGGCAATCAAAGTAAAAAATACTGCTTTTATGTAGGGGGCAGCAAAGGTCATGGTAAGCAGAGAAACCTCGCAGACAATACCGGCTTCTCTTTGCCCGAAAAGCGGGAGAAACAAAAGCAGCGAAAACCCGCAGTCAAGCATCCCGAAAACAAGGCTCTGCATACGGCCTTCCTTTTGTTTCCCGTCCTCCTCGGCAATGGTCAATATTGTTTCGCTCGAAAGGAGATCATCCAGGGATACGGAAAAGCATTTTGAAATCGCTTTCAGAGAATCCATATTCGGGTAGCCTCTGCCGGACTCCCATTTGGAGATCGCTGTGCGGGAGACATAGAGCATTTCGGCAAGCTCCTCCTGCGTCAGCCCGCGGCTTTTCCTGAGCTCCTGCAGCTTCTCGTAAAATTCCATCTTTTCCCGTATCCCTCCTTTGCATTCCGATATCCCTTTCCCAAAGCCACAATATCTTCCGATCGCGTGGCGGGAATACTGCGTTTGATTTTTTCTTCGTCCCACTTAAATCAGCTTTACAAGCCCGCCAACGCCAGGAATTTTTTATCTGACTGAATACTCTGTGTCAGAAACTGCCCGTCCCGGAACAGGGCATAGGTCGTGACCGGTGCGGGTACATTCTGCGCAGATGCTTTATCTGTGATATGGATGGCCTTGAACGGGATACCATGTTCCTTCGCCACCTCCTGCACCCTTGGTACCCAATAATAGGTGTAGGGGCACTGATCGGTGTAATAGAGGACAAAACCGTTTTCCTCAATCGCCGGATGTTTTGCACATTCCCGAAACTTTGGTATCTGTGCGGACGGTTCCATGGGAAGGTACATGAGATTGATCCCGCAGTCGGATATGTCTGCCACACGGAATCCCTTGTAAGTTAGGAATTTCGGGTCAGCGAGAAATTCCCGCTTCCTGCCCTCTGCACACAGAATACAAATACCTTTCTTCCCCTGCGCCTTGGCGTCACGGATACATTCCTCCAGCAGATCATTTGAGTATCCATGTCCCTTCATGGAGCCGGATACCCAGAGGCAGTTAATGTAGAGATAGCCGTCTGCCTCAATAGGCACCCATGCGTTTTCAGCCGGAATGTATTCGATAAAGCATTTGCCGCGTTCCTCACTGCGATAGAAAACAAGGCCATCATCAAAGCGTTGCCCCAGCCATTCCCTTTTTGCGACACTCTGCTTGCCGGACATGGCGCAGCAGATATGTTCCTTGTCAATGTTTTCTTTTGTGATCCGAATGTAGTTCATCGGTTATTCCTCCAACGCCGCAATGTCTCCCGACTGAATAGCCGGAATACTGCGTTTGATGTTTTCTTCGTCCCAATCCCACCAACGCAGGGCCTCCAGTTTGTCGATCGTTGCATCGTCAAAGCGTTTGCGTATCGGCTTGGCCGGAACGCCGCCCACAATGGTGTAAGGCGGCACGTCCTTTGTCACTACGGCGCGTGTTCCGATAATCGCACCGTCACCGATTTTCACGCCGGGCATAATGACCGCCTCGTAGCCGATCCACACATCATTACCGATCACGGTGTCGCCTTTGTTGTCCCATGCGTCGCAGATGTTTTTCGCATCAAGCTCCCACTCGTCAAAGAAGATGGGGAAGGTGTAGGTGGACAGTGACTTCATCGAGTGGTTCCCGCTGGTGAACAGAAATTTTGCGCCACAGGCGATGGAACAGAATTTTCCGATAATCAGGCGGTCTCCGTTGATCGGATAGTGGTAGAGCACATTGTTCTTTTCAAAGTCGCAGGGATCGTGAACGAAATCGTTATAGATTGTGTAGTCTCCGATCTCAATATTCGGGCCTGTGATAACGTCTTTCAGGTAAACCGTCTGCTTATCGTGCGGACGGGGATAGATTTTGTTTTTCATTCTGACACCCTTCGGGAACATTTGTTTTCGGCTTTCATGCAAAACAGGTGAATGCCCAGCGCCGCGTTGAAGCCTGTCGCGGCAAACACGCTGAAACGCTCGACCACGCCGAAATATTCGGCAGGGACGATCTTCATGCCCAGCGCGCCAACGAGCATCATGCCGAGGGCAACGCCTGCGCATACGCCGTAAGAACGGCAATTCTTGCTTTTTACCCCGGCGACGATGATCACGGTCAGCGATACGATGGACAGCAGCACCACCAAAGCGGTGACGACCATGTGCATCACATCCTGAAACGCGCCGGCGTATCCGCTGTCGCTCAGCGGGAACATTCTGTAGCCGACCGCCGAGATCCACTCCATGATGGCGAACAGATAAATACCGGTACGCAGCAGCCTGGTTTTCTGCCCCTGGATACCGATGCAGACGACGGTCGCACAAACAACCTCGCACGCATTGTAAAGGGCGCTGAGCTGATTCCATAGCGCCAGCGACGGCGCATTGGCGGCGCTCAGGTCGCTGACGGCCTGCGCCATCCAGTGATAGCCGGGGTAAGCCAGCGGTGCAAATACTACCGCCGCCGTGTACGAAAGAAAGCTGACAATGCCGAGCAGCCCGAGCTTTTGAATCAACGACTTCTTCATTTATTTTTCCCTCTCTGTGTATTGCATCCGTGAACCATGCGAAAAAAGAGACGGACATGGTTTCGGAGCTTTTCCAAACACTCTTGTTCTCTTTCCGGCTGGCGGTCGCAAATGCCGATGAGCGTCAGCACCGGTGCGACATACATCATGGCCAGCGCGTCCGGATCTTCTGAACATATCTCGCCGGAGGCAATCAGGGCGCGGAAAATACCGGCGTGGTAGTGCAGAATGCGTTCCACATATCGCTTGGAATAAAGCGCCGCCAATTCCGGCGACCGGAATTGCTCAATGGTCATCATTCGTCGGAAACGACTGATCGCTTCATTATGGAGAGAATACTCAAAAATCTGCCGCACCTTTTCAAAGAGGGCGTCCTCGGTAGTTTCCGTAAAAATCGGAATATCCTTTTGCACATCCTGCACATGAATGTCAATCTTATCGGTATCCGACTCATACTGCACCGCTGTGGATTCTACGATGGCATCGAAGATCGCCTGCTTACTCGGAAAGTGATTGTACAGCGACGGTGCTTTAATGCCGACTGCTTTTGCAATCTCGCCTACGCTGACGGAATCGTATCCCTTTGCGGAAAACAGCTCCAAGGCCTGATCCAAAATTTTCTGCTTGGTATCCTCCTGTTTCATATTCGCACCTCGCTAACTAATATTCGTTAGTTGTATTATAACCGGATTTTGCAAAATGTCAAGAGGTACGCTTACAATATTCGTTACGCCCTTTGAAGCCAGCGATCCAGAAACCGCATCTGTTCCTCGGTATGGAACCAGTGCTCCCCACCGGGCATGACAGTCAGAGCTGCATGGTGCTGCGTTGCAAACGCCGATATCGAGAGTGAGGGCAAAGTACCAACATTTGAAGTTCTCAAAAGCTCGTCCAGAAATTAGCCATTGACGGGAACTTGATCTTCTACCCAGAAAAGCCGGTCAAAGATTCCGAGGTAGAAAACCTTGTCCGTATGCTTTACAGCTGCGATGACCGTTCTCTGGTCTTCCCCAAGGAGCTGTATGCTGTGCTTTATGGGCGCACCTTCGGTAACGACGGCGGCGAGTAATGCAACGGAAAAGCCTATTATCGATATGAATTCCGGCGCATATTTTGCGTCGAACACCGTTTTTGCGGACGGCAACATCAACGTCCGGCTGAAAAGCGGCGCGGTATCGTCCGTGCGTTCCAGTGGAGCCGGTTCATATAGCGGGACGGGAAGTTACACTAAAATATCTCCGGCTTCCATGCTTGACCGCTCGTCTATCTGTTTGGGCGACGGGAATACGCCCGTAACATACGAGGATTACACGCTGTCCGGCGCTCTGCTCAACACAAGCTATTCGAGCATCACGGCGATCCATGGCATCACGATGGTATGGGATTCGGAAAACAAGAAGTTTACCAAAACGGCGACCGTGACCTATCTGAACAACACCACTTCCGAGCAGACGATTCGGGAGTATGGACTTTTCCATGAAAACAGGCAAGCAACTGTAACCAGCAGCAGCAGAACCACGGGTATTGAGCGGGTTACGGCATTTTCAGATACCTGTGTCCTTATGTTCCGCGAGGTTCTTGAGGAGCCGATTGTCGTAGCTGCCGGAAATTCCGCTACATTCAGGATTTCCATCGACTTCCCGATGCCGAACCATCCGTAACGAGGTAGGCTATGCTGCACATCATCACATTTTTGTTCAACA
>CAKUDE010000035.1 GCA_934645175.1 uncultured Oscillospiraceae bacterium
TACAAGTATATTTGCTATTCGACTGCCTTGACGGAAGGAGGACTTATGAAACAGTCGAATAACAAAAAATCCCGTGACGTGACCGCCTTTCTCTATGAAAGACTTTCCCGTGACGATAATCTTGAAGGCGAAAGCTACAGCATCGGCAATCAAAAGAAGTTGCTTGCCAAAGTTGCAAAGGAAAAGGGCTACACAAATCTGGTTCATTTCCTGGATGACGGTATTTCCGGCGTGACGATGGATCGCCCCGGCTTCGTGGAAATGATCCGCCAGTTGGAACAGGGAAAAGCCGCCGCTGTCTTTGTCAAAGACCTCTCGCGCCTGGGGCGCAACTACATTGAGGTTGGACGGTTGACGGAGGAATTTTTCCCGGATCACGATATCCGTCTGGTGGCCGTTTCGGATAACATCGACACGGCAGAGGGCGAAAATGAGCTTGCCCCGATTCGCAACCTGTTCAATGAGTGGTATGCCCGCGATATCAGCAAAAAGCGGCGCATCAGCAACAAGATCAAGGGCAACGCCGGTGAGCCGATGGGCCAGCCGCCCTACGGTTACATCAAGGACCCGAACGATCCGAAGCATTGGATCGTGGATGACGAGGCAGCCCAGGTTGTGCGCCGCGTTTACAGCATGACTTTGGAGGGCTTCGGAACAGAGCAGATCGCCACCCAGCTTGAAAAGGATGGTGTCCTGACCCCGCGGGCCTACTGGCTCACGAAGGGCATCAAACGCCCCGGCAAGGGCAAACAGCAGCCGCCTACCAAGTGGAACAGCTCTACCATCACCAAAATTCTCTCCCTGCAGGAATACTGTGGTGACATTCTCAATTTCAAAACTTATTCCAAGTCCTACAAGAATAAGAAACGGATCGACAATGACCGTGAGAATTGGGTGGTGTTCCAGGACGTCCATGAGGCGATCATCGAGCGTGCTGTGTATGAGCAGGTGCAGCAGAAGCGGGGCAAAATCCGTAAGCGCCGCACCAACAATGGAGAACACAATATGTTTTCCGGCCTGTTGGTCTGCGCCGATTGCGGCAGCAACCTTCACTTTCATTTCAATCAGGGCAATCCGGAGATCAAGTATTTCAACTGCTCCAACTACAAGGGCAACCGCGGCACCTGCACCTCTACCCATTATGTCCGTGTGGACTTCCTGGAGGAAGTGGTGCTGGGAGAGATACGGCGCTTAACGAAATTCGCCAGTCTCTATGAGGACGAATTTGTAAAAGCGGTGATCGGTCATTCCCAGCAGGCGGAACAGACAGACCGCAAGCTGAAGGAAAAGGAACTGAAAACGCTCCTTGCCCGTGATGAAGAATTGGACGGCCTCTTTGAACGTATCTATGAGGATAATGTTTCCGGCAAGCGCTCTGATGACCGCTTCGCAAAAATGTCCCGGCGGTATGAGGACGAGCAAAAGGAACTGTCGGAGAAAATAAAAAAGCTCCGCTCCGAAATAGAGAAGCAGAGCAGCCGTTCCATGACAACGGATATGTTTATCGGTCTTGTCCGCAAGTACACCAGAGCGAGAAAACTGACGCCCAGGATGCTGAACGAACTGATTGAGAAGATCGAAGTGTTCAATGCTGAGAAGATCGACGGCGTATGGGAGCAGCGGCTTCGCATCCACTATAACTGCGTCGGAACGATTGAGATTCCAACGGTGCTGCCCCTGCCGATCCCGGAAGTGTCCGTAAATACAAGAAAAGGCGTAGTCGTCAACTACGCCCCCTGTGAACTCGCTGTATAAAAAAGCGAGTGTTCTTACAGCCTTTCAAATGCTATAAGAACACTCGTCATGGTGCGGGCGACAGGACTCGAACCTGCACGCTTTTGGCAGTGGAACCTAAATCCACCGAGTCTGCCAATTCCACCACGCCCGCAGATCAAATGCTGCGGGGCATCCCTCCGGGGGACGCCCCGATTTCAACATATTTGCCCGGCTGTCATCGGTTCTTGCGCTCTTGCCGGGGTCGTTTACGGATTACAGCTCTCTCAGTGCGTCGATAAGGACGGTTTTTGCATCGGTCTGCGCGTCGCGGTATTTGACCAACCGCGCGGGCGCACCGACCATCACAGCGTTGGCAGGCACATCGCGGGTAACAACCGCACCGGCAGCAATGACGGCATTGTCGCCAATCTGCACGCCCTCGAGCACCACAGCGTTCGCTCCGACGACAACATGATCACCGACGACGACCGGCTGCGCGCTCGGCGGCTCGATCACGCCCGCCAGAATTGCGCCGGAGGCGATATGACAGTATCTGCCGACGGTAGCGCGGCCGCCCAGCACGGCGCCCATATCAATCATACTGCCCTCGCCGACCCGTGCGCCGATATTCAGAATCGCGCCCATCATAATGACGGCATTATCCGCAACCTCGACGCCCTCGCGCAGAATTGCGCCCGGCTCGACACGAGCATGCAGCTCCTTCACATCCAACATGGGCAGCGCGGTATTGCGCGCGCTGTTCTCAATATGCAGCGCAGAGATTTTTTCGGCGTTTGCCTCAAGCTGCGGCTTGATATGCTTCCAGTCTCCGAACAGGATATGCAGTCCGTTTCCGCCGCAGAAATCCTCTGCATCGGTAAACGCAATGGGCTCGCGCGCCTGAAGCGTCACGCGAACGGGGGTCGTTTTTTCCGCCTTGCGGATATATTCAATCAACTCCTGAGCCTGCATGATTACCTCACACTTCTGCGCGGATGCATCATCTCACGCCAGTCAAGATCGCCGCGCTGGAGACCGAAAATCAGCATTTCAGCTGCGGCAAGGTTGGTCGCAATGGGGACATCGTGCATATCGCACAGGTGAATGGTCTGCGCAAGCTGCCGGTCGTTCCACGAGTCGGTGTTATTCGGATCCGTAAACAGGATAACCATATCGATCTCGTTATAGGCGATGCGTGCATCGACCTGCTGGTGGCCGCCCTGACTGCGCGACAGGTACTGCGTAACGGGAAGCCCCGTTGCCTGTGCGACCAGTCTGCCGGTCGTCGCCGTGGCGCAGAGATTGTGCTTGGAAAGCACGCTCTTGTAAGCCGTGCAGAACTGCACCATCAGCTCTTTTTTCTTATCGTGTGCCAGTAAAGCAATCGTCATAAGGAATCCCTCCTTAAAAATTCATCAGCGGTGTGGCGACGCCGCGCAGACGCCGTGCGATTCGCAGGCTCGCCTCTGCGGCGCCGGTATCCGTTGCAAACAGCAGCGCCTGCCCTGCAGCGGCTGCAAAAACGGCATTTTCATCCTCCGGCACAAGCCCCAAAAGCGGCAGCGCCGTCTGATCCATCATATCATCGATCGTCAGCCGGAGACGACGGAGCCGCCGCGGCGTAACACGGTTTACCAGAAGGCTCAGCCCCTCCTTACCGGCCAGGCGAAGGAGTCCGGCAGTGTGGGCAGCGTCGCGCAGCGACGCCGGGTCGCAGTTGCAGACGACCACGCAGCGGTCGGCATAATGCGTCGCGAGGCGGAAGCCCTCGCCGATTCCCGCCGGCGCATCCAGAAGAACGAAGTCAAATTCGCGCCGCGCAGTGTCAAGCAGCGCACCGAAGGCGCCCGGTTCGACGGGATCGTCACGGACGGGGGCGGTAAGAAAGCGCAGCAGCGGAAGCTGCGGATGTACTGCGGCATCGGCAAGCGTATATACACCGCGAAGCAGCTCCGTAAAGGCGACGGCAGGCTGATCTGCCATGCCGAGCGCAATATCCAGATTGCGCAAGCCGATATCCGTATCGATACACAGCACGCGCGCCTGCTGTGCAGCCAGGCAGGAAGCGACCGAGGCGCAGACGGTGGTCTTTCCCGTTCCGCCCTTACCGGACGCCCAGCAGATCACCTCGCCCATTGCGCCGCCTCCTCCGCATGATACTCTCCCGAACAGTATAACCCATTTTCCCGGAGATTTCAACCGCGAATTTTACGGATATTTCCTCCGAAAAAAAATTTTTTCGAAACCTCTTGACAAAACAGGAATCTCTGCTATAATAAAAATACAAATAATAATCATTGTTATTTAGGAGCGACCATTATGCCGGAACGGAAACACAGTAAAAAGCGCGATGCAATCTATGAATGCCTTCGCAACACGACGACACACCCCTCCGCAGAGTGGGTCTATGCGCAGCTTAAACCAACGATTCCGGATCTTTCGCTCGGAACGGTCTACCGCAATTTACGCACCTTCCGTGAGGAAGGCAAGCTGATTTCCGTCGGCGTTGTCAATGGGCTGGAGCGTTTCGACGCGCGAACCTCGCCACACGCGCACTTTGTCTGCCGCCGCTGTTCAGCCGTTCTGGACGTCGATTCCATTACGCTTCCGGAGCGCCTTTCGCTGGAGCTGGACTGCGGCGAGGTGGAGGATTACACGCTGTCCCTGAGCGGCCTGTGTCGGGATTGCATCAAACACGATGCTTCTTAATAAATGATAACACACAAATAAAAACATTTCTTGGAGGATTTGTCAAATGAAAAAGTATGTTTGCCCCGTTTGCGGTTATGTCCACGAAGGCGAGATGCCCGAAGGCTTCAAGTGCCCCCTGTGCGGCGTGCCCGGTGAAAAGTTCAAGCTGGTGGAAGGCGAGATGGCGCTGGCAGCCGAGCACGTTTTCGGCATCGGCACAAAGCTCGACGGTGTAAGCGAGGAGGACCGCAAGTATATCATCGATCAGCTCAAGGCGAATTTCAACGGCGAGTGCAGCGAGGTCGGTATGTATCTGTGCATGGCGCGCATCGCGCACCGCGAGGGCTACCCCGAGATCGGCCTGTACTGGGAAAAGGCCGCCTATGAGGAAGCGGAGCACGCCGCAAAGTTCGCCGAGCTGCTCGGCAGCGAGCTGGAGCCGAACATGACCGATTCCACGAAGAAGAATCTGGCATGGCGTGTGGACTGCGAGTACGGCGCAACCGCCGGCAAGTTTGAATTGGCGAAGGTCGCAAAGAAGAATAACCTCGACGCCATTCATGATACCGTCCACGAAATGGCCCGCGATGAAGCCCGGCACGGCAAGGCCTTCGAGGGTCTGCTGAAGAGATACTTCGGCTGATTATTCAGGCCGGAAGGCTCGGGAGGACGTATATGAAAAGCTATGAGGTCATGATTGAGACGATCAACCCCTGCGGCGGAGCGAAGCACGCCAGGAAGGAGTTTATTGAGGCAGAAGCCGAAAGCCCGGAGGCCTATGTCTCCGCCAATGCGCCCTTCCCTGTGCTGGACAGCGGCAAGACGCCGGAGGGCGATTGTGTCATCACCACCGGCGACGGCAAGGGCTGCATTGTCCGGTACATCTTCACGGAATAACGGCAGAGCAAAACGGCCTTCCCCTCAGGGGAAGGCCGTTTTATCGCATAGGGAAACGGTACGAAGGCCTCGGAAGAAGGTCTCGTCAAGAAAGCGCAGCGGCGGAACGTGGATCAGGAGCGCCGCACCTTTGTATTTTTCAAGCAGCGCCCAATACGCAGCGTTGCAAAGATATGCCGTCGCACGGCAGGAGAGCGCCGCACGGACGCCGCAGCCGCAAAGCCTGTCCGCCAGCGCCTCGGCAGGCAGGCGCGTCCTTCGGCTCTGTCCCTGCATCTGCGCCACACATTCTACCCTGACGGAAGCTCTCAGGCTCGTATCCACGCCGAACAGGTATGCCGCCTCGGCGGAGGGATCAAGCTGCGCCACCTCCCGCGCAAGACCTGCAAAGGAATTGGTCAGCAGCACCGGCTGCGGCGTCAGCGCACACACGATCCGCTCCGAGGGATTGTTTTTTCCCTTGAACCCGACAAGCAGCGTCCGCATACTACGGCTCGTCAGGCCTTTTTCCGCCGGTCCCGAAGGCTTTGTCTGAAAAGGCCTCGGCAATCGTATGCATTCTCGCCGTCTGCTTGACGTCAAACGGGCAGCGCAGCTCACAATGGCGGCAGCCGGTGCAGGCCGTGGCGTTGACCGACAGCTTATCGTAGTGATTCCGCGCCAGCTTATCGCCCATGAGCGCCAGATCATAATACTTATTGACCAGGCCGATGTCGATTCCGGCCGGGCAGGGCAGGCAGTGGTTGCAGTAGACACAGCTACCCGCAACCTCCTTCGGCGTGATATCGCGAATGACGCGGTAGTCGGTTTTTTTGGTCTTTGCCGTCGTATAGGCCAGCAGCGCGCGCAGATCCTCTGCATTTCGCACGCCGGGCACAACGCTCAACACCGCCGGACGGTCAAGCGCATAGCGGATGCATTGGTTCGTCGTCAATGCGCAGCCGAACGGCGAGGTTTCCGCCATCAGCAGCCGGCCGCCGTGGAAGGGCTTCATAACCGAAACGCCGACGCCTTCGGACAGGCACCGCAGCAGCAGCGCACTGCGCTCCCGGTTCGTTCCGACGCCCAGCTCGTCGTTGCCGCGTTCATAGTCATATGCCGGATTCAGCGAAAACAGCATAATGTCAAAGTCGCCAAGATCCAGCAGGCGCTGCGCAACGCTCGGTGTGTGCGACGAAAATCCGAGATGCCGGACAATGCCGCGTTTCTTCAACGACCGCACATAGTCAAACACGCCGTGCTCCAGCAGCTCGTCAAGATCCTCGTCGTCGTCCACACAGTGCAGCATTCCGAAGTCAACATAGTCCGTGTGGAGCTGCTCCAGCTCCCAGGCAAAGGTCTTTTGGATCACCGAAAGGTTGCGCGACCAGCCGTATTCCCCCTTCGGGTTATACACGGCGCCGAAATGGAGCTGGAAATACACCTGACTGCGGCAATCACGGATGGCGCGGCCCACGGCATGATAGACCGACGCGCCGCCCGCGCAGAGATCAAAGAAATTGACGCCGCTGTCGATCGCCTCCCGGATCACGTTCTCAATCTCCTGCGGATCGCTGTTGTGCAGGCTTCCCGTCCCGATGCCGATCACACTGAGCTGTTCGCTGCCGTGCGGCAGCTTGCGGTATTCCATCATTGCGACTCAAACTCCTTTGCAACGTCCTTGAGCAGCGTGCGAATGGGCAGATGCTGCGGGCAGACCTGCTCGCACTGTCCGCATTCCACGCAGTCCGACGCCTTGCCGCGGCCGTTGGTGCGGATGCCGTAATAGAACTTCGCATTCCAGTCGCGATAAAGCTGTTGATTGTTCATACAGGAGAACAGCGCCGGGATATTGATATTCATCGGGCAGCCGTCAACACAATAGCGGCACGCCGTGCAGGGCACAAGACGCTTTTCGTGCAGGATACGGCAGACCTCATCCACGGCGGCGCGCTCGCGCGCGTCAAGCGGGCGGAAATCCTTCATAAACGACACGTTGTCGCGCATCATGTCCATATCGCCCATGCCGGAGAGCACCATAAAGATCCCCTCAAAGCTCGCCGCAAAACGGATGGCATAGCTGGCGGGGCTGCCGCCGTGCAGCGCGTCGAGCACCTGCATGGCATCGTCCGTCAGGCACACGAGATTGCCGCCCTTGACCGGCTCCATGACGATCACAGGCTTGCCGTGCTTACGGCAGACCTCGTAACATTTTCGCGACTGCACCGAGGGATCCTCATAGTCCACGTAGTTAAACTGAAGCTGCACGACCTCAATCTGCGGATAGTCCGTAAGAATCCGGTCGAGCACCTCGGCCGAATCGTGGAAGGAGATGCCGAAATGGCGGATTTTCCCCTCGTCGCGCAGTGCCAGAGCCGTCTCATAGGCGCGGCACTGCTTGAATTTCTCATAATTGTCCTTGTTCTGTGCGTGCATCAGGTAGAAATCAAAGTATTCCACACCGCAGGCCTCAAGCTGGCTTCGGAAGAACGGCCGGATATCCTCCTCAGTCTTGAAGTACATATCCGTCAGCTTGTCCGTCAGCGTATAGCTTTCACGCGGATGACGCTTTACCAGCGCCTCCCGCAGCGCCGTCTCGCTCTTGCCGCTAAGATACCCGTGCGCTGTGTCGAAATAATTAAACCCCTCAGCCAGGAAGCAGTCGACCATCTCCTCAAACTTTTTCAGATCGACCTCTTCGCCGTTCATCGGCAGGCGCATACAGCCAAAGCCGAAATTCCGCTTGACCTTTTCAAAATATGACATAGACGATCCCCTTTTCTGATATGGAATGCTGCGTTTACTTCAGCTTTTTTCCGTCGTGGAAGGCGCGGCCGGCAATTTCGCCGAGCGCCACATAAGTATTGTTGAACGGGTCGAAGGTGATCGGCTGAACCTTTGTCACATCGACGCGACCCTCCGAATCAAGCACGCGCTCATCAACGCTGACATTGACGATCTGCCCGACAAGGCGGCCGGTAGCCGGGTCATAGCTGCGCAGGCGGCATTCTACGGCGACCGGCAGCTCCTCGATGAGCGGGGCATCGACAAATTCCGAACGCTGCGCATGGAAACCGGCACGCGCGAACTTATCCGGAACGTGGTTGCCGGAGACGATGCCTACATAGTCGCAGGCGGCAAGCTGCGCCACATCCGCCATACTGACGGTAAACGCGCCGCGCTTGCGCAGCGCCTTCGTGGTCGCATGGCCCGCGCTGACGCAAAGCGAGAGCTCGTCGCCTTCGCTGATGCCGCCCCATGCGGCATTCATGGCGTTGGGTGTGCCGTCGTCAAGATAGGTGGCAAGGATGAAAACAGGCTGGGGATAGCAATAGGGTTTGGCTCCGAAATTTTTACGCATGGCTTATTCCTCCTTAGAATCCTCGCAGCAGCCGTCAAAGCGCAGGCTGCCGGTTTTTACGGCGCGCTCATAGCACGCAATCTTATAATTTAATCGCTCCAGCGTCCGCGCAACGGCCTCCTGCTGCTCCAACAGCGTCTGCCGCTGGCGGGTCAGGAGCTCCAGACGCGCGGCGAACGTTTCGTCGCCGAGGCGATAGAGGCGCACATAGTCCCCGATGGCCTCAACGGGAAGTCCGGCGCTGCGCATACACAGCGCCAGCTCCACCCAGCCGAGCGCCTCGTCGTCATAGTCGCGGATGCCGCCTGCCGTGCGCGCAACGGGCGGCAGAACCCCGACGCGCTCATAATAACGCAGCGTATCGGCGCTAATGCCGTATTTTTCACTGACTTCCTTGATCGTCATGTGCAGCTCACCCTTCCTTTTCCCTTATTATATTACCTGGAGTTGGCTCAAAGTCAAGAGGTATTTAAGAAATTTAACAAATTTATTTCCTTGTGACGCAGGATAAAAAAACGCCGCCGGTGATCCCGGCAGCGGTGGGGCGTATACTTCTTTCAGCGGAACAAGCCGTGCTTTTTCGGCGCATCCTCCACGCGGACTTCGGTCACGGTGTAACCGGTCCGGGCGATCGCGTCGCGCAGCTTCTGCTCGTCCGGCGCCGTTTCGGCTGTGATGACCGTTTCACCCTTGCGATGGGAGGAGCTGACCTTTTTCACCGCAAAATTCGCACGGATGCAATCGTTGATGTGCGCCTCGCACATGGAGCAAGCCATGCCGCTGATTTTCAATGTCACCTGAACCACAGTGCGCATCTCCTTTCATAAAAGCGTCGCGGCGCCGGAGGGTACGATTTCCTCCGGCGCCGGTTTGCGTTAGGGTTTCTTGTTGGAGTGGCAGGAGCCCGCCATTGCACAATGGGCGCAGTTGCAGCCGCAGGAGGTTTTACCGCGTTTGCGATCCTTGACCAGCTTGACGACGATCAGCGTTACGACCGCAGCCAGAACCAGAGCAATGGTAAGTGTGACCCAATAATTTGCAAGCCATTGCAGCATCTGAAAGACTCCTTTCCGGAATTGTTACTGTCGGAAAAAATTACTTTACGCGAACCTTGGTGGTCAGCTTCGTAGCTTCCTTGTAGGGACGCACAAGCATGTAGACCATACCGATGAGCAGCGCGGCGGCGACGACAACGCCGAGCCACTGAGCCTTGCCCTCAAAGATCTGACCAAACTGGTTGATCATAAGCGCGATGCAGTAGGCAAAGCCGCACTGATAGGCGATGGCAAACCAGGTCCACTTCGCGCTGTTCATCTCGCGCTTGATGGCGCCGATGGCGGCGAAGCACGGAGCGCACAGCAGGTTGAACACCAGGAAGGAGTAACCGCTGACGCCGGTAAAGACACTGGCGAGGGTCTGGTAAGCGTTTCCGGCGGCGCCGTAAAGGATGCTCATCGTGCCGACGATGTTTTCCTTGGCAACCAGGCCGGTGATGGAGGCGACGGCGGCTTCCCATTCGCCCCAACCGAGCGGCTTGAAGATCCATGCGATCGCATTGCCGACGGCAGCCAGCAGGGACTTATCCAGTTCGCTTTCCTCCAGCATACGGAAGCCCTCGTCCGTGAACCCAAAGAAGGAGGTGAACCACACGACGATGGTGGAAAGCAGGATGATCGTGCCGGCCTTCTTGATGAAGGACCAGCCACGCTCCCACATGGAACGCAGAACGTTGCCGACGGTCGGCAGGTGATAGGCAGGCAGCTCCATGACGAAGGGAGCCGGCTCGCCGGAGAACATCTTGGTCTTTTTCAGCATGATGCCGGAAACGATGATCGCGGCCATGCCGATGAAGTATGCGGAGGTGGAAACCCACGCGGAGCCGCCGAACAGAGCGCCGGCCATCATGGCGATGAAGGGCACCTTGGCGCCGCAGGGGATAAACGTGGTGGTCATGATCGTCATACGGCGGTCGCGCTCGTTTTCAATGGTACGCGAAGCCATGACGCCGGGGATGCCGCAGCCGGTGCCGATGAGCATCGGGATGAAGCTCTTGCCGGACAGGCCGAACTTACGGAAGATACGGTCCAGAACAAAGGCGATACGAGCCATGTAGCCGCAAGCCTCCAGGAAAGCCAGGAGCAGGAACAGGACAAGCATCTGCGGCACGAAGCCGAGGACTGCGCCGACACCGGCGACAATGCCGTCCAGAATCAGGCCGCTCAGCCACGGCGCCACAACGGGATTGTCCGAATCAACGCGCAGTGCGTCGCTGATGAGGACGGGGATACCGGGAACCCATACGGGATAGTCGGCGGGATCCGGCTCGTCAAAGCCGTTTTCGGTGACATACTGTACGGCGTCTACAAAGGTCATGCCGACGGTCGTCTCCTCATCCGCGCCCTCGGGGATGGTATCGTAGTACGCGGTCATGTCGGTGGTGTGGAGGTCTTCCTCATCCTCGACGGTGATGGTGGCGCTCTTCTGATCGGTGGTGAAATCCTTCAGCTCGGCGAGGAACGCGTCCGCGTCGATCTCTTCCGGAATTTCAACGAATGCGCCGATGGCGTTCATTGCGTTTGTATAGTCGTCGGAAACGGCTTCATACTGCTTCGAGCCGATGCCCAGCAGATGCCAGCCGTCGCCGAACAGGCCGTCGTTGGCCCAGTCGGTCGCCCAGGAGCCGACCGTGACCATGGAGATGTAGTAAACCAGGAACATCACGGCTGCGAAGATCGGCAGACCCAACCAGCGGTTGGTAACAACGCGGTCGATCTTATCGGAAGCGGAGAGCTTACCGGTGTTCTTCTTCTTATAGCAGCTCTTGATGATATCTGCAATGTAGATGTAGCGCTCGTTGGTGATGATCGATTCGGCATCGTCGTCCAGCTCCTTTTCGGCTGCGGCGATGTCCTGCTCGATGTGGTGCATGGTCGTCTCGGGAATCTGGAGTTGCTCAAGCACCTTGTCGTCACGTTCAAAAATCTTGATGGCGTACCAGCGCTGCTGCTCGGCGGGCATTTCGTGCACGGCAGCCTCCTCGATGTGCGCCAGCGCGTGCTCAACGACGCCGGAGAAGGTATGCATCGGCACGGTCTTGCTGCCCTTTGCCGCAGCAATGGCGGCCTCCGCCGCCTCCATAACGCCGTCACCCTTCAGTGCGGAGATTTCAACGACCTTGCAGCCGAGCTGACGCGACAGCTCCTTGACGTTGATCTGGTCGCCGTTCTTGCGGACGATGTCCATCATGTTGATGGCGATCACGACCGGGATGCCCAGCTCGGTGAGCTGCGTGGTCAGATACAGGTTACGCTCAAGGTTCGTGCCGTCGATGATGTTCAGGATGGCGTCCGGACGTTCGCCGATCAGATAGTTTCTGGAAACGACTTCCTCCAGCGTATACGGCGACAGAGAGTAGATGCCGGGCAGGTCCATGATGGTCACGTCGTCGTGCTTCCTGAGCTTGCCTTCCTTTTTCTCTACCGTGACGCCCGGCCAGTTACCGACGAACTGGTTCGAACCGGTCAATGCGTTAAACAGCGTTGTCTTGCCGCTGTTGGGGTTGCCCGCGAGGGCAATGCGAATGCTCATGTTTTGCAATCCTCTCTTTCTGCGATTAGCAGGGGCTAACCGCTGATGATGAAAAATAAAGGCTTATTCGACCTCGATCATTTCCGCATCTGCCTTGCGGAGCGACAGCTCGTAGCCGCGCACGTTGACCTCGACGGGATCGCCGAGCGGGGCAACCTTACGGACATAGACCTCTACGCCGCGGGTGATACCCATGTCCATGATGCGGCGCTTCGTTGCGCCCTCACCGTGGAGTTTGACGACCTTGACGGTCGAACCGATCTTGGCTTCCTTCAGGGTTTTCATCGCACATTCCTCCTCCAAATCTACGATCTTGTATATGAAAGCGCTCCTGCGCCGTCACACCATAATTTTGCGCGCCATTTCCTCACTGATTGCAACACGCGACTCCTTGACCTTAACGATCACATTGCCCGCCAGCGTGGAAACCACGGTAACGGTACCGCCTGCCACGAAGCCGAGGTCGGCCAGATGCTGCCGCGCTTCGGGGTTGCCGCCGATGTGGCGGATGATCGTTTCCTCGCCCGCAGGGGCCAATGTTAAGGGCATCATATTGATTTCCTCACTTTCTTTGCCTTCCTGTTCAGCCGCCGGCGTCTTGGTCCGCCGGCGGCAAAACTGGAGGGAGGATTGTCTATGCCCCGGAGACGCCGGGGGATTAGCAGCGTCTAACCGAGGGGATGGAAAATTGTTAGCTTTCACTAACCGGGACTATCATACGCCCCCGGGCTGCATTTGTCAAGTGCTTTTCCCTACTTTTTGCGTAGGTAATTCAGTTTTGTTGAGATGCACAACGCCAGGCGGCTTCAAACCGTGTCTTTTGGCGAATTTTGCAATTGCTCTCCGCGACTGCAGCGTCCGTAGCCAAGGCGCACATTTATCCGCCGCCGTTGATCTCTTTCAATATTCTGACCGTATGCGTCAACCCTTCCCGCACGGAGAAGGTATCCCTATAGCCAATCGCCTTGATCTTGCGATTGTTGAGCGAAGAATTATCCATCGGGTTGAAGCGCTCCAGCTCCTCCCGCGTAGGCTCGCCGACCTCCAGCTTTACATTCCCGGCCTCCGCCAGCAGGCGCGCCATCTCCCGGATGCTCGTAACCTCATCGTGTCCGATATTGTAGGAATCGCCCTTTTCACCGTTCAGCAGAGCGATCAGAATCGCCGCCGCGCAATCCGGTGCGTAGCAGTAGGAACGCTTCTGGAGCCCCGGACTCTTCATTTTCAGAGCTTTCCCCTCGGCGGCAAGGTATGCAAACTCCGACGAGATTCTCCGATCCTTCGGCGAGGCCGTCGGCCCGTAAATGTGTCCCGGCCGCACGATCACCGTATCGACGGCATACTCCGAGGAATATGACTTGCACAGCACCTCCGAGGCCCGCTTCGCCTCGGCGTAGGACGCACGAACCGAATTGATGTTGACCGAGCCGAAGCGCTCCTCCTCAAATGCAGCCGCCGTATCCTTCGTTCCGTAAACCTCGCTGGACGAGATATACAGAACCCGTTTGGCGCGATGCCTTCCGGCATACTCCAGCAGATTCCGGATGCCGTCGAAGTTGGAAAGCATTGTCTCCACCGGCTTGGTCACATACAGCTCGGGAGAGGCCGTGCCCGCTCCATGCAGGAGATAATCCGCGTCAACGTCAAAGGAGATCGGCTCAGTCGCGTCGTAGCGAAGGTATTCCACACACGGATACCCGCCGTACCGTTTGAAAAAGCGGTCTTTGTCTCTGCACGCTATCCAAAGTCGAATTCCCGCTCCGCAGCATTCGTTATACAGAACCAGCAGATCCGCCACGGCGGAACCGATCAGCCCCAGGCCGCCGGTGATGAGAACGCTTGTGTCTCTGAGCGGGCTGAAATCAAACGTGCTCAGAACCTTTTTGAGGTCGCCGATATACAGCTCATTCGTAAGCAGTCGTTTCATTGTTTGATCCATGCGTCGTTTCTTGCGTTGAGCAGAGCCTTGAAAATTTCAATATCCTCCACCGTCGTGATCTTGATGTTCTTTTCGGAGCCCTTGGAAAAATAGGTCGCATATCCGTATTTCTGCATCAGGGAGCATGAAGCGGCCGTATTGGTAATCCCGTCTTCGATCGCCCGGCAATGCACCGCCCACAGCTCGTCAAACCGGTAAGCGTGCGGCGTTTGCGTCCGCCACAGCTCCTCGCGATTGAGCGCCTCGTTTGAAGCCAGGCCGTCCCTCGAAACGAACACAACCTCCGTCGTAGGGATCACCGTCACGGCGGAGCCGTGGAGCCTCTGCTTGACAATGTTATCCGTGATCACATCCTGCGATACCATCGGCCTGTTGCCGTCATGGATCAGAACCACCGCCTCGGAGGTGTCTGCGTGATCCTCCCGAACTGCGCACAGGGCATTATAAATGGACGCCTGTCCGGTCGCGCCGCCCATAACGATCCTTTTGAGCTTGGTGATGTTGAACTGCTTCGCATACGCGTTCAAAACCGCCTCCCAGCCCTCCAGACACGCCACATAGATTTCGTCGATATTGGGGTGCCGCTGAAACGCCTCCAGCGTATAAATGATGATCGGTTTATTATCCACCGTTATAAACTGCTTCGGCAGATCCTGGCGCGTCCGCGAACCGATCCCGCCGGCCGTAAGGATTGCTATGTTCATCATTCCGTCTCCGTTTCTAAAGCTTATAGTTTTGACCTTTCAATAATAAAATCGACCACTCTTGCCGCATTCTTTCCGTCCCCGGGCGCGTTGACCTCTCTGCAGATGCGGCGATTCCGACCCTTTGCGGGGCATAGAGTCGAAGAATACCGGGAAATTCTCGGATAAGGGCGCATTGCAGGAGTCGATTATGATACGGTATGAATAGTAATACCACAAAAGCCCGATTTTGTCAAGATTCGCAGGCGTTCGGGCGCTTGCCATTTCATGCAAACGGTGCTATACTGTTTTTATCAGGCCAAAGGAGGCTCGGTCATGCACATCCGCATTGCGCAAGAGCGCGATCTGCCCGCGCTGCTGACGCTTTACGAGCAGGCGCGTGCGTTTATGCGCGCCGCCGGAAATCCGACCCAGTGGGGCAGTGTCTACCCCGCGCCGGAACGCATTCTGGCGGACATTTGCGGCGGGAACTGCCGCGTATTCGAGGAAAACGGCGCACTTCTGGGTGCATTTTCCCTGTTTCTCGGCGAGGATCCGACCTATGCACATATGGACGAGGGCGCGTGGCGCTTTGACCGTCCTTACGGAACGATCCACCGCCTGGCCAAAACGGGCAGCCTCCCCGGCTTTTCCCGACAATGCTTTGACTACTGTCTGACGCAATGCGGCTACCTCCGTGCCGACACGCACCGCGACAACCGCCCGATGCAGGCCGCGCTGACGCGTTACGGCTTTCGCTACTGCGGCATCATCCGCGTGGGCGACGGTACGGAGCGCCTCGCCTACGACTACTTACCGGAAAAGGAGAACAAATTATGACATTTATCGATGCCAAGGGCAAGCCCTGCCCCATGCCCGTCATTCTGGCGAAAAACGCGCTGGAAAGCGGCGCAGACGCACTGGAAATTGCGGTTGACAACGCCGTCGCCGTGCAAAATCTGTCGCGCTTTGCGTCGGACCGCGGCTGTACCGCCGAAACCCGCGAAGCGGAGGGCGGCTTCCTCGTGACACTGCGCCGCAGCGGCGCTCCCGCCCCGGCACAGGCTGCGCCGTGTTCCGTCTGCACGGACGCAGGTTATGCCTTCTTCATCGGCAAGGATCATATTGGCGAGGGCGACGTCGTGTTGGGCGAGAACCTGCTAAAAATGGCACTTTACACGCTCTCGCAAGGCTCGCAGCTCCCCGAGTGCATCGTCTTTATGAACAGCGGCGTGCGTTTGCCCGCCGGAGACGACGCGCAGGTGATCGAATCGCTGCAAACGCTGGCGGTCAAGGGCGTGCAGATCATCGTCTGCGGCACCTGCCTGAATTTCTACGGTCTGACCGAGCGGCTCCGGGTCGGCAAGATCAGCAATATGTACGAAATTCTGGAAAAGCTGCAGGGCGCGTCAAAGGTCATCACGCTGTGACGCAGGACGCATACTATCTCTTTACGTTTCGCTCGACGCACGCAGCCATCCGTGCACAGGCGCTGCTCGGCAGCGTAACATTTATTGTTATGCCGACACTGCGGCAGATCTCCGCCTCATGCGGAATTTCGCTGCGCGTCGCGCCGGAGCAGCTTCCGGCGGCGCAGGCGGCGCTTTCCGCGTTGAATGCCCCCGTTTCGCTCTATTACGTCACGCAGAACGGTACGAAAGTGCAGGCGAAAGCAATTTTTCTCGACAGTTTGCCGCGTGACGGCTCTTGACCTGCGCAAAAAAACGTGGTAGAATGGGTACAAGGGTTAAGGAGAGTGAATGTAATGTGGTATTACATTTGTAGTGTACTGACACACACACACACACACACACACACACACACACACACACACACACACTTAGTCAATTTAAATCAGAAAATCACGAACCGTTAAGGGGGTAGTTTACCCCTTTGACGGTTTTTTGCGTTCCCCGCAGGGGAAAGCCTTGAGAGAGGAGGCGGCCATATGACGGCGCAGGCGCTTTTAATCTTCGCGTTATACACCATTTCCGGCATATTTACATTGAAATTCCTGAAGCGGCACGGCTTCCGCATCGCCTATGTGGTCTACCTCTGTGTCTTTGGTCTGCTGTTTATTTACATTCCCTACATTACAGGCGGAACCCTGTTCTACCGCCTGCTGACGGGCTTTTTGCATGAGCGTGCGCTGGAAAATATGCAAACGCGGCTCATCGCGCCCGTGCTGGCCTCGGTGCCGTACTTCAGCCTGTCGTTTGTTGTTGCAATTGCGCTGTCACTGTTCCTGGTGGCGTCGCTGGCAATTGCAACGGTCATGCTGGTGCGCATCGTGTGCCACGCGCTGTCCGAGCGGCTCTTTACCAAGCCTGCGAAACGGACCTATCCCCTGCTCTCTCCGGCTGCGCCGATCCCCCCTGAACGCGCAGCTCGATATATATTCTGTCGATATAACTGTTGATATTTCCTTCTAAAAGTTCATATGGAGTAGTAGGAACGATATGTCATTGCGAAGGCGCTGGGAGCAATATGTCATTGCGAGGGCGGCTCTGCCGCCCGTGGCAATCTCTTGCACCGACGACTGTCATTGCGAGGCCACGTCAGTGGCCGTGGCAATCTCTTGTAAAACCTTGCATTAGATTGCCGCGTCGGGCTTCGCCCTCCTCGCAATGACACAGGGCAGGAACGTCGCTTCGCTCCTCGCAATGACACGCACACTCACTGTCATTGCGAGGGCGGCAACGCCGCCCGTGGCAATCTCGTGTACGGTTTCGCGCGCACTTCCTGCTCCTCCCCCAACCCGCGCCATTGGCGCGAATGATGAAATTTAAAAGGAGAAATATCATGTTAAAACTAAATAAGAAAGGCTTTACGATCGTCGAACTGGTGATCGTGATTGCCGTCGTCGCCATTCTGGCGGCGGTGCTGATTCCGACCTTCGTCAATCTGATGCAGACGGCGAACGAGTCGGCGGATATTCAGCTTGTGACCAACCTGAACAAGCTCATGGCCATGCAGGAAGCCCTTGACGGCAAGAAGAATGCGACGATGCAGGACGCGCTGGACGACGCCTTTGCCAACGGCTACGACATCTCCAAGATCAGCCCGACCTCGAAGGGCAACGACATTGTCTGGGATCAGACGGCCGACCGCTTCGCGCTGGTGAACCCCACCGAGAATAAGCTCATCTTCCAGGACGAAGCCACGCCCATTAAGGATTTGGATTCCGACGAAATCTACACGCTCTGGAAGATTTATGACGAAGAAACCGGTATTCCCGAAACACAAACCTACTCCATCTACTGGGCGGACACAAACGCTCCCGATTTTAAGGGTAAGGCTCTGACCGTCGGCTTTGACGCGGGCGAGTGCAGCAGCATTTCCGCGCTGAACTATAGCCGCAACAGCGAAGCGCTCGCACAAAAAGTCATTATTCGTACAGGAAGTTTTAATACTTCTTTGACCGTTAATGCTCCTAATGACACCGTCTCACACTACGGCAACGCGTCCAAGGTTGTCATAACCGCTGTTGCCAACGAATCTTACGACGAATTTGGACGTACAACTGTCATCGAGGTAAAGCACGGACATGTGGTTTTGACAGAAGATGCCGTCGTAGAAAAAGTTGTCATTACAAGCGCAGAAGACAATACTGTGTCTATCGAGCTTTCAATTAGTGTCCAAATTGAAAAAGTAAATACTGATACTAGCATAGAGAATCTGCGCATCGTAACAAAGGGTACTGCCACGGCCTTTGTAGCCGACGAATCCTTGAAGAACAAAGTAAATGGGAAATCTGATAAAGCTACCGAGATATCAACATTTGAACAGTTGGAAACGGTTCTTACCAATGGTGGATTTGCCAAGCTAATTGGCAGTGTGACGGGGACGAGCGGGAAATCACTTGTCGTTAGCGAAGGGAAGACTGTCTACATCGATTTGAACGGCCATGATATTACAAATCCCGTCGTCGCAAAAGCGGCAATCATAAATAAAGGCACCCTTACCTTCGCCGGAAAAGGGATCGTACTCAACGGAAATCAAAATTTCCCTGACTCAGCGAAAAATGCAAACGGTTCACATGTCATCGAAAATGCAGCCACAGGTTATCTGCATATTATTGACGGAACTTATGGCTCGGATAGCAACGTTGGCAACGCAATCAGAAACTTCGGCAACTGTGTCATTGACGGCGGTTCGTTCTCCGCTGTAAAAAACGGAACAGGTAAGGGCTACGCCTATGTATTTGCTAACGGTAGTAAAACAGAGCGTGGCGTTATGGTGATTAACAATGCTTCCGCGTTGAACATCGAAGCGAACGGTATGTTTGCCGCTGATGCCGGCGAAATCATTATTAACGGCGGCAACTACACCTTAGTAGGTAAACAATCGTATTACATGTTTTACGGTGTTGTTGGTAGTGGTAGGTTAGTTATTAATAACGGTACATTTACTCGAACAGGCAGCGATAAATTCTTTGGTTATTCTGTGGGAGAGGACACGCAAACTTCTTACACAACAATTGTTGAAAATGCAAAGGATTACGGCATCACGATTAATGGTGGAAAAATCGAAATCAATGGAGAAACCGTGCTAGGGGGCAACTAAGCAGCTCAGATGTTGGGTTACCTCCCCGCGGGGCGGCATTGCCGCCCCGCGCTTTTTTGCGCCGCCATGCGGCGCAAAGGCTTCCCCTCAAGGGGAAGCCTTCGGGGTGCTCCCGGTGTCATTGCGAGGAGGGCGCAGCCCGACGTGGCAATCTAATGCAGGGGTTCACACGAGATTGCCACGACTTGCTGACGCAAGTCTCGCAATGACATATCGGCAGACTGCCACGGGCGGCAAAGCCGCCCTCGCAATGACATAAAAAGGGCTCCCTTGCCACAAGGGAGCCCTTTGCATTTTCGGCAAACGGAAAAATATCCCGCAAAAATTATTTCCCGAACCCCTTGACAGCGTAACAATGTTATGCTATACTCTTGTCGTAACATTGTTACGGAGGTGATTGCAATATGGAGGATCTGATCTCCAAGCGGGAGCTTCTGGAGCACTACGGCATTTCTTACGGCGCGCTGTATCGCTGGAAGCGTCTCGGCCTGATCCCGGAGGACTGGTTCCTGAAAAAGTCGACCAGCACCGGACAGGAAACCTTTTTTCATCGCGGGCAGATCTGTCCGCGGATCGAGTCGATCCTTTCGCGGCCGGACGCGCTCTCTCTGGAGGAGATGGCGCAGCAGCTTGCGGGAAAACAGACCCGCGCCGAGAGCGTGTGGCTGTACGTCAGCGACGGCTTTCGCACCGTGCATATCCGGCTCGACGAGCTGAAGGAGGCGCGCCTGACACGCGGCGGCGCCGAAAAAGACATACTGGAATACTTGAAAGGAGTCAGTTTTTGATGGAAAAGATGGATTATTCATGCAGCAGCGTCGGTAAGATTCCCGGCGGAGAATACGGAAAGGTCAGCGTCAGCGGCGCGGCAAAGGCAATCGGCGGCCTGCGCTGCGAGGCGCTGAGCGTCAGCGGCTCTTTGAAGGTCGAGGGCGGGATCGACTGCGCCGGAAAGGCGCACGTCAGCGGTGCGCTCAAGACGTCGGAAAAGCTCGCCGCCGGTTCCCTGCATATTTCCGGCGTCGTAACGACCGGGGACGAGATGGAATGCCTCGATTCGCTGCAAATCTCCGGCGTTCTGAACGGCGAAGGCGACGTAAGCTGCAAGGAGGGCAGGGTCTCCGGCGTCTGCAATCTGCAATCGCTGCACGGCGAGAGTGTTACCGTGACGGGCATTCTGAACGCCGACGGCGACGTGGAGGCCGAAAACTATGTCACCACCGGCCGCCAGGTCATCAAGGGCCTGCTCAACGCCGAGCACATCCGGATCAACCTGACGCACCTCGGCTTCGGCGCGTCGTCCTGCGGCAATCACATCGGCTCCATCGGCTGCTGCGAGCTGACCGTCCTGCGCGGTAACGTGAGCGATATTGAAATCGACGGACATCGCATCGTTATCGGCAACACGGCCGGCGAAACGGAAGACGGCGTGACCGTGCTCTTTAACCGCAAGGTTGACGGCAAATACGACCGTTTGGAGGTCGGCACCATCGAAGGCGACGACATCACGCTGGAAAACACCGACGCAGAGGTGGTACGCGGCCGCCGCGTGCGCATCGGCGCGGGCTGCCGGATCGGCAGCATTGAATACGCCGAGACACTGGAGGTCGCGGAGGACAGCAAGGTCGGCGCACAGACGAAGGTATAACAAAGCATTCTCCCAATCCGGGGCCGCCCTTTTGGGGCGGCTTTGGTTTTTATTGGTCATTGCGGGGAGAGCGCAAGCCCGTCTGCCTGTCATTGCGAGGAGCGAAGCGACGCGGCAATCTAATGCAGGATTCTACAGGAGATTGCCACGGCCACTGGCGTGGCCTCGCAATGACAATGGTGTTCGAGACTGCCATTGGCGGCAAAGCCGCCCTCGCAATGACAGTACCCACACAAGATTGCCACGACTTGCCGGCGCAAGTTTCGCAATGACAGTAAGCACACAATACGGAAAAACCGAACATAAAAAAAGAACCGCCCCGATGGGCGGTTTTTTTCAGAATTTCGGCGCTCAGAAGCTGCCGCTGGTATGGTTTCCGGAGCTGGACGAGCCGCCGCCCCCACCGGAGGAATGCGAATCGTTTCGCGGGCGCTCCGTGCGCGTCACGTTGCTATACAGGAAGCTGTCGGACTGCGCGCGCAGATTCATGCTGCCCGCGCGGACATAATCCCCGGCGCTGTCTCTGGGGCGCACGGTCTTGAGCTTGCCGCGCATCGCACCGGTCACGATCAGCGCCACGACCAGTCCCACCGCAAGCGCGATGATCACCGCAAGGAAGGACATCGGCTCGACCGGCAGCTCGGTATCGTCCAGATCGCCGGAGCTCATCCCGTCGAAGAAGCCCTGCACCTGCTCGGCAAAGGCGGAAAATGCGCCGTAATAATCGCCGTCGGAGAGCAGCGGCTGCACCTTGTCGCCGATGTACTCGCGGCGGCCGGCGGCGAATTTGTATTCGCCCTCGCCGTAGGAGGAGATATCCCATCTGCGCTCGTTCATCGCAATCAGGAACATCACGCCGTTTTCGGCATAGCCGCCGGTCGTGTAGTAGTCCTGTGCATAATCCGCTACCGTCTTTCCGCCGAGCGACTGCACGGTAACAACAACAACGTCATACCCCGTCGAGGCCTGCAGCTCCCGCAGGGTCGTTTCCAGCGCGCCCGCCTCGGCGGCGTCGAGCAGACCGGCGTCGTCGATCAGCAGCGTCTCGGAAGCCAATGCGCCAAAGCACAGCGCCGCGCAGAGCGCCAGCGCCAGCAGGAGAGAAAACAGTCGTTTCATTGTTCTTTCCCTCCTTACAGCCGATGGATCAGCCACTCGATGACATAGGTCAGCAGACCGACCGCCGCCGTCAGGCCGAGGAACCAGCGCCAGTACGCGCCTTTATCCACCGGTAGATTGCCGACAAATTTGCCGGTCTGACCGTTCATCGCGAACAGATACTCCTGCCCGCGCCAGCTCGTATGCATCACCCAGACCGGCATGAGCGCGTAATGCGTCTTACCGTTGGTCAGGCGAATGGTCGAATGCTCCGGGCGGACGGTCGCATAGCCCTTGACCGTCTCGCGGAAGGCTTCCTCCGTCGAGCGCTTGATACGCTCGTTTGCGCGGGGGATACACTGTTCGGCGGTCATATCGTATTTATCCGCCAGATAGCCCGCCAGATATGCCGTCTGGAAATCGACGAGCTGGGAATAGTCATACGGCTCGATGGATTCCATCAGCGTATCGGGCATTTTCCCGGCGCCGTCCACCGGCACGCGGTCAAAGCCCAGGTCGCCGGAGCGCAGCACGGAAAAATGCGAGGTCTCGGTGTAATCATATCTGGAGTCCGACCAGGTGCGCACCCGCGTGGCGTGGTAGCGCAGATCGGCGTCCGCGTCCGCATCGAAGAGCCAGAACGGGACATAGAGTCCCTGGATCTTGTCGATATGCGCCTCGGAGGAAAATACCTTCGGCAGCAGCCGCTTCCCCTTCAGATGCGCGGCAAACGCGGCCTTGGCCGCCTGCTTGTCGAGCTTGAAGGGCAGCACATAATCCGGCCGCAGCGCGCCGGAAAAGGCGCCCGCCATCACGACGGGGTTGCCGCAATAGGGGCAGCTTGTCGCGCCGGTCGTCTCCTCGGCAACGATCTCGCCGCCGCAGGACTTGCAGACATAAACGCGCATGGAGTCCGTCTCCTCCTGCGTCCAGGCGCTTTCCTGCGCCGTCTGCCAGTTCATCTCGTCCGGCTGTTCGTTTTTCAGAACCTCGTCCTGCGCGCGGAGCGCTTCGGGGTCAAACTCCGTGTCGCAATACGGGCACTTCAGCTTTTGCAGACCGCTGTTGAACTCGATCGCGCCGCCGCAGCAGGGGCATTTATATTCTAATAAAGTAGCCATAAGCGCTCAGATTCAACCCTCGTCGCCGAAGCGGCTGCCGCATTCGGGGCAGAATTTGGGGGGATGTGCGGGATCCTCGGGCGTCCAGCCGCACTTACCGCAGCGGCCGGCCGGTCTCTTTGTGCCGCAGTTGCG
>CAKUDE010000036.1 GCA_934645175.1 uncultured Oscillospiraceae bacterium
ACTCCGACCATGCAGAGTGTCCTTATAGGATCTGAGTATCCTGTAATGGACACTCTGCTTTTTTATTTCCCACAAAGCTCATACCGCAACCTGTTCCGGGGCGTAGCTGAGTGCTACGCCTTTTCTTGTTTCCATGATAATGTCGGCCTCCGGGATCTTCCGGCGATCCGGCACATCAAAGGCACCAATGCAGTTATAGTGAATATCGACACGCTGGTTGGTAACGCCGTCCTGCTTTTCAGCGTGGTACACCTCAATATGGTCTATCAGCTCTGCGACCATGCGCTTTGTAATGGTGGTTGCGTCTGTGTACCGCCGTACCTTTTCAAGAAAATCGTCAATGTCCATGCGCTTGCTCTCGTCCTTTTTCAGCTCCAGCCGCAGAGCCTTGATTTTCTTTGTGTTTTCGCCCTGCTCCTGTTCATAGCGTTTGGACATTTTGGCAAACCGGGCATCATCGATCTTTCCCGCTACATTGTCCTCATAGAGCCGTTCAAAGAGCATATCCAGCTCCCGGTCACGGGCGGTCAGAGCGTCCAGCTCCCGCTGCTTGCGGATGCGTCCATTTTCCGCCACCTTTGCCGAGTGTCCGATCATAACTTTTATAAAGTCATTTTCGTATTCGCTGGCAAAGCAGGCTAGCCGCTTGACCTCGTACAAAACGACCTGCTCCAAGAAGTCCAGCCGGATATAGTGCGTCTTGCTGCACTTGCGATAAGGAGGGAGCCTCTTTTGTATATCTTCAGCGCATTGAGTTTCCCTTTCGATGCCTCTCCGCTCGGCTTCGGTTAGAGTATGCTAACCGTTTGCCTTTTGAAAAGCCACATCAGCGGCTTTTAGCACTCATTCAACGGCAGGACTGAGGCTGGCAGCCTCTTGCAGTTCTTTCTTCTTTATTATACTATCACCCCTACACAAACGCAAGATAATTCTCAAGTTTATGAAGGAAAACTTCAAGTGGCAGTGCGTATATTTCGGTATATGCTGCTTCTTCGTGCGATATATCGCAGTTGATTGCACTCAAAGTTTCTTCGGCAAGGGAAGATAAACAGGTCAAGGGATACAGTTCATTTAGAACCGTACCCCTTGCTAAAATCACTGCATTTCTCTCTTTTTCCGCAGTATCAGTATCGCCTCCGGATAGTCCTCGCCCGATGCATGGATTGCCATAATGGCCCTTCTATACGCGCAGTTTCCAATCCGCCGCCGCGGTTTGCAGTTCTACCAGCTTGCGGTACAAGCCGTTCTTCTGCATCAGTTCCTCATGGGTCCCGCTTTCGGCAACCGTGCCGCCGTCCAGAACAACGATCTTGTCGGCGTTCTCCACCGTTCGCATCCGATGGGCGATGATGAGTACGGTTTTGCCTTTTACCAGACGTGTAATTGCCTCTTGGATTTCCGTCTCGTTGTCCACATCCAGAGAGGCCGTCGCCTCATCCAGCAGGATCACGGGAGCGTCCTTCAAAAGCGCACGGGCAATGGACAGCCGCTGGCATTCGCCGCCGGACAGGGTCGAGCCGTTTTCTCCGATGACGGTCTGGTAGCCTTCCGGCAGCTTCTCAATGAACGCATCGCAGTTGGCGGCTTTCGCGGCAGCCATCACACCCTCGTCTGTGGCGTTCTTGCGGCCTACACGGATGTTCTCCATCACAGTGTTGTTGAACAGCACGACATTCTGGAATACCACGGAGAAGTCCTTCATCAGGGCTGTCGAGTCGATAGGCGCAATGTCCGTGCCACCCAGGGTGATTTTGCCGCTGTCCACCGGATAAAATCCTGCGGCAAGGTTTGCAATGGTGCTCTTTCCGCCGCCGGAGGGACCGACCAGCGCCGTGACCTGCCCCTGCTTTGCGGTGAAGGAGACATCCGTCAGCACCGGCTTCCCGGGTTCATAAGAGAAGCCCACATGGCCGAAGGTAATGTCGTAGCCGTTGGTACGATACTCCTTCGTGCCGTTCTCCTCCGGGTAGTTCTGAATGGCCTTCAGTCGATCCACCTGCAGGTCCACATTGAAGAGCTCCGCCATATTGGTCATAGCTCCGGAGAGCGGATCATAGAGTCGGGAGGCAGCGATGAGGAACATAATGTAGGCAAAGAGCGAGGTTTCACCGTGGAGCATCAGCGTGTTGCCCACAACGATCACCGTCGCCAGCCCCAGCCGCAGGAACATCTGCCCGGCAGTGACCAGGCTGGCCGTTGCCGTTTCCGAGGAAATCTGCGACTTCTCGGCGGCGTCAATTTTGGCATCCAGCTTTTTGAGGTATTCCTCTTCCAGATTGCAGGCCTTGATATCCTGTACCGTCTCCAGGCATTCCTGAACGCCGTCCGCCAGGGTGAGCTTGGCAGCGATGTGCTTCTTGCCCAGTTTCATCTGCAGCTTTCGGGAAAACAGAACGATGGCGAAGGCTACCGGTGCCACCCAGAGCAGTGCAAGACCCATTCGCCAATCGTAGATTAAAAGGGCAATGCAGATGATGGCCGTCGAAAGAATTGCCCCCCAGAACTGGGCCACGGTGTGGGAAAAAGCGTGCTCGAAGCCCGCACAGTCTCCCATGATGGTACCGGTCAGGTCAGCAAGATCCCGTTCCTGGAAGAAACGCAGGGGCAGCGTCCGCAGCTTTTCTGCCAGTGTAATGCGGCGGCGCTCACTTTCCTGATAGGTTCCCAAATAAGTCACGGTGTACTGAATATAGTGCAGGAGGAAAATGACCGCCAGGATGACGATCCCGATGCCGGTATACAGCAAGGCATTGGTGCTTTTCTCACCTTCGCCCAGCAGCGGCGCCAGGAACGCATTCAGCACATAGGCCAGCAGCGCCACCGGCAGCATCAGACTGATGTAAGCCAGTGCGGAGTAGACGATACCCTGAAAGAGGTCCCTTGCGCCCTCTTTACTGAGGGCGTACTTTTTCTGAAGATATTTCATGATTATTTGCCCTCCTTTCCGACTTTCCAACTGACGGATGTCTGGTAATTGTGCCACATGGCGGCATAACGGCCATCTGCGGCCAGCAGCGTTTGATGGGTGCCTCTCTCTCTGCGATCTTACCGCTCACAAACACCAAGATCTCATTGGCATCCTGCACGGTGGACAGACGATGGGCAATCATCAGAACCGTCTTTTTCTCCGTCAGCTTTTCAAAGGCAAGCTGAATCTGGTGCTCGTTTTCGGCATCCGCAAAGGCGGTAGCCTCATCCAGAACGATAATCGGTGCGTCCTTCAGAATGGCTCTTGCCAGTGCAATGCGCTGGTTCTCGCCGCCGGAGAGATAGGTGCCGCCGCTGCCAACAACGGTATCCAGCCCATTGGGAAGCCGGTCAATGATCTCCCTGCACTGGGCAGCCTCGGCAGCGCGGAGGACTTCCTCACGGGTAGCGTCCGGCCGGGCGGCTCGGATATTTTCCAGCAGCGTGTCCTTAAAGAGCTTCGTATTCTGAAAGACAAAGGCGATTTGCTTCATCAGGGCCTGCTTGCTGATCTGCCGTACATCTACGCCGCCAACCAGAACACGGCCCTCGGTTGCATCATAAAAGCGGGGAATCAGTTGCGCCGCCGTAGACTTGCCGCTGCCGGAAGTGCCTACCAGAGCTACCGTTTTCCCAGCCGGAATTTCAAACGAAACATGGTCAAGCGCTTTTTCGTTGGTGCCCGGATAGTTGAAGGAAACATTTTCAAAGGATACGGAATCGTCCTTGGGCTGCTGCGGGTGCTCCGTTTCCGCCAGAGGCTGCTCCTTCAGCACACTTTCAATGCGGTTCACGGCGCTTTTTGCAGCCATCAGCTGCTCGCCGGAGAACATGACACGGCTCATCATCGTGGTACAGATGGGGGTAAACAGGCTGTAGAACAGGAAATCCAGCAGCACATCCTGATAGGCCGCCTGACCGGTGACGCCGGAGAGAATCATGCAGGCAATGGGAATCAGCAGAACGAAGGTTCCGTTCAGCGCCACATTGAAGCCTGTCAGCGGAATGCGACATTTCAGTGCATAGCCGGATGCATACTTTTCATATTCCTCGATGGCGGCATGAAAGTTTTTGAAGGAGTAGACCGTCTGCCGGAACACCTTCACTACAGGGATGCCGCGGATATATTCCACCGCTTCCTTATTCATGGTTTCCAAGGCAGTCATATAGCCTTCCATAAAGTGAGCATTGTCGCCGCCCATCATCTGTTTCATGAAGAAAAAGCTGATGGCCAAGGGGACAAGGCAGCACAGTCCCAACCGCCAATCAAAGGTGAATATCAACACGAGCACCGCAACGGGCATCACCACAGCGCCCGTCAGATCCGGGAGCTGGTGTGCCAGAAACTCTTCCGTCAGCCCGGCGTTGTCGTCAATGATCTTCCGCAGCCGTCCGCTGGCATTCTGACTGAAATAGCCCAGCGGCAGCGTGACGATATGGTGCAGGGCTGCCTTGCGCATACTGGAGGCCGTGCGGAAAGCGGCCAAGTGAGAACAGCACAAAGCGAGAAAATACAACAGAATACTCAGGACGGAAAAACCCACCGCCCACCATGCGTAAGCCCCGCTGTTGGCAGCAAGGCTCATGTTTCCTGCCACCAGTGCGTTCAGCAGGTCACGCACCACAAACCAGATGCAAACAAACGGGATTACGGAAAGCACCGTACTAAGTCCGGCAAGAACCATGCCGAAGATTGTGAGCCAGTGCCGATTTCCCGCATAGGCAAACATTCTGGAAATCTCGGAATCCTTTTTCACGAGAATTGTACCTCCTTTGTTCTTTGGGAAAAGTGGCAGAGGTCGGAGTTTTCTCTGACACCTGCCGCCATTCTCTTTTGCTCAGACGGATTTTCGGTGCAGAACAGTAAGCTGACGTTTTTTTCTGTTTCATGAATGGTCGTCCTTCTGAAAAAAGCGGCGCAGTTAGCATTCCCTAACCGCACCACATATTTTAAAAGAATCCATTCGGGATTACAATGACTGAGCAGACTGTTTTCTATCCATTCAGACTTCCTTACGGTATGCTGTCGGCGTGACGCCATACTCTGCACAAAATGCCGATGTAAATTTGTTGGGATTCTGATAACCGATCTGCAAAGCAATCTCACCGACAGTAGCTCGGCTCTCTTTGAGCAATCGTTCCGACACCTGCAGGCGATATTTTTTCATGTAGGCGTAGACGGAATCCCCGTAAACACCGCGGAAACACTTTTTCAAGACCGTCGGCGAGATGTCGAACCGTTCCGACAGTTCGTCAATGGGATAATGCTCCGAAAAATGCTCTACCAGAAATGCGTGAATCTGCTTGATGGTCTCGATCTGCGCAGCCGGAAAGGCTGCATGTTTTTCAGAGCCCTCCGGCAATTCGAGTCCCGTCAAAATCAGCAGCAGCTCCAACACCTTAACACGAATATATCCTCTGCGTATGGTGGGTGGGACTTTGTATAGTTCCGAAAAGATGTGCTCTACAGTAGAATCCACCCGGATGATCGTAAATTCTTCCGAGCGGGACAGAACTTTGACCCGGTCGAGATCTACAGCCAGCAATCCCAGCACCATTTTCATTTCCTCCGTAATCGCAGAAAAGTCAATGGTCACGGTAATGCCGTGATAGTGTGAGGTTGGGAACTCGGACTGGTGGGCGCTTTCGTGCAGCGAGCAGAAAGAAAGATCACCTGCAGACATATAGCAGTATTGATTTTTGCTGAATAAGCACTCGCACCGCCCTTCTTTGCAGTAGTTGATCTCCATAACATGAGGAGCCGGCTGCTGATGTTTATTGCAGTAGGCCATGTGCATATCGTTGTAAACAAGCTCAATGCCGGGAAACGCCCGATACAGCGTAATGTCTCCTGTGCCGCTTTCATTCTCTAAACGAAGGCAATTGTCGCCGCAATCTGTCGAATCGTTTTCCTGGGTGGAAGCACCGTACAGGTCAAGACTTGTAAACCTGCCGGATCTGGCCACATTTGTTTCTGAGAGCAAGATATTTTTTGCCATTTCATAGGGGTTGTCCATCTATTTATCGCCTACCATTCCAAAGCGTCTATCCAAAGGAAGCACTCGACTCCATCGGCGTAAAGCCAGAGGAGCAGGAGCAGGTCATTGCCACCATCCACCGCTGCCGCCAGCCGGAATCAATATGTCACCTTCTAAGCTGAACCCGGCAGATCCTTACCGGATTATTCCTGCATTTAATCGAGTCTCAAGGGCGGAGAATGATTTTTCCGAGAAAAATCACTGCATATATTATATGCGAAAATATCCCCAAAAGCAACAGATTACAAGAAACTGCGCGCCTTGGAGGTGAGCATTACGAGAAAACTGAAAAGTCAAAACCTCCGGCTTAGCCGGAGGTTTTGACTTTATCCCTTATTATCATCTTCTTACTGTGAAAACCGTTCCAAAAACTCTTCGCGCGTCATAAGTACATTCAACGCCTCCAGCAGTCCTGTCGGGCTCATATGCTCCGGCAGGGAAAGCTCCGCCAACACAGCCCTTCGGCGCTGCGCGCTGTCCACCGTGCCGGACAGTCCGACACAGAACAGATCGGCTTTTGTAATTTTCGGCAGCGGAACAGCAGATAGTTCCGCCTGAGCACCGGCTGCTTGTAGCACACGCAGCAGCACCTCCGGCGGCATCCCCTCAACGCCGAGCTTGCCCTCTTTCCCCGGCTCACGCTTGCGATGCTCTTTGCCGTAAATATCCGGGATGTAGGCATGAAAGAGCTGCTGCGGCGGTATGGCACTTTTCAGGTAGTTCCGTATTACGAAGCCGGCGCCGTCCGAGTCTGTCAGGACAATCAACCCGCGCTGCGCCGCTACGCGGCGAAGTAGCGCCAGAAGCCGTGCATCCTTCATAATGCCGAAGCCGTTCGTAACGAAGATTGGGGCGTCAACAAGTTGCGAAAGCGTATTCTTGTCATACTTCCCTTCTACAACGATCGCCTGATGCAGCCTAATCATTCCGTGCCTCCTCTGTCAGTGAAAACAGCAGCGTCTGCAAAAGATCCTCCGGCTCATCATAAGAGGTTTTCATTCGATAGTCTGTGTCGCAGCACAATAAAACCGCACGGCGGCAGAAACGGTCAGAGAGTCTGCGTGCCTGCTTCATGGTCATTCGAGCCGCAAAGGGCGGCATGGAGCACACGGAGGCAAGCGCATCGGCATCCTTACCCTCCGACAGCAGAACACGCGCAGCGTAAAGCCTGCGCATCTGCATTCCGATGGCGGCCAGCACGGGAATCGGTTCCGCATGAAGCAGCAGGATCGTATTCAGTCGCTCCAACGCGCGGTCAAAGGCACGGTCAGCGATGGCGTCCGTCATTTCAAAAACGCTTGCCTCCAACGTCGGCTCCGTGACGGCGTCCAGATCCGCACGGGTCAGCTCCCGGTCTGCCGCATAGGCGCAAACCTTCTGCATCTCCGCGTCAAGACGCGTCATGGAAGTGCCGCAGCGCTGTATAAGGTAGGAGCAAAGCTCCGGCGCAGCGTACTTCCCTTCTGCGCGAAAATGGCGTGCGACCCATGCGCGAAGATCGTCCTCGCTTTGGTAAACAAACTCTGCAAGCACGGCGTTTTTCTCCAACGCTTCCCAGAGCTTTTTCTGTCGTCTATCCGGCTTGAAGTCTGTGTAGCTCAGCACAAGACAGGCATAGTCGGGAAGATCGCAAAGCTGCGCAGCAAGCTCCGTCCGTTCATCCTCGCGAAGCGAAAAAATGTCAACGTCCTCAACGGAAACGAGGCTGCGTTCGGACATCATGGGCAGCGCCTCCAACGATTGCGTAAAGGATGGCAGCGTAAAGGTCTCGGAGGTCAGACGGTGAAAGTTGAATGCCTCCGTCGCAGGATCAAGAAGTTGCTTTTTTAATTGTTCAAAATAGTAACGGCGCAGATAGTCCTCCTCACCGTAGAGCACATAGCATTTTCCGGGCGAATGAGCCTTTAGATCCGCCTTTAATTGCGTAAGGCCGGCTCCCGTACCGGTGTTTTTTTTTGCCATACCGTCACCTCCTGATCCGGATTTGCCCCTGCTCATCCGTCCGCTCAACCTGTGCGCCGATAGCGGCGATGCGGTCAAGCACCTCCTGCGACGGGTGGCCGTAGGAGTTTTCACCGACGGAGATTACAACGATCTCCGGGCGAAGCGCGGTCAGAAGCTCCTCGCTTGTGGAATTCTTCGCCCCATGATGACCGGCGACAAGAACCTCGATGTCAGGCAAAGCGTGCGTATTCAGCAGCAAACGTTCCTGCGCCTGCGGTAGATCGCCCGTAATCAGCACGTCATAATCCCCGGCGCTGAGCAGTGCGGAAAGACCGTTGTTTCGTGTCGCTTTGCCGAGCGGAGCAAAGAGCTGCACACGACCGCCGGGATACTCCAGCGTCAGATCCTCCGTAACTAGGACAAGCTCCGTTCCGTTTTGTGATGCAGCCGCAGAAATCTGCGCAAACAATCCATTTTCATCCGGAAGATCGGGCACATAGAGCTGGCGTACATCGGCATTTTGCAGTAATCGAACCACGCCGTTTACATGATCGGCATCGAAATGCGTCAGAATCAGAACATCAATGCGCGATTTACCGCGCAAAAACAGCCGTCGGGCAATCGTCTCTTCGCCGTCTGAGCCGCCGCAGTCGATCATCACCCGCGTACCCTCGTTTTCATAGAGCAGGCACTGGCCCTGACCGACATCAAAAGCCGTCAGAACCGTCCCGTTTTCAGGCAATCGCAGAATGGTCAGCGCAATGCACAGCGCCAGCACGACGGCGCAGATCAGCCGCAGCGGCTTGCGGCGTTTTTTGTTGAACAGAAACATAAGCAGTAATACATAGACGACCGCAAGCCAAAGCGCGATCAACGGCTCAGAGGCCGGAACGGCGGCCAGCGGGAGCTGCGCCAGAGATTGTATGACCCACAGCGCAAAGCGGACGAGTACGGCAATGCCCTTCCCTGCCAGTGATGCAACACCCGGCAGAAGATAGCTCAGAAGGAGCACCACCTCCCCGCAGGAAAACGCCAGCGTAAGAGCGGGCAGTGCAATCAGGTTTGCCGGAAGAAACACGAGGCTTACGGAATCAAAGAGGAGTGCCGTCAACGGCACGGTGAACAGATTGGCACTCAGCGACATCGCCGCAGCCGCAGCTACGGTACGCCATAGGCGGCAGAGCGCCGCCGTACTGCGCCGCTTCGTTTTCTTTGGAAGGAAAGCAGTCAGGTGGTCGTATAGTGGCGAGGCATAAGCCAGCAATCCTGCCATGGCGGCAAACGAGAGCTGAAGTCCGGCACCGGCCACAGCGTAAGGATTGCAAAGCAAAATGACAAAAAGTGCAAAGCTGAGCGTTGTCGGCGGGTCATTCTCTCTGCCGAGCAGCGGTGCAAACGATGCCAGAGCAAGCATAACAAACGCACGACTGACCGAGGGCGTAAAGCCCATCATCGCCGCAAAAAACAACGTTACCAGCAGCGTAAGCACTGCGGCGGCCTTTCGTCTGCGCAGGCATAGAACATATACTATCCCTGCAACCAGAGAGACGTGCATTCCGGATACGGAAACAATATGGGAAATACCCGTCGCAGACATCTGTTCGGACAGCTCATCGGTCAATTGGCTGCGGTCGCCAGTCAGAAGCGCTCGAAGAAAGGGCGCGACATCCGAAGGAAACACCGTATCCACGTGTTCGCGGAGCTCGTTTGCCGCGAACGCCGGGACGTCGCGCAGAGATATGCCGTATGCACGGCGGATCGTTGCCTCTCCGCGCAGATAACCCAAAAGTGCGACGCCGCGTGAACGATAGTAGCGTCCGATAGAGTCGCTCTGAGGTGTTTCCAGACGAAAACTACCGGAGACGGTGTCACCGGGGCGCAGTGACGCGGTATCCTGATCCATATACAGCATGGCATTGATGCCGTCAAGTCTTGCGGTTACACGAATGCCGTATTTCGTCTCCTCCGGAAAAGCAGTAATTCGCGCCGAAACGTCAGAACGCTCCGAAACAAACGACTGTGCAGGGCGAAAAACCAACGCCTCGTATCCGGCGGACCAGAGCAGCCCGAAGAGAAGTCCGAATGCACCGATCCGCACGGCGAGCATTCCGCGCTGCTTCATAAAGAAGGAAACGGCCGCGGTGAGCAACGCGCAGATGAGCACAACGACGCATAGCGGCGAGGGCAGCCAGACTATGGCTGCCGTCGCCGCTGCAAAGCTCAGGCAGAAAATCGCCAGCTTTCGCATCGCGCCGCCTCCCGACCGATTCGATCCGTTGTACTATATGGTATCAGTTGAAGCTGCCAAGTGTCTTGCCGCCGAGCACATGGAAGTGCAGATGCGGAACGGTCTGCCCGGCGTCCGGGCCGCAGTTGGTCACAACGCGATAGCCGTTTTCAAAACCGCCAAGCTCCTTCGTCAGCTTTGCGATCACCGCGAAAATGTGGCCGACCGTCGCCTCGTGCTCCGCCTCCAGCGCGCTTACACCGGTGACATGGCATTTCGGAACGACAAGAAAATGCTTCGGCGCCATCGGTGCAATGTCATAGAAGGCATAGCATAGCTCGTCTTCATAAACTTTCCGGGAGGGAATTTCCCCGGAAATGATTTTACAGAATATGCAATCCATGTTGTCCCCCTTATTTCAGATTCTTGACAACGAAGTCGTCCACAAGGGCCAGTGCGTTGTCGAGCTTTGTCATATCCTTGCCGCCGCCCATTGCGGAGTCCGGCTTGCCGCCGCCGCTGCCGCCGCAGGCGGCGCAGACTTCCTTAACGAGTTTACCGGCCAGGATCCCCTTTGCAACGGCATTTTTACCACAGACGGCAAGGATGGTGATCTTCTCGCCCTGTGTTGCAGCAAGCACCGCAACGGCATCCGGTTCACGGTCGCGGATGTTATCTCCCATCTTCCGCAGGTCGTTTGCGTCGCGTTCTCCGCATAGTGCGGAAAACACCTTCAATCCACCGATCTGCCGCGCGGAAAACAGGATACGATCCACCTCGCCCGAGAACAGCTTGTCCTTCATGCGGTCAATATTCTGGCGCATTTCACGCAGCTCCTGCATCAGTCCGTGCGCGCGAGTCATCAGCTCCTTCGGGCTGGTTTTCAGCTCCTCGGAGACGTTGAGGAGGATGCGGTTGAACTGATCCACCTGCGCAAGCACACGTTTACCGGTGATAGCCTCGATGCGGCGTACGCCGGAGGCAACGGAGGCCTCGGAGTAAATGCGCAGTGAACCGACCTTGGCGGTATTATCCAGATGTGTGCCGCCGCAGAATTCCAGAGAATCCTCGCCCATTTTAACAACACGGACGGTATCGCCGTATTTTTCGCCGAACAACGCCGTCGCGCCGAGCTTTTGCGCCTCGGCAATGGGCAGAACCATCGTTTCCACCGGCTCGCCCTCCAGAATCATTTCCATGACTTTGGAGGAAACCTGTGCCAGCTCCTCCGGTGTAACGGCCGAAAAGTGCGTAAAGTCGAAACGCAGATGATCCGGCTCTACAAGAGAACCGGCCTGATGGCAATGCTCGCCCAGCACGCTGACAAGCGCACTTTGTAACAGATGCGTTGCCGTGTGGGCACGGCAGATGGCCTTACGACGTTCCGCCTCGACCCGGCCTTCCGCCTCATCACCGACGGTCAGCGTACCGGAGAGGACCTTGCCGTAGTGCATATATTTGCCGCCCTTGTTTTTCTGAACGTCCGTAACGGTAAAAACGCCGCTTTTCGTTGTGATCGTGCCGTGGTCGGCAACCTGACCGCCCATTTCGGCATAGAAGGGCGTATGATCCAGAACAAGAATCGCCTCGGTACCCTCGGCGATCTCATCGCGCGGCTCGTCATCTGCGACAATGGCCAGAATCTTGCCGACAGATTCCAGCGTCTCATAGCCGTCAAAGACCGTTGCGGGAATCTCCTGACCGAAATCGATGCCTGCCCAGCCGAGGTCGCCAAGCGCCTTGCGTGCCTCACGCGCACGGAGCTTCTGCTCCTGCATAAGCGTCTTGAACGCCTCCTGATCGACCTTCATCTTCTTTTCTTCCGCCATTTCGACCGTCAGGTCGATCGGGAAGCCGTAGGTATCATAGAGCTTGAAGGCATCGGCGCCGGAAAATACCGATTCTCCGCGCTCTGCGTGAGCGGACAGCATCTCAGCGAAGATGCGCATACCGCCGTCGATCGTCTTGGCAAAGTTCTCTTCCTCTACGCGCACAACACGGGTGATATACTCCGCACGCTCACGCAGATAGGGGTAATGCCCCTCGTTCTCACGGATAACCGTTTCCACAATGTCACACAGGAACGGACGATTGACACCGAGTAGCTTTCCGTGACGTGCGGCACGGCGCAGCAGGCGGCGCAGCACATAGCCTCGGCCTTCATTGGACGGAAGCACACCGTCGGCGATCATAAAAACGGATGCACGGATGTGATCGGTAATGACACGCAGCGACACATCCTTTTCGCGGCTCATGCCGTAGCTGGCTCCGGTAAGCTCCGTCACTTTGTGCGTAATGTTCATTACGGTATCCACATCAAAGAGCGAATCAACGTCCTGACAGACGACGGCAAGGCGCTCAAGTCCCATGCCCGTGTCAATGTTCTTCTGTACCAGCTCCGTGTAGTTGCCGTGACCGTCGTTATTGAACTGGGAGAAAACGACGTTCCAGACCTCCATATAGCGGTCGCAGTCGCAGCCGACGGTACAGCCGGGCTTCCCACAGCCATACTTTTCACCGCGGTCATAGTAGATTTCGGAGCAGGGGCCGCAGGGGCCGGAGCCATGCTCCCAGAAGTTGTCCTCTTTGCCGAATTTGAAAATCCGTTCGGCAGGGATGCCGATCTCGTCGTGCCAGATGTGCCACGCCTCATCATCGGCAGGGGTCGTTTCATTCCCGGCAAACACCGATGGGAACAGGCGATTCGGGTCCAGTCCGACCCACTCGGAACTCGTCAGGAACTCCCACGCCCAGTGGATCGCGTCACGCTTGAAATAATCTCCAAAGGAGAAGTTGCCAAGCATCTCAAAATATGTGCCATGCCGCGCGGTGTGGCCGATATTGTCAATATCGCCGGTGCGGATGCACTTCTGACAGGTGCAGACACGGCGGCGCGGCGGTTCGACCTCTCCCTTGAAATAGGGCTTCATCGGCGCCATGCCGGAGTTGATGAGAAGAAGCGAGGCGTCGTTCTGCGGAATGAGCGAAAAGCTCGGCAGGCGGAGATGCCCCTTGCCCTCAAAGAAGCGCAGGAACATCTCGCGCAGCTCATTGAGTCCATACCGTTTTGTTTCCATTGAAATCCCTCCTGAAAAACAGAAAATCCCCGTCCCCGATATAGGGGCGAGGTCAGTCGCGGTACCACCCTACTTGCTGCCGGAAAGCAGCATCTTGGTCATCCGATAACGGGGATGAAGCGTCCCGTTCATCACGGGCGGCTCGGAAGTGGCGCTCCGCAGGCGATGCAGCAGGGCTTGCACTCTCCCCTGCTCGCTGGCTGCCGTCCGTGCGGATTGGCTTCGTCAAGGCATTTTTCGCTTTTCCGTCATTTTATCAGGGAAAGAGCGTCTTGTCAAGTGAGAATTCGCAGGTTTGCGGAAATATTTTCGAAATGGCATGAACTATCAATGCTTCTCTCTTTTCCCGTTGTCGGAAATATGTCTGTTTCAAGCAATCGTTTCGGTTTTCGTGCATTATTTGCAGGAAAATATATTTTTTATGCAACACCTCTTGCAAAACTTGCAGGATTGGTATATAATCGATTCGACGAATATACAAGGGAAGGAGGATACACCAGAATTTCCGCACTGTCCCACTACGCAAAAAGTAAGTCAACGGCACCCATTTCACTGTCAAATCATCAATTATGGAGGAAAGGTTATGAAAAAAGCACTGTTTTCCAAAATCCTTTCTCTGGTGCTGATCGTTGCGCTCCTTCTGGGCTTTGCCCTTCCCGGAAGCGCTACCCCCGGTGATCTGAGCTGGAGAAAATCCGACCGCAATCCTGCGACCGATTTTAGCGGGCGCAGGACCGAGGCTGCCGAGCAGCCGTCATATCAACCGAGCGACATTGTGCGGGTCTCAATCGTTTTGGAACAAAAGCCCACGATTCAGGCCGGCTATTCCGCTTCCCGCCTTGCGAAAGACGAGGAAGCAATGGCTTACAGCCGTAAGCTGCTGGCTGCGCAGGAGGAACTTGCACAGACCATTTCCCGCACGGTTCTCGGCGGTGAAAAGCTGGATGTCGTCTGGAATCTGACGCTTGCAGGTAACATTATTTCCGCGAATGTCGCCTACGGCAAGATTGACGCCATCCGCGCCGTCGAAGGCGTGAAGCGTGTCTTTGTCGAGCGTACTTACGAGCCGCAGAGAGCGGAAAAAGAAGAGACGCTTCCGCAAATGATTACTTCCTCCGGCATGATCGGCTCCAATCTAGTCTGGGCCAACGGCTATACCGGCGCGGGCTCGCGTATTGCCGTCATCGATACCGGTACCGACACGGATCACCAGTCCTTTGATAACGGCGCCTTCCTGTATGCGCTTGAGCAGAATGCAATGGCTGCAAACATGACCAAAGAGGCGTATATCAAGTCGCTGAACCTCCTCGACATAGACGAAATCGCCTCCGTTCTGGAGAAGCTGAACGTCTATCGCCGCAATCCCAATCTCACCGCCGAAGATCTTTTCCTGAACGAAAAGCTCGCGTTCGGTTATAACTATGTGGATAACAGCCTGTATATCACCCACGATCGCGACAATCAGGGCGAGCACGGCTCTCACGTTACCGGTATCGCCGCCGCAAACCGTTATATCCCCGGCGGCGCAGGTTATCTGAATACCGTGGAAAATTACATGGTAACGGGCGTTGCGCCCGATGCTCAGATCATCACAATGAAGGTCTTCGGCATCACCGGCAGCACGACCGAAGCCGATTACATGGCAGCCATTGAGGATGCGATTCTCCTCGGCTGCGACGCAGTGAACCTTTCGCTCGGCACGTCCAGCGCCGGCGAGCCCTATGAAGACGAATATGCCTCTCTGCTGGAATATCTGGAGCAGACGGACATTGTGGTCGTCGGTTCTGCCGGCAACGCCGGTCAGTGGGCGGAAAACACGTTCCCCGGCCATCCCTATGCCGACGACGCCGTATTTGATACCGTCGGCGCTCCGGCGGGCTACAAGAGCTGGCTGTCCGTTGCGTCCGTGGAAAACAGCGGCTCGGTCGGTCTGGGCTTTATCGTCGGCGACCGGAACGTTGTCTACAATCAGTCCAGTTACTCGAACCAGCCGATGGCGACGCTTGACCGCAGCGCAGACGGCAGCGGCACGGAATACGACTATATCTTTATTGACGGCTTCGGCACGGCCGCCGATTACGCCGGCCTTGATCTTACGGGAAAGATCGTTTTCGTTAGCCGCGGAGAAACGACCTTCTCCGATAAGGCAAACCTCGCCGCTTCGCTCGGCGCGGCAGCAATCGTAGTTTATAACAATCAGCCCGGCATCAATAACATGGACCTGACGAGCTACAACTATACCGCTCCCTGCGTTTCAATCTATCGTGCGGACGGTATGGCGATCCGTGCGCTGTCTGCCGAGCAGACAACCGAAGCGGGTCTGAAGTATTTCACGGGTAAGATGACCGTCACGGGCAGAATGCTCGTCTCGAAGGGCAGCTCCGAGTACTATACCATGAGCGATTTCAGCTCCTGGGGCGTTCCCGGAAACCTGAGCTTGAAGCCGGAAATCACCGCTCCCGGCGGCAAGATCTACTCCGTCTATGGAAGCACGCCGCAGGGCGGCGGCTCGGATCAGTATGAGATCATGTCCGGTACGTCCATGGCCTCGCCGCAGATCGCCGGTATGGTCGCACTGGTCGCACAGTATCTGCGCCAGAATGACCTGTGCAAGAAGAGCGGCCTGTCGCCGCGCCAGCTTGCAACAAGCCTGCTGATGTCTACCGCAGAGCCTCTGTTTGAGGAAATTTCCGGCGGCAACTATTATTCTCTGCTCGCGCAGGGTGCCGGCCTCGGCCGCGTCGACCTGGCGACCGCCGCAGAGTCCTACATTCTCGTCGACGGACAGACGGACGGAAAGGTCAAGGTCGAGCTGGGCGACGATCCCAACCGTACCGGTGTTTACACCTTTACCTTCTCCATCAACAACATGAACGGCAAGGAAATCACCTATGCTCTTTCCGCAGACCTGTTCCGCCAGGGTGTTATGGAGCACAGCGATTATTCCGGACTGTATCTGCTTGATTCCGCAACGACCGGTCTGGCCGGTGAAACGACTTTCGCCATCAAGGGCGGAGAAACGCTCCGTCTCGCTTCCCTGCTGAATTACGACTTCAACGAAGACGGCAAGACCGATTCGCAGGACGTTGATTTGCTTCTGGACTATGTTCTGGGCAAGATTTCTGAGCTGAAGGGCAACGGAGACATCAACGGCGACGGCTCCGTCAACTCCTACGACGCACATCTTCTGCTCAAGCTCATTGAAGGCAGCACTTGTGTCAAGGTGCCCGCAAACGGCAGCGTAAGCGTGACCGTCACCATGACGCTGTCGAAGAACACAAAGGATTATCTGGATACCTACACTCCCAACGGCACCTATATTGAAGCCTTTGTCTATGCCGCAGCCGTCGCCGACGCGGAGGATGCCGTCGGAACGACGCATTCCATCCCCGTTCTCGGCTTCTACGGTAACTGGAGCGATTCCAGTATGTTTGACCGCGGCACCCGCGCGGAGATGGTAAGCAATGCGAGCGACGTCCCCCCGTACCTCTACAATGTGATCGGCAACGGGAACTTCCTGTCCATCCGTTACGGCGACGAGGACGGCGAGTATTACTTCGGCGGCAATCCCTATACCTCCGATAATACCTATCTGCAGGAGCGCAACGCGCTGAACAATACCGACGGCGATACCATCGCCAACCAGTATTTCACACTGATCCGTAATGCACCCAATGCAAAAATCCTGATTACCGATGCAAAAACCGGTGCGGTTTACTTTGAAAAATCCATCCGCGACGCCTATGCACCCTACTTCAGCGACACTTACGGCGCATGGCAGAATACGCAGAATGTCGTTACGCTCGGTTGGGCGGGCACGGACGCCGACGGCAACGCGCTTCCCGAGGGCAGCAGCGTATGGATCACCATGGTCGCCGCTCCCTCCTACTACACACGGTACACGCAGACGACGGGCGACAACGGCGAGACCGTCACCGTCAAGACCGTTGACTGGGAGGCACTGGGCGAGGGTGCGTATATGACCACCCGAGTCACCATTGACAACACCGCTCCGGCCGTCAGCGGTATCGTCCTTGACCTTGTCAAGGGAGACACGCTGCGCGTCTCCGCGAAGGACAACGAGTATATCGCTTCCGTTTCTCTGCTGAACGGCTCCGGAAGCAGCACGCTGGTCGCCGTCTCTCCCAACCAGACCGAGCGCGGCGCAGCCGTTGACGTCGAATTGGATCTGACCGGCGTAACCGGCAAGAACTTCCTTGTCGCCGTGTATGACTACGCGGGAAATGTTTCGACCTACGAGGTCGAGCTTGGCGAACGCGAGGCATACCGTCCCTATTTCACCGCCTGCGCTTATTCGAAACAGCAGTATATCGGCATTGAGAAGGACGGCCTTTCCTATGTGGAAGTGGCAAAGACCAACCGCGGCACCGTCCAGGCTGCCGAATATGTAGACGGTTACGTGTTCGAAATCTCTGAAGGCAGGAATCTCTACGTTGCAAATGACAACGACCTTGGCGACTTCCGCTTTATTGCAACGCTCGACCCGGAGAAGCGTTATGAGATTACCAACACACTGGACCTGGCCTATAGCTATAAGGACGGAAAGCTTTATATTCTGTTCTACGCCGAAGCAAACGGGCAGAACGCCCCCTATTTCGGCACCGTTGATATGTATACCGGCGAGCTGGACGTTCTGGCGGAAATGCCTGTTGACGTCAACTCCATGGCCGTCGATGAGCAGGGCAATTTCTACTCCGTCGGTTATCGCAACCCGACGCTCTACACCTATACCGTAGAAAGTGTCACCGCCGAGGAGCCCAGCGTATCCGTCGTCGGCTCTACGGGCTTCTGGAGCACCGGCAACCTCAACTCCCTCGCATGGGACCACAACACGCAGAAGCTCTATTGGGCCTATCCCAACATTCTCTTTGAGGTGAATCACACTACCGGAGAATGCACGCAGATCGGCGGCTACTTCATGTTCTCCATGACCGGCCTGTATATCCGCCCCGCATCCGGCAGCAGCCGATTCGAGCCGACGGACGAAGTCCTGCGCGTCACGCTCGACCACTACGAGGCTCGCACGCTCGTCGGTCAAAGCATCCGTCTGAACGCACAGGTCTGGCCGTGGAATGTGACCGATTCCTCCGTGACCTGGAGCTCCTCCGATCCGTCCGTTGCAACGGTCAATGAAAAGGGCGTTATCAAGGGCGTTTCCGCCGGCACCGTGACGATCACCGCCGCCGCCGTCCTCGATCCGACCAAGACCGCAAGCTGTACCGTCGAGGTCATTACGCTCGACAAAACGCTCAACGGCATCGTCTGGGACGAAGAAGGCAACGTCTGGTGGAGCGAATTTGAAAGCAGCAAGCTGCCGACCTTCAAAAAGCTGACACAGCAGCCGTCCGAAGTCGAGCTTTGCTCCACTGCGGTCGCACCCGACGGGAGGATCTATGCCGCTTCGGCAAGCGTTTCCGGCAACACCCTGCGCTCCACGCTCTACACCGTCGATCCGGACACCTTCGCTGCGACGGAAATCGGCCCCTCCACAAACGGCTACAGCGATATCGCCTATGCCCCGCACCTGAAGGGCGGCTCCATCATCGCGACCTACGGCGGCTATGTTCTGTTTGTCGATCCGACGACGGGCGACTACTCGCAGGCAAGCGGCGATGTGTTCCATATGTGGCAGTATAATCTGCTCGGCATTGCCTACGCCGGTTCCGACCGCTACACCGAGTGGGGCTACGACACCACCATCGACTGGTACTTCCTGGTCGACGCCAAGGGCTTTGTTTATCTGATGGGCTGGCTGGAGGACGGAGGCTCGCTGTACTATCTGGAGCATCCGGCTACCGATGACGGTGTATTTACCCGCATCGATGTAGAGACTGACGCCGTGTACTGCTGCTCGCTGTACTACGACGGAAGCTTCCTGTACTACAGCTGCTACGACAATAACACCGACCTGTCCACGCTTTATGCAATCGATACCGTCGGAACCCGCGCTGCTTATCGTCTGGGCGATTTCGGCAAGGGTGTCTGGCCGGTCGGCGGCCTGATGGAGCTGACGGGCGCCACAACCGATTCCATGCTGAACGGTCTGAAGCTTACCGCCGCCCCAAAGCCCGTTTCCGAAGCGCTGACGCCGAAGGCAAAGGTTGAAACTCCCGCTACCGTTTCTGCCGCGCAGACCGCTCCCGAGTTCCGCCTCCTGAGCCGCGGTGCCGCCGTCGAAGGCAAGCGACAGATCGTTGTGGAGATCACGCCGTTCGGTGATTCAACCAACGGTCTTATGAGCGTCGGCTATAACCCCGAGGAGCTGGTGCTTGTCTCAGTGACCGGCCTGACCGAGGGCTTCTCCGTAAAGCAAAGCGAGGGTGCACTGGAATTGGCCTATGCCTCCGCGCACAACATTCTTGCTGATGAAGTCATTGCCGTCCTTGTGTTCGACGTAACGGATCAGGTCGAAGATACGGTTACAATTGACGTCGGGCAATCGGAGATCAACAACGAGACCGGCGGAATCGGCACGACAATCGAAATCGAGGTTCCGGCCATTGAGGTCTGCCCCTCCGAGAAATTTGTTGACATCCACGAAAACGAGTGGTATCACGAAGCGGTTGATTACGTTGTCAAAAACGGTCTGATGATCGGTATGGATGAGACGCATTTTGAGCCGAACTCGAAGATGACGCGCGCACAGCTCGTTCAGGTGCTCTATCGTATGGCAGGAAGCCCGGAGACGGAAGCACAGCTTGCGTTTACGGATGTCGCCAAGGGACAGTGGTACTATGACGCCGTCGCCTGGGCCAGCGCAAACGGTATTACCAGGGGAATTGACGAGACGCACTTCGCGCCGAATGATCCCGTCACCCGCGAGCAAATGGTCACGTTCTTCGCACGGTTCGCCGCGCTGAATGGGATCGATACCTCGTATCAGGGCAATCTGTCCGACTTTACCGATGCCGACAAGGTGAGCGACTATGCAGTCGATGCCATGACCTGGGCTTACGAGATCGGGCTGATCAACGGTATGGAAAATCACCGTCTGAATCCCGGCTGGACCGCACAGCGCTCGCAGGCAGCGACCGTCCTGATGCGCTATTGTCTGCTGTTTATCGACTGATTCTTCCTTTCCTCTTACTTATTTCCCGGCAACGCGGCCGGTGCCTTTTGGCTGAAGTGATAAAATAATGGTAGACACGAAAGTGCCTACCATTATTTTTATGCTAATATAGACATGGAGGTGGAAAT
>CAKUDE010000037.1 GCA_934645175.1 uncultured Oscillospiraceae bacterium
CTTTTTTTGAAAATAGTTATAAAAAACTGGGCCCCGCATTTCTGCGAGACCCAGCCTTTCTTAACTTAGTGACATTGAGCGACCGGGATCCCCCATTTTGTAGCCGATCGTCCGTTTATCGTCCGAAATCCGCAAGCATCTCCTCCAGGCTCCGGTAAAAGCGGCCGATGTGCAGTCCGTCAACCAGGGCATGATTGGCAAGAATCGTTACGGGAAGCGTGCAACGTCCGTCCCGCTCCATATATCTTCCCCAGACAATACGGGGATTGGAGTCAGCAGGTATCGGTGTCGGCTGCGTTAGAGCGCTGTAATGAATCCACGGGAGCGTAGAAATAAACAGCAGGCTCAAAGGATCTTCGCCGTCGTCCAGGCTGCCGTGCAGACGGGCAGCCTCGTGTAAACGGAGCGCCTCCGGCAGGTAACTGTCAAAAGGCTGCATACAATTCAGCCGACAGTATACGTAGCTGTCGTCCTCGCGCAGAACCGTATGGGAAGTATCGCAGCAGTCAAATTCAACGACTTTCCCTTCCCATATCCTGCGGCGCAGCTCCGGCACCGCATTGGCCGCGCGGCCGACGCAGTAGTTCAGGCTCAGGAAAAATGGAAGCGCTTCCCTGCGGCAGCGCCCGCGCAAAGAAGTTATGTCAACCTCCACCGTCGCACCGACATAGGGATTGTCCATCCGCGAAAATAACTCAAACTGCGCCCTGCGAGGATCGCACTCCATGGAGATCACTCTGTAATTCATTTTTTCTTCCATCCTCTCCGTTATTGTAAAGTATAAGCCGCCCCTTGAGGGCGGCTTATACTTTATGGCTGGTCTGCAGAGTATTCCTTGCTGGCCTCCAAATCGGTCAGAATCGCCTCGATATGCAGCGCCATCGCATGTTCTCCGAGAACAGGGTCACGCCGCTCAAAGGCATTGACGACCGCATTGTGCGCCGGAACAACGTTCCGCACATTGTTGGGAATCACAAAGGTATTATAGCGGAAGGGCTTCAGCGCATCGGTAATGCGATTGTTAATGTCCACAAAAAGCATATTACCGGTCATCTCAATGATTGCGCGGTGGAATTCCGTATCACAGCGGGCAATCGTAGCCGCGTCATGAACCACCGCAGCTTTCTCAGAGGTGTGGTGAAGCTCCGCAAGACGAGCCACATCGGCATCGGTGCAGCGCATAATTGCCAGGCGGGTAGCATACGGCTCCATGGCGGCGCGGACATCGATCAGATCCTTAATCTGCACTTCATTGGCTCGGAACCACTCGGCCACATCGCCCTCACCCAGTTCGATCTTACTGGCGACAAAAGCACCGCGGCCGGCACGCATCTCCACCAAACCACGCGCCTGTAAAAGGCGCACGGCCTCGCGGACGGTCCCGCGTCCGACAGCAAGCTGCTCACAGAGCTGCTTCTCCGTAGGGAGCTTATCCCCGATTCGAACCTGCTCACTGAGAATATACTCAGACAGGCGCTTCTCCACCTGCTGAACCGCAGAGACGCGCTCCACCGCTACCATTGAGATCCCTCCAAATGCCTTCAAAAAACACGACTATTTGTGTATTATATCACAAATTCTACCATTTGTCAACGTATTCTGAAAGCCGCATTATAGTTTAATCAAATATTTTAGTGCCTCATGGCGTCTCAAACTGTCGTACGCCGCAGAAATATCATTCAGCTCGAACGGCTTCTGCATATCATACCACAGCTCCGCGCGAAGCTTCCCCTGAAGAATCAACGACTGCACCTCGCCGTTCGACTCCTCCTCATCGTAGCCGCCCGCATAAACGCGGAAGCTGCGTTTGGCGCAGAAGGGGTTGAGCGCGTAGGTAAAACGTCCGTTCCAGCCGTAGTTTCCAAGCACGCCTTCCTCTTTCAGGAACGGAAGCAGCATATTGACGGTCTTGTCCGCACCGACGCCGTCGATCAGAAAATCAACCGCCGCCCCGGAGAAGCGCTCGGCATACTGTGCGGCAAGCTGCGGGTCCTTATAGCTCAGGTAATCCGCAATGGGCAGCCTGCGAAAATCCGCTTCACGCGAAGCACTGCCGACACAGACCACAAACGCGCCCGTGTTACAGCAGTGCGCCGCAAGCGAAAGCGCATTAGCACCGGAGCCGATAACAATCACACGTTGTCCGGCGCGTACGCCGATACGACGGATATACGACAGCGTTTCACGCCATGTGATAATCATCGGTGCCGCCTTTTCATCGATCTGCGGCGCAACAATCTGGTTGACGCGATAGCGCATCCATTCGGATTCTACTACGCCGTCACAGCGCATCTGCCAATGGTCGCGCGCAATGCCATACTGCGCAAAACCGCCCCAGTTGGAGCCAAGCCCTTCCAGCAGTCCCGCCGGTGCTCCGACGCGCGTGACCAGATCGCCCACGCGATAATTCTTCACACGGCTGCCGACTGCAACAACACGGCCGACGCTCTCATGACCGAGAATGGTCGGGAACGTGACGGGATTCGGATGCAGTCCGTCCATCAGATGAATGTCCGTTCCGGCACAGGTGGAGCCGTAGCACATCTCGCAAAGCGCATCGTATTCGCCCACGACGGGCTGCGGGACGTCGAGCACCTCCAGTGTGCCGAGCTTCGTTACCACTGCCGCTTTCATATCAGCCACCCAAATAGGCCTTACGGATTTCGTCGGATTCGATCAGCTTATGGCTGTCGCCGCCGGTCTTGATAAAGCCGTTTTCCAGAACATAGGTACGGTTTGAAATCGACAGCGCCATAAAGGCGTTCTGCTCGACAAGAAGAACAGGGATATGGCGTTCCTTATTGATGCGCACAATAATATCAAACATATTATCCACGATCACCGGTGCAAGTCCGAGCGACGGCTCATCAAACATGATGAGCTTCGGGTCGGCCATCAGGCCGCGGGCAATGGCCAGCATCTGCTGCTCGCCGCCGGACAGCGAGCCGGCAAGCTGTGTACGCCGCTCCTTCAGGCGGGGAAACAGCGCATACTGCTCCTCCAGCATTTCGTTGAGCTTCTTGCGGGAGTAGGTTTTGGAATATGCGCCCATTTCAAGATTGACCTGTACGGAAAGGTCCGGGAACACAAGCCGTCCTTCGGGAACATAAATGATGCCCTCTTTGACGACCTTGTGGCTCTTGAGCTTGGTAATATCCTTGCCGTCAAAGGTGATTGTACCGTTTTTTGCGGGGCGAAGCCCCATGATCGAGCGCATGGTCGTTGTTTTGCCTGCGCCGTTGGAACCGATGATGGAGACGATCTCTCCCTCGTAGACATCGAGTGAAATACCGAACAGCGCCTGTACCTCACCATAGAAAACGTCCACGCCCTTCAGCGAAAGAATCGGAGTCTGACTCATTTTTTCACCTGATACCTTTCTCCCAGATAAGCCTTGATGACCTCCGGGTGGTTCTGGATCTCCACAGGCGTCCCCTCGGCAATCTTCGCGCCGAAGTTGACCACGGTGATGCGCTGACTGACCGACATAACGACGTCCATATTATGCTCAATAAAGAACAGTGTGACGCCCTCGTCGTGGATACGCAGCAGAAGCTTGATAAACTCGGAGCGCTCGGAAGGGTTCAGACCCGCGGCAGGCTCGTCAAGCAGCAGCAGCTTCGGAGCCGTCATTAGTGCGCGGGCAACCTCAAGCACCTTGCGGTTGCCGTAAGGCAGATTTTTAACCAGCTCGTTGCGAATGGAATACAGGCCGACATAATCCAGCAGATAATCCGCCTTCTCACGCAGCATCTTATCCTCCTTGCGCAGGCCGAGGAAGTTGAACACGCTTGCCGTCAGGCCGAGCTTTGTGAGCTGATGGCCGCCAACCTGCACATTTTCCAGCGCTGTCATCGTGTTATAGAGCTTGATATTCTGGAATGTGCGACCGATGCCGAGACGCGCGATTTCGTGCGTCTGCAGCTTGGTAATCTCGGTATCGCGATAGTAGATATGACCGCTGGTAGGCTGGAAAACGCCCTCGATCATATTTGTGGCTGTGGTCTTACCGGCGCCGTTCGGACCGATGAGCGCATGAATGGTGTTTTCTTCGACCTCCATCGACAGATCGTTCACGGCCGTCAGGCCGCCGAACTGCTTGGTGATGTGATCGAGCTTAAGGATCGCTGCCATACTACCGCACCTCCTGACCGACTGCCTCAGGCTTTTTGCCGAACTTGCGCTTGAGATAATTCCAGAACTTTGTGATCAACGACCAGAGGCCGTCCGGCAACAGAATTGCCATAACAAGGCAGATGGTCGAGAACACGATCCAGTAATAGTCGCCGAAGTCGCGCAGGAATTCCGGCAGAACGGTAACAAGGGTCGCGCCAAGCAGATTGCCCGGAACACTTCCCAGTCCGCCGATCATAAGCATCGCAACATAGTTTTGCGAATACTGCACGGTAAAGCCGGAGGGGTTCAGATACTGGTTATAGCCTGCATACATGCAGCCTGCGATAACGGCGTAAATCGAAGCCAACGTGAACGCCTGGATCTTCAGGCGGGAGACGTTGATGCCGCCCGCTTCCGCAGCCTCAGAGTTGTCGCGAATCGCCTTAAAGGCGCGGCCCCACTTGGAGTTTACAATGATAAGAGCCACCGCCACGAGGATTACCGTGAAAATAAGGTTGAGATAGAAGTAGCTGTTTTTATCACTCAGATCAAAGAAGAACGGCAGGCGGACAATATTCGTAAAGCCCATCGTGCCGCCGGTCAGCTCGGGCAGATTTGAGGCCAGCAGACGCACGACCTCAGAGAAACCGATGGTCGTCAGCGAGAGGAAAAAGCCCTTCAGGCGAAGGCTCGGAATACCGAGGCCGAGGCCCATTGCCAGCGCAACGGCCAGCAGAGCGAACAGCGCAACCCAGGGCTGCCATCCGTAAGAGGTGGTCAAAATGCCGTAGGTGTAGGCGCCCATAGCGACCATGCCCGCCGAAGCAAGGTTCATCTGACCGGTCAGTCCGGTGATGAAGTTCAGGCCGAGGACAATCACGATGTTGTAGAGCACCATGTTCATGACGCTCTGCACGTAGGAGTTGCTAACGGAGAAGAGAAGAATGACGGCCGCGATGGCAGCGGCTGCACCGGCAAAGCCGAGCGAGGCGCGCACGGGCGCTTTTGCGTTTTTCAACATACTCTCGCCCCCTTAGCTGCGCTTGACACGGACGATGCCGCCCGGACGGATGAGAAGGAACAGGATCATTACGGCAAAAGCCAGAACATCCTTATAGATCGTCGGGACGACCAAGATGCCGAACTGCTCCAGAAGACCGATAAAGATACCGCCGATGATCGCACCGGGGTAGCTGCCGAAGCCGCCGATGACGCCCGCGCAGAAGCCCTTCAGCGCCACAGCGGAAACCATCGAAGTGGAAACATTGTAAAGCGGCGCGCAGAGGATGCCGACAATGCCGCACAGCGCGGCGGAAATCGCGACGGTCAGGTTAATGCTGCGCTTGACGTTAATGCCCATCAGCGCGGCGGCGTCTTTATTCTGCGAAACGCAGGTCATGGCGCGGCCCGGTTTTGTTTTTTTGAAGAAAATCTGAAGGGCAACAATGATGATTATGGAAATACCGATAACCCAAAGGTAGGATTCGGTCAGGACAGTCGAGCCGATGTTGATGCTCTTGCGAAGGAAGCCCTTAACGGTGAAGGGCAGCGCGCCCCAGTTCAGACGCACGGCTTCCAGAATAATGCGGCTGAGCATCATGGTGCCGAACATGGCATAAGTGACAAACTGCAGATTACGCAGCGGGTTGAGAACGATGGTCGAGACCAGTACGCCGAAGGCGGCCATGGAGATGATGGTCAGAATGATCGCCAGCCAGAACGGGAGATCCATCGCATTGACAAAGGTTCCGGCGAAAATGTATGCGCCGAGGACGATAAAGCTCTCGTGGGCGAAGTTGACCAGACCCGTGGCGTTATAGATCAGCGTATACTCCGTTGCGATCAGCGAGTAGATGAAGCCCATCGCCACGCCGGTCACAAGGCACTGTAACAGGTTAACATTCACAGGGAGGTACTCCTTTCCGATTCAGTTTGGAGGAGGGATATAAGCGAAAGGGCTGTGCCGTTCGCGCATCGTGCTAAGCGGCACAGCCCCGTGCGGTTCGCTCGGATATGATTGAGAGGTAAGAAAACCGAAGAAATCAGAACTTACTTCTTGCCGAAGCCGTAGTCCTCAGCCATGGAGACGCTGCCGACGATTGTCGGAACACCGTCATAAATCTTGGCAATACCGATCTCATAAATGAGGTTGGTGTACTTGTCGGCGTAAACGGTGCCGACCAGCGTCTGAAGGCCGTTGATCTGTGCGATAGCGTCGCAGATCTTCTGGGGATCAGCGGAATCGGCAGCCTTGATGGCTTCGATGATAACGGTAGCATGAGAGTAGTACAGAGCGCCCTGAACGTCCGGAGTGGGGTTGTCGCCGTACTTTTCCTGCCATGCCTTGGTGAAGGCAGCGGGAGCCTCGCGGGTATCGGAAGCGGCGTAGTCGCTGACGCAGCCCCAGCCTTCAATCCACTCGTTCTCCATCATGCCCAGAACCTGAGTCTGCGCAAGGATCGGGTTCATATAGACGATCTGGTCACGCAGTCCGGCTTCATACATGGCCTTGGCCAGAGCAACAGCGGCGGTGTCGTGCGTGGAGGAGACCCAAGCGTTGACGCCGGCAGCAATCGCCTTCTGAACATAAGCGGTCAGATCGGCGTCATCCTTGTTGTGCAGATCGACATAGAAGTCAACGCCCTGCTTGGTGAAGTATTCCTTGTAGCTCTCGGCAGCGGAGGTGCCGGTTTCGTCGTTCGCGCAGACGATGCCGACCTTCAGGCCATCGGTAGAGCCGTTCTTCTTGGTGTAGTCGTCAATGACAGCCTTGCCGAGAATGAGAACGTTCAGGCCGTCGTCGCAACGGGTATGCCAGAGGTAGGGGTTCTGCAGATCGTCGATCTTGACGGAGGTGGCGGAGTTGATCAGCGGAACCTTCAGCTCACGCATGGTCGCATCCAGAGCGATCGTCGCGCCGGAGAAGTACGGCCCGAAGATGGCGCAGGCGCCATTCGCAACCAGACGGCGGACGGTGGTGTCGCAGAGGGTGGAGTCACCCTGGTCGTCTTCGACCTTCAGGACGATCTTGTGCCAACCGTCGGACAGCTTAATGCCGCCGGCTGCGTTGACCTCATCGATCTTGAGCTGCAGACCCTTCTGAGCCTGCTCGCCGCCGGCCGCCTGAGCGCCGGTAACGGGGGTGGTCAGACCGAAGATGATGTCGGCACCGTAAACACGGTCTTCCGTGTTATCGGTGTTCTGGTTGCCGGAATCTTTGCTGGGATCTGTAGATTCCGTGGGATTGCTGGTGCAGCCGGCGAACATGGCGACGACCATGATGCAGGCCAGCAGCAAAGCGATCAGCTTTTTCATTTACATTTCCTCCATTTTCAAATTCAAATATCACCGGAAGGCAGTGCCTTACAGCTTACCGATTTCCTTGAGGATGGACAGCGTGACATCCATTTCCTCTTTCGTTGCCGGAGCGAGCGGCAGACGTGCCGGCCCGAGCTTGATGCCGGTAACGGCCTCGATTGCCGGACGCAGGATAGAGTTCGGCAGGATACGGCCGTTCTGACCGGTGGACTTGCAGAAGCGGTACATCGGAACGAACAGCTCCTTGGCCTTTTCGTTGTCACCCTCGGCAAATGCCTTGAAGATAGCACGGACATCATGACCGAAGATATGAGAACCGCCGGAAACAAGCCCCTTGGCACCCTGCACAATCGTCGGCAGCAGCATCACGTCGTCTCCGTTGTAAACGGCAAACTTCGGATCGACCTTTTCGGTCGCGAGGATGAAGTCCGTGACCTGCGTGGGGTTGACGCCGGCCTCGTCCTTCACGGCCACGATGTTCTTAATTGCGGCCAGCTTGCCGACGGTCTCAGGCTCCATGTTTACACCGACAAAGATCGGAATGTTGTAGAGCATAATGTTGATCTCGGGAACGCTCTCGGCAATCTTCTTGAAGTGCAGGTAAATGCCCTCCTGCGTAGGCTTATTATAGAAGGGGCAAACAATGAGCGCCAGCTCGATGCCGAGCTTTGCGGCTTCCTTCGTCAGTGCAATGGTCTCCTTGGTAGAGGCGCAGCCGGTGCCGGCGATGACGGGCTTGCGTCCCGCAGCAGCCTTCACGGCAGTCTGCATCAGCTTCACGCGCTCGTCGAAGGTCAGCAGGCTGGCTTCGCCGGTGGTGCCGGTGACGATCAGGCTGTCGCAGACGTCGTTCTCGATGACGTAATCGATCAGCTTTGCGTAATTGTCATAGTTGACTTCTTCATTTCCGTCATAAGGGGTAATCAGCGGAAGCAGAATCTGTCCGTACTTTTCTTCAAAGCTCATGGGTGTTTTCCTCCTGTATTTGCAATTCATTATGAGAGCTTTGCGGCAACCGTGTGAAAAAAGCACATAACGGTTCGCCGTCGATTGCGGGGCTCGATTGTATGATGTCGTATGTCCCGTCGATGGTTCAAGGATAGCAGAACGGTTGAAAAATGTCAACCGTTTACGCGAACAAAACGCATTTTTGTTTCTATGCACAAAAATATCGCGTGGAATTTGTCAAAATCGACAGGTCTTGGGCGGAATTTTTCCCTTGACAATTTGCGACAGTGGCGGTATCCTAAGATTGTATGATGTCGTAACATCCCACGCAAGATGAACACTGAAAGGAAGACTGCACCAATGTCTCTGCCCATTGAAAAAATCACCGGCATGATCCCGCCGGTTATCACCACCTTCCGTGAAGACGGCTCCATCGACGAAGGTCGCATCATCAGGGAGATGGATTACGTTCTCGATGCGGGTGTTCACGGTCTGAGTGTCTCCGGCAGCACCGGCGAAGGCCCCACACTGCGCGACGAAGAGCTTCGCGAGCTGATCGGTATCGCCCGCAGCCGCGTCAAGCCCGGTCAGCCCGTTGTCTGCGGCATTATGCGCACCTGCACGCGTGACGCCGTGCGCGCCGGTCTTGTTGCCCGCGAAGCGGGAGCGGACGCCATCATGGTCACGCCGACGGCTTACAACGTCCTTGTCCCCGACGAGGAGGGTATGTTCCAATTCTATTCCACCATTTCCAAAGAAGTCGGCCTGCCCGTCATCATCTATAATGTCATTCCACAGAACACCATTCAACCCCGCCTGTTCCACCGTCTGCTAGACGAAACCGAGTTCGTGCGCGGAATTAAGCAAAGCGTCGGCGGTGTTCCGGCTCTGTATGCAATGAAGATGGAAGTCGGCGACCGCGGTATGCTCTACGCGGCAACGGACGATATGCTTGCTACCTGCTTTGACCTCGGCGCCAACGGCGCTATCTCGGCTGTCCTGGCCGTCTTCCCGAAGCAGTGCGTTGCCATGTGGGACGCAAGTCAACGCGGCGATCATGCCGCGGCGCGCGCCATTCAGGACAAGCTGTATTTTGCCTGGCAGTGCATTGCAGGCAACCAGTTCCCCATCCGTCTGAAGTACGCGCTGAGCGTCATGGGGCGCGACCCCGGCTTCTGCCGCAGCCCCATCGTCCATCTCTCCGAAGAGGAAAAGCGCAGCATCGAAAAGGCTTTCGAGCATCTGAAATAATAAAAAATAATAAAATCGAAATACATAATCTTTTAAGGAGGAAATCCAAATGAATGATCCCCTGTTCAGCGTAAAGGACAAGATCTGTATCGTTACCGGCGGTATGGGACAGATCGGCAAGAACTTTGTTCAGGAGCTTTATAAGCGCGAAGCAAAGGTCGCCGTGTTCACCTCTCACGTCACCCCGGAGCGTGTGGAAAAAACCTTCCCCGCTGCAGAGTATGACTACGACCGTCTGCGTGTCTATGCCGTGGACATCAATAAAAAGGAAACCATCAACGCAGCGCTTGACCAGATGCAGGAGCTCTGGGGCGACGCACCGGACGTTCTGGTGAACAACGCCGGTATCGATACCCAGCCCAGCGCACCCCCCGAGGTTTCCGGCCCCTTTGAGAACTTCCCGGAGGAGGTTTTCCGCGAAGTCGTAGACGTCAACCTCGTCGGTACCTTCCTGTGCTGCCAGGCGGTCGGCGCCCGTATGGTCGCCGCGCATAAGGGCGGCTCCATCATCAACATCGGTTCCATTTACGGCATGGTCTCCCCCATTCAGGACATCTACGCCTATAAAAAGGAACGCACCGGCGTGCCCTTCATCAAGCCCGTCGCTTATTCCGCCGCAAAGTCCGGCGTCTATAACCTGACCCGCTACCTCGCCACCTATTGGGGCAAGAGCGGCATCCGCGTCAACACCCTGACGCCCGCAGGCGTCTGGCGCAACACACAGGACGAAACCTTCATCAAGAATTTTACCGAACGGATGCCGATGGGCAGAATGTCGCAGGAAAACGAATACAACGGCTCGCTGATCTTCCTGGCCTCGCAGGCATCGTCCTTCATGACCGGCTCCAACCTCGTCGTTGACGGCGGGTGGACGGCATGGTAATCGACCATCTGAAGCGGATCTATTCCGCACTGATCCTTCCGACCAGCGCCGATGAGAGCGTCAACTACGACGCTCTGCGGCGGCTGGTAAAAATGCAGCTCTCCGACGGCGTAGAGGGCTTCTATTGCTGCGGCTCCTCCGGCGAAGGCCTTCTGCTGACAATTGCCGAGCGAAAGCGCATTGTTGAGACCGTGCTCGACGAAGTCGCGGGACAGGTGCCCGTCATTGCGCACATCGGCACAATCCGTACCGCCGATGTCATTGAGCTTGCAAAGCACGCCGAAGCCGCCGGCTGCGCCGCCATTTCCATGATCCCGCCCTATTACTACAAATTTACCATGGACGAGATCTGCGGCTACTATGAGGACACCATCGCCGCCGTGCCGGATATGCCCGTGATTCTCTACAACATTCCGCAGTTCACCGGCATCGAGTTCAGCAAGCAGAACGCTTCCCGACTGCTCGACAATCCGAACATCGTCGGCATCAAGCATACCTCGACCAATCTCTACAGTCTGGAACGGATGGCCACAGCTTACCCGGACAAGCTCATCATCAACGGCTTCGACGAACAGTACCTCGCCGCGCTCAGCGTCGGCGCCAACGCAACGGTCAGCACCACAGCAAACCTCTTTGCCCCGCTGTTCGTTGCCATCCGCAAAGCCTACGCCGAGCGGCGCATGGCGGATGCCCGCGATTTGCAGCGTCAGCTCAACGACCGTGTTGAGGCGCTGGTCGGCGCAAGCATCTTCCCGGCCACGAAATACGGCTGCACTTTGCGCGGAGTGGACTGCGGTGCGTGCCGCAAGCCCTTTGCTCCGCTCACACGGGAAGCAAGGCAGGTCGTCGAACAACTGATTGCAACCCCCTATTGTATGAAGTGAGGCGGCGCCATGAAAAACCGTTTTCGCGAGCTGCTCGCCTCCGGACGTTTCCTGCTCGGTACGCACATCTGCGCCTGCGACAGCTCTCTGACCGAGGCTGCCGGGCTGTGCGGCTTTGACTACCTCTGGATCGACACCGAGCATACCGCTATCGACTATGCCGTTTTGCAGCGGCATCTGATCGCCGCCCGGGCAGCGAATACCGCCGCCATCGTCCGCATCCCCTGGAACGACGACATTTTGGCCAAGCGCGTGCTGGAGCAGGGGCCTGACGGGATTATCATCCCCATGATCTGCTCCGCCGAGGAGGCACGCCGCGCCGTGGCTGCCTGCCGTTACCCACCTGCGGGCACGCGCGGCTACGGTCCGCTGCGTGCGTCGGACTACGGACTTGTCGGCTGCACGGAGTTTGCCGTGCGGCAGCCGCCGGTCATCGTTCTGCAGATCGAACACCGCCGCGCCGTGGAAAACATCGACGCCATTCTGGATACCGAAGGCTTCGACGCCGTTGTGTTCGGCCCGTGCGATTTGTCCGGCTCTCTCGGCAGGCTCGGTGCACTGGATGATGCCGAGCTGCGCGGCATGATCGATCTTGTGCTGGAAAAGTGCCGCGAACGTGGCATTCCCGCAGGCGTTTCGCTCGGCCTTGCACCGGCGCAGACCTTGCTCGACTGGAAGGCGCGCGGCGTCCGCTTCCTGTCTACCGGCAATGAGTACAACTTCATGCAGCAGGGCGCCGCGCTCCTGCGGCAGATTTTCCCCAAGGAGGCAGAGAAATGAATCGCAAACCGAGAATCCTGATCGTCGGCAGCTTTGTGATGGATCAGATTGCCACAACCGCCGTATTCCCCAGGCAGGGGCAAACGGTACTGGGGCAGTCCTTCCGAAAAGCCCCCGGCGGAAAGGGCGCAAATCAAGCCGTTCAGGCCGCGCGTCTCGGCGCGCAGGTGACTATGGTCGGCAAGCTCGGTCATGACGCCAACGGCGAGGAGATGCTCCGCGTCTGCCGCGAGGCCGGAATCGACACCTCTCACGTTCTGTATGACTCCGAAGCGGCTTCCGGCTGCGCCGTGATCATTCTGGAAACTCGCCCCGGTGAGTCCACACAAAACCGCATCCTTGTAATCCCCGGGGCGAATATGACCATCACTCCCGATGAAGTCGCCTTCCTGAAGGACGAAATCTCGCAGTATGACCTCGTAATTCTTCAGCTTGAAATTCCGATGGAGGTCAATATCGCCGTGGCGCAGTATGCGCACGACGCAGGCGTACCGGTCATGCTCAACCCCGCCCCCAGCGCTCCCCTGCCCGAACGGCTTTTGGCGTACCTGAGCTACCTCTCACCGAATGAACACGAGGCGCAGGACCTGTGCGGTGTTCCCATCCGCCGCGGTGAGAACGGGCTTGACCACGGCGACGTACGCGCCGCCGCAGCGGCATTGATGGAAAAAGGCGTAAAAAACGTTCTGATTACACTCGGTGATGACGGCGCCGCGCTTTGCACCGGTACGCAGCTTGTTCACAGCCCGTGCTGTACGGGCATCACGGCCGTGGATCCTACCGCCGCAGGCGACTCCTTCGTCGCCGCCTTCTGCGTCGGTACCGCCTGCGGCTGGGTGCCGGAGGATGCGCTGCGCTTTGCCAACCATACCGCCGCACTGACCGTTTCGGCTATGGGCGCCATGCCCTCTCTGCCGAAGCTCGAAGCCGTAGAGACGCTGATGCGCGACCGCGGCGCGGCAATCCCGGACACTTCGCTTCTGAAACAGGAGGCTTCATTATGAATCAAACCGAACAACACGCGTTGGAAACCTTTGTCGCCACCGCCAAAACCGGCGTGACACAGTTTCTCGACGCCCTCGACACCGCGCAGCTCGATGCCGCGGCAAGCCTCATTCTGGAGGCCAAGTCGCGCGGAAATCGTCTGCATATCTCCGGAATCGGCAAGCCTGCACATCTGGCCGGCTATATGGCCTCGCTGCTGTCCTCAACCGGTACGCCCTGCTATTTCCTGCACGGCACCGAAGCCGTCCACGGCTCCTGCGGTCAGCTCGTTCCGGGCGATGTAGTGATCTTCATCTCCAACAGTGGCGAAACTGCCGAAATGCGTTCTACCGTCCTGGCCGTAAAAAACAACGGCTGCGCCGTCATCGGCGTAACCGGCAATAATGATTCTTGGCTCGCGCACGAAAGTGCGGTACATATTTTCGCGGGCGTTTCCGCCGAGGGCGGCCCGCTTAACCGCGCGCCGAGGATGTCCATCCTTGCCGAAACGCTGGTGCTTCAGGCGCTGAGCGTGATTTTACAGGCGCAGGCAAACGTCACGCCGCAACAGTACGTCAAGTGGCATCCGGGTGGAAAGCTCGGTCAGCTCCGCGCCGACGAACAGACGGGAGGCTAAATATGCTGACGGGAAAGCTCATTCACCCCGAGCTGATCCATCAGCTCTCGCTCTGCGGTCATGGCAGCAAGCTGCTCATCGCAGACGGTAACTATCCCCTTGCCGAAAAGACCGGCAATGCAAAAAAAATCTATCTCGGGCTTTGCCCCGGCACACCGACTGTGACCGAAGTCCTGCACGCGCTGCACAGCGTATGCGCCTTTGAAAAAGCCGAGGTTATGCTGCCTGAGGACGGCAGTGAACCGGAGATCTTTGCGGAATTCCGCAAGGAACTGCCGGGACTCGCACTCGACGGACTGGGACGTTACGAATTCTACGATGCTTGTATGGCGCCCGACGCCATTGTTTTCGCCGTTTCTACCGGAGAAAAACGTACATTTGCCAATATTTTGCTCACCGTCGGATGTGCATAACACTGCAAAAAGCGGAGCAGGATGACCCCTGCTCCGCTTTTTAATATTTACTCGACAATTTTTGCTTGCAAATGCCGATGCATTATGATATAATCAGAAATAAAACAATTCTAATGACATTCAGGAGGTAAGCAAATGGGTTACACGCAAGCACAGATCGTTCGGATCACAGCACTGATGAACGAAATCGAATCCCGCAAGCCGCACGCAAACGCCGCGCCGACATATCACGATGTGCCCGCGCTCCGTGCGCTTGCCGACTATGTCCCGGCCGAACCGGATGACGAGGCGCTCGAGCTGAGCATTCAGATCGTCCGCTATCTGGCGCGAAACTATGAGGCGCTCTGGCGTATCGCCGAATGCAACGAATGGTATCGCCGCCTGCTGGAGCTTTACGGCCGCCGCACTCCGGACGGCGCGCCATTGGAGGAGGACTACTATTTGGCGCTGCGCGCGCGCAACTATCACCGCGCGGATCGCTGCGAAGATCTGCACGCGCTCGCAGAAGCCTTCCTGCCGCCGGAAACCATCGCAGAGGAGGAGACAGCCGCACTAAATGCGATTGATCTGCGCCACGATCCGGTGGAGCTGACGCCCGAATATCGCGCCGTCATCGACGAAGTGGATCGTCTCGTGGACGAATACGGCAGTAAGACGCTGTTTCCATTTGAGCGCTGGAAGCTCAAGCGGCAATTTTTGAAGGAACACGGCATCGAATGGCGCACCCCCGCAGGTATGGAGCCGGGAATCCGGCTGAGCTGATTTCACACATCGCACCGCAACCCGTCGCAAGGACGGGTTGCGGTGCTTTTTTTGTAAAATATCCGGGTCACGGACAACCTCCGGTCTGCGGTATTTCGTCACACGCGGCACACTCCGCAACAAACCTGCGAAAGCTCCGCACTGCCGGCAGTTGAAGCGATTCCGCATCGCTGACAAGGTAAAACTTCCGCTCCCACGGGGGATTGGTAATGGGCAGAATCTTCACGCCCAGCCGCAGCAAAAGCTCCATATAGGGAACGACCGCAATCCCGAAGCCCTTTGCAACCAGGCCTGCGACCACCTGATCCTCCTCCGTCTCGCAAGCTACCTTTTGCTGCACACCGATCGACGCATACAGCTCCGAAACCACCTCCCGAAGCCCCGACCCCCGTGCAAAGCAGACCTGCGGATAGGGCGCTGTGTCTGCAAGATCCACGCACCGCCCATCCGCAAGCGGATGATCCTTCGGAACAATCAGAACCAGCTCCTGTCGATAAACCGGAACCGTCGCAAAGCCGAATTTTTCCGGCGGGCGTGAGGAAAAAACGAGGTCAAGCTTTCGTTCGGAAAGCTCCTCCAAAAGCGTTCCCGTAATGCCGGAGTGGAAGGAAAAGCGGATATCCTTACCCGGGTTCTCCTTGAGGAAGCGTGCCGCCAGCTCAGGAACAAACGAAACGCCGAGCGGACGCACGAAACCCAATCGAATCTCTCCCCCGCCCTGACGCATACGCCGCAGCGAATCCACGCCGACGTCCAGCTCGTCCAACGATTGCCGAACCGACTTATAAAACATTTCACCACAGCGCGTCAAGCGGATATTTCGCCCTTGCTTTTCAAAAAGCTGTACTCCAAGCTCCTGCTCCAACAGATGGATCGCATAGCTCAGAGTCGGCTGCGTAATACACAATATCCGCGCGGCACGCGTATAATGCTCCTGTCGTGCCAGCTCAGCAAAATACCGCAGATGCAGCAAATTCATTTTCTGTCGCCCCCTTTTTACCTATTTTACCATAATTCATAGAGATTGTCTATGAATTCCCGTCTGAAAATCAATTTGTATTTTCATAAATATCAGGTATAATTATATCGATAAGAGTATAGCGATATTATTTGTTCGAAAGGATCTGATGAAACATGAAAAACATTGTGGTAGCGGGCGGCGGCGTTTTGGGCAGCCAGATCGCGTTTCAGGCGGCTTATTGCGGTTTTGACGTGACAATTTGGCTGCGCAGCGAGGGAAGTATCGGCAGAACCAAGCCGAAACTCGAGCAGCTCAGAAAGACATATCTGGAAACGATTGACGCCATGGCGGCTGCGGCGGAGGGTAATACCCTGCAAGACTGGGCGCTCGGTATCTCCGACTATGAAGGCTTTGATCCCGTACGGTGCAAAGCCCGCGCGGAAGCGGCATACGCTTCAATCCGGCTGGAGCTGAATGCCGCAAAGGCGGTTGCCGATGCCGACCTGGTCATAGAGTCAATGGCGGAAAACGCAAAGGACAAGGTTGCCTTTTACCGGATGCTTGCACCGCTGCTCCCGGAAAAAACGATTCTTGTGACCAATTCGTCAACACTGCTCCCCTCCGAATTTGCCAAGGATACCGGTCGTCCGGATCGATATCTGGCATTGCATTTTGCAAATTCCATTTGGAAAAACAACACAGCCGAGGTCATGGTGCAGGCCAAAACCTCTCAGACCGCATTCCATGCGGTAATGGATTTCGCAGAGAAGATCCGCATGATACCGCTGCCCGTGCACAAGGAAAAATCCGGTTATCTGCTCAATTCCATGCTCGTGCCGATGCTCTTCGCCGCAATGGACCTGTATGTATGCGGGGTTTCCGATCCGCAGAGTATCGATTTGGCCTGGACCCGTGGAACCGGTGCGCCCAAGGGACCGTTCCGCATTCTGGACACGGTTGGTCTGACTACAGCGCATAACATTGTCAGGCAGTATGTGAAGCTCCCTCGATTCCTTGCGCCGTACCATTTCCGCGAAATGGATAAAATGCTCCGTCAATACATCGATGCCGGAAAGCTCGGCGCCTCCGCGGGAGAAGGCTTTTACCGATATAAGGACTGATACGAAAAGAACGCCGCAGTGCATACGGCTTTTCAAGCTCCTACAAGTTTTTTTCAGATTATGATTGCATTCCTCCGCCATATCGTGTATAATGGTACTAATTGTGGCAACAAACGGTATGCTGCCAGCAGTCTGATCCCCGGCTGCACAGAAAGGAGAAGTATCAATCTATGTTCACTGCAAAGGATATCCGCAACATTGCTTTGCTCGGCCACGGCGGCGACGGCAAGTCCGCCCTGTGCGAGAGTATGCTTTTTACCACTAAGGCCATTACCCGTCTTGGTAAGCGTGCAGACGGCACCACCGTCTCCGATTTTGACGATGAAGAAAAGAAGCGGCAGTATTCCATCAAGACCTCCGTTATTCCCGTGGAATACGGCGGCTGCAAGCTCAACGTTCTGGATAACCCCGGCTATTTTGACTTTGCCGGTGAGATCGTGCAGTCTCTGCGTGTTGCAGACGCCGGTCTGATTCTGCTGTCCGCCAAGTCCGGCATCGCCGTTGGCACCGAGAAGGGCTGGAAGTCTCTGGCCGATGCCGGTCTGCCCGCGATGTTCTACATCTCCAAGCTCGACGAAGAGCACGCCAATTTCTTTAACACCTTCGACTCCGTGCGCGAGGCCTTCGGCGCCTCCGCCATCCCCTTCACCTTCCCGATCCTCAACGGTGAGCAGGCTGTCGGTGTGGTCGATCTGATCGAGAAGAAGGCCTACGATGCCAACGGCAAGGAGATTCCCCTGCCCGCCGACGCCGAAGATCGTATCGAAGAATACATGGCCGAGCTGAACGAGCAGGTCGCCGAGACCGATGAGGCTTTGATGGAAAAGTTCTTCATGGAAGAGCCCTTCACCGCCGAGGAGCTGCTCAAGGGCATCCGCGACGGCATCCGTCAGCGCGCCATTACCCCCGTGTTCTGCGGCTGCGCCATGAACGGCCTGGGCACCACCCGTCTGATGGAGAACATCATCAGATTTGCTCCCTCTCCGCTGGAGAGCAAGCCGATGACCGCCGTCGACGAGGACGGCAACCGCAGCGAGTTCCGGTGCGACCCGAACGGCAGCCCCGTAGCCTATGTGTTCAATACCGTCGCCGACCAATACGGCAAAAACTCCTACTTCAAGGTCGTCTCCGGCGACATCGAAGATACTCTGAGCCTTGTCAACGCCCGTACCGGCGATACCGAAAAGCTCGGCAACACCTTCTTCCCGAAGGGCAAAGACAATGCCAAGACCTCCAAGGTCTGCTTCGGCGACATCGGCGTCTTTACGAAGCTTGCTTCCGTCCGCACCGGCGACAGCCTCGGCCTTGCCGGCAAGGTTCCCACCTTCCTGCCGATGCAGTATGCAGAGCCCTGCTACCGTATGGCCATCTACGCCAAGACGAAGGGACAGGAAGACAAGGTCGCTTCCGGTCTGACCAAGCTGAACGAGGAAGATGCCTCCTTCACCTTCGGCAACGATCCGGAGACCAAGGAAATGATCATCGCCGGTGTGTGCGACATTCACCTGAGCGTCATCATCTCCAAGCTGCTGAGCAAATATAAGGTCGAGGCCGAGCTGCGTCCGGCGAAGATTGCCTACCGCGAGACCATTAAGAAAAAGGTCGAGATCCACGGCCGTCACAAGAAGCAGTCCGGCGGTCACGGCCAGTTTGGCGATGTTTACATCCGTTTCGAGCCGCAGACCGAGTCCGAGGAAATGATTTTTGCCGACGAGACCGTCGGCGGCTGCGTGCCGAAGAACTTCATTCCCTCCGTCGAAAAGGGTCTGCGCAACTGTGTCGGCAAGGGCGTTCTGGCCGGTTATCCGGTCGTGTTCCTGAAGTCCGTTCTGTACTTCGGCTCATCTCACCCGGTCGACTCCTCCGATATGGCTTTCCAGACCGCCGCCGCCATCGCTTATAAGGACGGTCTGCCCACCGCCAATCCGACTCTGCTTGAGCCGATTGGCGAGCTGAAGGTCTTTATCCCCGATTCCAACATGGGCGATGTCATCGGCGATCTGAATAAGCGCCGCGGCCGCGTGATGGGTATGAACCCCGACGCCGAGAACCGCGGCTGGCAGGTTGTGGATGCAGAGGTCCCGATCGGCGAAATGAGCTCCTACGCCATTGATCTGCGTTCCATGACGCAGGGCCGCGGCGCCTACACGCTCAAGTTCGTCCGCTACGAAGAGGTCCCGCAGATGAATCAGGCGAAGATCATCGAGGATGCCAAGAAGGACGACGAGGAGTAATCCTCTATTACACACGCAAAAATCCGGGGAAGGTCATTCGACCTTCCCCTTTTCCGTGATGTCAATATTCCCGTTACTGCCCACCGGTAAGCTGTGCAAACCGATACAGCACGGCGGCAAACTGCTCTCTCGTCATGGCTTTCTGCCAGCCGAAATTGCCCTCGCCGTCGCCTTTGAACAGGCCGTTTTCGACAGCCCAGGCGATTTCCCTGTCAAACCATGCGCTGTGCGTATTTCCCGTCCCGGAAAGGTCGAAAACGGACTTGTTTCCGTCGTCGGCTTTCTCATCCTCCGTCAGGATTTCCTGCACACGCGCCCGGAATTTGTCCATGCTCAGGTTGAATTTCGGCCACCAGTGCTCCGGGTCGCC
>CAKUDE010000038.1 GCA_934645175.1 uncultured Oscillospiraceae bacterium
CCCATGGGAGGGGAAAAGAAACAAGTTACTTCTTGAGCGCCTCTTCGACTGCAACCGCGACGGCAACGGTAGCGCCGACCATGGGATTGTTACCCATTCCCAGGAAGCCCATCATCTCCACATGCGCGGGGACGGAAGAGGAGCCGGCGAACTGTGCGTCGGAGTGCATACGACCCATCGTATCGGTCATACCGTAGCTGGCGGGACCGGCGGCCATATTGTCGGGATGCAGCGTGCGGCCCGTGCCGCCGCCGGAGGCGACGGAGAAGTATTTCTTGCCCTGCTCGATGCATTCCTTCTTGTAGGTGCCTGCAACGGGATGCTGGAAGCGGGTGGGGTTTGTAGAGTTGCCGGTGATGGAAACATCGACGCCTTCAAAATGCATGATGGCAACGCCCTCGCGCACGTCGTCTGCACCGTAGCAGCGGACATTGGCGCGCTCGCCTTCGGAGTAGCGAATCTCACGAACGATATTGAGCTTGCCGGTATAGTAATCAAACTGCGTCTGCACATAGGTGAAACCGTTGATGCGGCTGATGATCTGGGCGGCATCCTTGCCGAGGCCATTCAGAATGACGCGAAGCGGCTCCTTGCGGGCCTTGTTGGCGTTACGAACGATGCCGATGGCGCCTTCGGCGGCGGCAAAGGACTCGTGACCGGCGAGGAACGCAAAGCACTTGGAATCCTCGCTGAGCAGCATGGCGCCCAGATTGCCGTGCCCGAGTCCGACCTTACGGTCTTCGGCAACGGAACCGTCGATGCAGAAAGACTGTAAGCCTTCACCGATTTTGCGGGCAGCTTCAGCGGCGTTTTTTACATTGGCCTTTAACGCAATGGCGGCACCGACGGTATAAGCCCAGCAGGCGTTTTCAAAGCAGATAGGCTGGATGTTCTTGACGATCTCATAGGGGTCAAAGCCCTTGGCCTTGCACAGCTCGCGGCACTCCTCGACGGAGCCGATACCATACTGTGCCAAAACGCCGTTGATCTTGTCGATTCTTCTTTCGTAGCTTTCAAACAGAGCCATGATGTCGTCCTCCTCTTATTCCTGACGCGGGTCGATGTACTTGGCAGCGTTGTCCCACTGGCCGTAGTGACCCTTTGCCTTTTCCATCGCCTCATTTGCATCGACGCCCTTCTTTACGGCGTCCATCATCTTGCCGAGGTTGACGAACTCATAGCCGATGATCTCGTCCTGCGCGTTGAGCGCGAGGCGGGTGACGTAGCCTTCGGCCATTTCCATATAACGCGGACCCTTCTCGCGGGTGGCGAACATGGTGCCCACCTGGCTACGCAGACCCTTGCCGAGATCCTCCATCGATGCGCCGACGGACAGGCCGCCCTCGGAGAAAGCAGACTGCGTGCGGCCGTAGACGATTTGCAGAAAGAGCTCGCGCATGGCGGTGTTGATCGCGTCGCAGACAAGGTCGGTATTCAGCGCTTCGAGGATGGTCTTGCCGATCAGAATTTCGGAGGCCATAGCGGCGGAGTGCGTCATGCCGGAGCAGCCGATGGTTTCCACCAATGCTTCTTCGATGACACCGTTTTTGACATTCAGTGTCAGCTTGCAGGCGCCCTGCTGCGGTGCGCACCAGCCGACGCCGTGCGTGAAGCCGGAAATGTCGGTGATCTGCTTGGCCTGTACCCACTTGCCCTCTTCGGGAATGGGAGCGGGGCCGTGGTATGCACCCTTTGCAACCGGGCACATATGCTGAACTTCGGTCGTATAGATCATTGCAAAAAGTCCTTTCCTTGCGCCGAGACGGCGCATTTTTATCGTTTCCGCCAAAATTTCGGCGTAATCATCAAACGCCTACCGGAAATTTCATTGATATTATACAAAGGATTCGTCAAAATGTCAATCCGTAAGGTTTGACAAATCTGTGAAAAAAGGGGACGGAATCAGTTTCCGTCCCCAAAACCGTATGATTGTCACTCGTCGTAGCCGTAGACCCATGCATTCGGCAGATAGCGCGAGTCGCCGTTGGAGCACTGCGTGACATACTCGCCGTCGAACCACATAACGGCGCTTGTTCCGCCGTCGAGGTTCATTGCGTTGTAGGCATTGTGGCGCTGGAGAATATAGGCGCAGTTCTCAATGGTGATGCCTACCGACTGAACCTGCCGTCCCTCGACGATGAGCATCAGAATTTCGCCGTTTGCGGACTGACCGATGCAGGCGCGGGGCTGGATGCCGTTCCAACCGTCGAAGGAGGAGGTTGCCAGCTTGCCGTCAACGATGATTGCAGGCCAGAACTCCACCGCATCCGTTACATCGTCGGCGACGGGTGTATTGGCATTGGCGATATACAGGTGATTGTCTCGTGTCAGCTCGATGCGCTTATAGCCGTAGGCGGTATAATGTGTTCCGTAAGACACACCCTCACACATGGTATATCCGGCGATCGTACCGCCGTTGCCCATGCCGCCCTCGTCAATAAAGCCGCTGCCGGTGATGCCGAGAATTCCGTTTCCGTGCTTGACGATGGTCCCGAGCTTCTGCCCGTAAGAGCCGATGGAACCGGCCGCAACACAGCGGAGCTGAGAGGGGTCCTTGGCAACCGCAAGAACGCCGCGATAGCCCGTACCGGTGACCCGCAGGAGCAGTATGCCGTTTTTCGCGTCGATGGCGAGCACCTGCTCACCCATCGTCGTGTAAATCTCCGTGCCTTCGTCATCCAGACCGGCTTCGTTGATATAAATGTTATCCCAGCCGTTGCTCAGAGCTTCGGGATGCTGCTGCACATAAGCGGCAAAGGAACTGCGGTCCAGCTCCCAGAACAGCGCATAAAACCGATCGGCCTCGGGCAGCGAGGGATCAATGGTGGGGAAGACCGGTTCGGTCGGTATCGGCTCGCCATTCGAGTCTGTGGCAGGAGGGGCGGTCGGGTCGCGGTCGCTGATCGTGTCTCCCTGATTGATGCGGGCAATTTCCATGCGCTGTGCAACGTTCCGTATCTGATAGTTCGGAAGAAAATAGGTCGCCATCCAATGGTGACTCATGGTTGCAAGCGCAGTTTCGATATATGCCTCACGGAGATTTTTGATCGCGGGAATATCCGTAAAAACAAGAAAACAATAGGCTGCCTCCAGTACGAGGAGTACGGAGAGAATGATTGCGACGGTGCGCAGCGCGCGATGCGGCTTGCGCGGCTTGGCTTTTGCCATTCGGAAGCTCCTCCTTTGCAAAATCACACGGCGTATGATACCACAAAATCTGTCCGATAACAACAACAGATCTGTAAATTTTTGCGGCATTCGCCAAGAACCGGACTTGAAATTTATGCTCCGGTATGGTATTCTGTAAACAATTCAGAGTACGGTATGTAACAAGGGAGACAACTTATGCAGATCCATATCACATCGGAGCCTTGTCTGCTCCTTGAGACGATAGAATTGTTGTTTGGTTTCACAAATCATGCATCCGCGCAGGAATTGACCGCAGCGGGACGCTGGTGCATTCCGGCGGAGGCCATGCAAACCATGCTGGATACGGCCTGCGAGGGACTCTCGCCCGAAAACCCGGAGCTGCAATTCTTTTTTGCCAGGGAGGCGCTTGACCGCGACCCGCCGGGCTGCACCTGTATTGCCAGAAACATCGGCTACAGCTTTCAGGATTATTCCTGCACATCGCCGGAGAAATCGCTGGAGGTCATTCGTCGTGAATGGGCGAAGCTCCGCGCAGAGAACTATCTTCCGACCGATCTGAACGACTTTACGCTGGAATTCGCCGATCCGGCGCCGGATCGCTTTATTCCCATGGCGCAGGCGTTGGAACGGCTGCCTGTCAGTCCGACATATCGTATGCGCCTTCTGGAGGCGCTCTGTGCCTTCGACGCCTACTGCGATCGTCTTTGTGCACTGGTACAGCCGGTTGCGGAACGGCTTGCGCCGCTTCTTGCGCCATGGGCCGAGCGCTCGCACGAGCTGGCGAGACAATGGGAAGCGCTTTTCGCCGAAAAAGGCCTGGAGCTTTTAAGCAAACGCATACTGTATGTTACGGAAACCGTAGAGCGCTGTGAGTTTTGCCTGCGATATATCGACCCGCTTTCCGGCCCCTGTCAGGGACGGGATGAGGAGCATATTTTTTGCGGGCACCTCGGCGTCGGCATTCCGATCCGTCATACCGTGCAGGACGGAATTACGGAAAACGATCAGACAATGATGCGGATGCTCGGCAATCCCGCGCGCGTGCGTATGCTTCAGGCCGTAATGGACACTCCCATGTCCTCTCGTGAAATGGCAAAACAGCTTGAGCTGCATCTCGGCGCCGCCACGCGCGATGTACGCAATATGGTGGAGGCGCGTCTGCTGATTACGGAGAATCATGGCGGACGGATCAAATATCGTGCGAACCGGCTCATGCTTCGCACGCTGGCCCGGCATCTCCTGGCATTTGCCGGAGATGATGAACAGTAAGATTGATTTCAGGGAAATCTCCCGCAGGTTTGCGGGAGATTTTTTTATTTTCCTGCGAAAAGCTGTTGACAGAATGCGTACAAAAGGATATAATTCGACCATAGGCAGACGCAAAAATGCGTACATTCTATTGCGAAACCGCGGAGACGCATCCGGCGCTGCATTCTGAAAGGAGGAATAAACCCATGAAAAAGCTGATTCAGGGGCGTTTACTGCCGATTTTACTGAGTCTTCTGCTTCTGGTGGGATTGGTTCAGCCGGCTTACGCCGTCTCAGGCAGCGGGCTGTCCTTTTCCCGAATTGACAGGCTCTCGCAGTCACTGCTTTATCGCGGTGCGGCCGAGGAGGAGAGCTTGCCGGACTATGCACCGGATGATCGTGTCCGCGTATCGATTGTCCTGAAGGCACCGTCCGTGTTGGCGGCGGGATTCTCCACGCTCGGCATTTCCGAAAATGCCGAGGCGACAGCCTATCGTGATCGGCTGAAGGAAGATCAGGAGCGGGCGGCGGTTGCTATCGGCCGCGCCACGGGCGAATCGCTTGATGTTGTCTGGAACCTGACGCTTGCAGCCAACCTGCTCTCTGCCGAAGTCCGTTACGGAAGCATAGAGACCATTTCCGCTCTGGAGCAGGTGGATAAGGTTGTGCTGGAGCCGGTTTACGAGCCCGCAGAAGCACAGGCGGACACGGCCGAACCAAATATGGCGACCTCCGCGGGGCAGACCGGTTCGGATCTTGCCTGGGCTGTCGGATACACCGGTGCGGGCAGTCGTATCGCCATTATCGATACCGGCCTGGATACCGACCATCAATCCTTTGACAACGGCGCTTTCCTGTATTCCCTTGCCGCTCTTGCAAAGGAAAAGGGAATGACGACGGAGGATTATCTGCGCTCATTACATATGTTGTCCGTCGATGAAATTGCCGGAAAACTCGATCAGCTCAATATCAAGGGAGTCGATGCCGAGACGCTGCGACTGAATGACAAGACTCCGTTTGCGTACAACTATGTTGACGGCGATTATGATGTAACACACGACAACGACCGGATGGGTGAGCACGGTTCGCATGTTGCCGGCATTTCCGCCGCGAACCGGTTTGTTCCCGATGGAAAGGGCGGTTATACCGAGGCGCTTCAAACCGTGAAAATGCAGGGAGTTGCACCGGATGCGCAGCTACTCGTTTTCAAGGTGTTCGGCAAAAAGGGCGGCGCTTATGCGTCGGACTACATGGCGGCCATTGAGGATGCCATTGTCCTCGGCTGTGACAGTGTAAACCTCTCGCTTGGTACGCGCAATCCGGGCTTCAGCGACGCCGGACTGTATCAGAGCATTATGGATACGCTCACAGGGAGTGACACCGTTGTGACTTTCTCCGCCGGCAACTCCGGGGCGTGGGCCGACTACGCATATAACGGCGGCGGACTGTATGCCGATGACGTGAACTTCCAGACCGACGGCGCGCCCGGCAGCTATCGGAACGGCCTGACCGTTGCCTCCGTTGACAACCGCGGTTTGACGACGGAAGTGATTCGTATCAACGGTGAGGACTTCCTCTATCTCGACGGAATCAACGGCCAGAACAATCCGCTGCAAACGCTCGCGGGAACGCAGGAATTTGTCCTGCTGGACGGCGTAGGAACCGCCGAGGAGTTTGCCCGTATCAAGGGCTTCCTGAAGGGGCGAATTGCCGTATGCTCTCGCGGTGCGATTTCGTTCGGAGAGAAGGCCGCTGCGGCAATGGACAACGGCGCCATTGCTTTGATCGTCTGCAACAACGAGCCCGGCATCCTTCGGATGCGTATGGAAGGCTATACCGGAACCGCACCTGCGGCTTCCGTAATACAGCGTGCCGGACAGACGCTGAAGGCCAATGCCCGACTTGTTACGGATGAACAGGGAGAGCCGCTGTGCTATTTGGGCACCCTGGAAATCCCGGAGGGACAATGGCCCGTCCTGACGGAAAGCTATGACAAAATGAGCAGCTTCAGCGCATGGGGCGTCCCCGGCTCGCTGCTGCTCAAGCCTGAGATCACCGCCCCCGGCGGCAATATCTACTCTGTCAACGGCAGCGTGCCCGGCGGGACGGAATACATGACCATGAGCGGTACGTCCATGGCTGCGCCGCAGATTGCCGGTCTGACCGCACTTTTGATGCAGTATCTCCGCGAAAACGGGCTTGCGGAAGCGGCCGGTGTTTCACTGCGTGTGCTTGCGCAAAGCCTGCTGATGTCTACGGCACGTCCGCTGTTCAATTACGACGGCAACTGCTACTATTCCGTGCTGCAGCAGGGCGCCGGTCTCGCACGAATCGATGCGGCGCTTGCCGCCGGAAGCTACTTGCTGATGGATGACAACGCGACGCAATCCGCGGCGGACGGAAAGATTAAAGCGGAGCTTGGCGACGATCCGCTCAAAGCCGGGGAGTACAGCTTCGGCTTTACGGTCAACGGTCTGAACGGCTCGGCAAGCTATACACTTGCGACATCTCTGTTTACGCAGGCGATTGTTGAGAGTGAAGGCGGTTTGCGGCTGGATACCACTACGGCAGCGCTTGCCGCCAATGTGACCTATACGGTTGACGGCAGAGAGCTGAAGCCCGAATCGCTCTACCTCTGCGATCTTGACGGTGACGGTGATACCGATGCCGACGATGCGCAAATTATCCTGGAATACGCCGCCGGATGCCGCAGCGCGATCGATGCGCGTGCAGATCTGAACGGCGACGGTAAAATTGACAGCTACGACGCTTATCTCCTGCTTGATGGTCTGAAGAGCGGCAGCTTTACCGTGGCTGCGGGGCAGAGCGCCCATGTTAGCGTTACAATCCGCCTGAGCGATGCGGCGCGGGAACTCCTTGACCGGAATTATCGCTGCGGAGCCTATGTGGAGGGCTTTGTCTCCGTAGATCCCGTCGTTTCGCAGGAGGGCGCGCAGCTTCCGTCACATAGCATCCCCGTGCTGGGCTTCTACGGCAACTGGAGCGAACCGTCCATGTTCGAACGGATTACATACACCGATTACCTCTACGGCGATACGACGCTTCCGTATGCAGGTGTTTTGAGCACGAATGTGCCTGTGATCCGCTTCCCCGGCAGCTCCGATGCCTTCTACTCCATCGGTAATCCCTACGGCAGAGAGGAGACGTACCCAGCCGGACGCGAAGCCATCAGCAGCAAGTCCACGCTCTATCGCTACGACGCGACGCTGATCCGGAACGCCGGACAGGTGATGTTCTATGCGATGAACGGCGACGGCGAATTGATCGAGCTGTCCCGCCTCTCCGAACAGACCATAGGCGCATTCTACTATACCAACGGCGGTACATGGCAGAATCGCCTGGCACAGTGGCTGATCAACCGCCGCATTTCGACCTTCGGAGTGCCCGAGGGAGACCGCCTGACGGTCGGTTTGATTGCCATTCCGGAATACTACTGCCAAAACGGTACCCTGTCGAACGACGAGGTTTGTGCTCTGATCCGCGAGAATAAGCTCGGTGACGGCGCCTTCCTTTCGACAAGCTATACCATTGACGATACCGCGCCGGAGATCGTCAGCATCTCCCGTGAGCTGCTCAGCGAGGGGCTGCGCGTTACCGCACGGGATAATCAGTACATTGCCTCCGTTATGGTGCTCGACAAGAACGGCACGAAGGTGCTGGCCACGGCGATGCCGAAGCAGACGCAGGCAGGGCAGACTACCACTGCTGCGATCGATCTGACAGGAATTGCCGTCGGCCAAACCTGCATTGTCCTTGTTGCGGATTATGCGGGCAATGAAACCTATTATACGGTCGAATACGGCGGCGAAAGCGAAGACTTCAGCGGTGGTATATTCGGCTTTACGCAGAGCAACGGCCTCGGCGGCGGAAAGCGCTGGGTCCGTATTACACCGGAGGAGCTGCACTATAAGAGTGAATCGGATTACTCCGGTGTGACGTTGACCGCACGATTTAACGAGACAATCACCGCTGCCGAGTATGTCAGGGGCGTAGTGTTTATGCTGACGCAGGAGGGTGTGCTTCTGGCGGCCGATCAGGGCGATTGGGGCTTTACCAATCTTGTCGGCATGACCGATCCGTCGCTGGGGATCACCGATCTGGCATACAGCGCCTCCGACGGTAAGCTCTACGGAATCGGCGTCGGGAATAAGATCTACAGCATCGATCTGCTGACGGCACAGACTGCACTTATCTGCACTTTGACTGTCACAAATCCGAAAACAAAGGCGGCAAACAACCTCCGTTTGCGTACGCTTTCGATCGATGATGAGGGGAACTTCTACTCAACAAACGACACAACGGCAAGTGCCAACAGCTTCCTTTATCGCTGGACGACCGAGCAGATGAGTGCCGGTACGCTTACCCTTGCGCCGGCCTTTAACGTCGCCACCGGCGGTAACGGCGGTCTCGGCGGTCAGAGCCTCGCATGGGACCATGACAAAGACCTTCTCTATTGGGCGGACGGCAGCGCCACACCCGGTCTGCGCATCTTTGATCTTGCAACGGGCAAATCCGCCTTTGCACCGAGCAGCTACAATACCCGGCAGGGCGGCGGACGTACGGGCGTGATTCTCTCCGGCCTTTACATTGTGCCGTCCGACAAGACGCGTTTTGAGCCGTCCACGGAGGCCGTTGCAATTTCGCTCAACCGCACGGAGCTGACGCTCCTGCCCGGTACAGTTACAAGCCTGTCCGCAACGGTGCTTCCGTGGAACCTGAAGAACTCTTCGGTCACATGGTCCAGCAGCGATTCCTCGGTGGTCGCGGTTGACGCACAGGGCGAGCTTTCCGCACGCTCCGTCGGTACTGCCGTGATTACCGCTACGACGGCAGCGGAGCCGCACCTGACGGCAAGCTGCACCGTGACGGTCAAAACGATGGACGCAAAGCCCATGCGCGGACTGGCATACAACGAAAAGCAGGGGGCCTCGTGGATCCGCTTTGACCCGAATGAGGCTTCAAAATGGGTGTCCGAAGGAAACGCGACCGGCCTGAACAGCGGCGGTGTGCTTTTCAACGGGAAGCTTTACGGCATCGACGGCGACGGATTGTATGAAACCGACCCGGATACGCTGGAAACCGTCCGCCTTGGCAGGCTCAACACTACATGGTATTGGTCCGATGCCGCACCCGCGCCGAGACTTTACGGCGACACAAACGATTCCTTCGGCTATATTGCCGGCGTTTGCAACGGCGGACAGTTCCTTGCACTGATCGACCCGTACCGGGATGATCTTCTTTACTGGGATCTTGCGACATATTTCTCCGTGGATCCTATGGCTGTCATAGCCTATGCGGGCAGCGACCGCTATCGCTCCGGCAGGACGGTAAGCGGGACAGGTGCAAATCATGTAATCGACCGTGAACATTTCTATGTGATGACGGAATCGGGAATCCTTTACCGGATTACACTGAGCGCATCTTTCGGCGATACAAGCGGTTACGATTTCTCCATCGCAAAACTCGGGGAAACGAGCATTGATCTGAGCGGTGTCGGCACTGCAGGCGGCCCGGCCTTTGCATCGCTTCTTGCCGAGGAACGCAGCGGTTATCTGCTGTTGACCGTCGCGAATTCCGGCGACACCACCCGGCTGTATGCCATCGATCCCGAAACCGTGATTTCCACGGAGCTTGGAAATTTCGGGACGGATATCCAACCGGTGACCAATCTGTACCAGTTTGACCGTGCGGAGGGCTTTGCCGTTCGCATCGGCTCGGCTCTCACCGATATTTATGTCGGCGACAGTATTTCTCTCAGCGCGCGGACCGTTTTCGCGGATGTAAAGCTGACGTGGACAACGAGCGACGCTTCCGTTGCGACGGTTGACGAGTCCGGTGTTGTGACTGCGCATAAGGCCGGCAGCGTGACCATCACGGCCTCTGCCGAAAGCAATGGCGTTCGCGCAAGTGCAGACGTTTCGATACAGGTTCTCCCGCTCGGCACGGCGAATGCGAACGTTCATGCGCAGCTTGTAACCAACGGTGCAGCCAAGTGGGTTCGCATCGACACCGCTTCGCTCCTGGTTACGGTGGAAGGCAATGCCTCTACGGCTTTGACGGTGGGAGGCGTGCACAACGGGAAGATCTATGGCTCCGTGACGAGCTATGCCGAAGGGGAATTGACGAGCTTTATCGTTATTGACCCGAAAAACGGTTACATAGAGGAAAGCGGTTCGCTGTATGACGATGCGTGGATTCCTGTCGATATGACGACTGCGCCCGGTATCACCGTCGATGTTGACGGAGAGGAAGAGAACATTCTGTCCGGCCCGGTCGTACTGTCGCACTGGCAGCGCTTCGGCCTTATAACGGATGCACTGAAGGGCAACCTGAAGGGCTGGATGGGCGCGCCGAGCGCCGGCAGCAACGGAGCGGCGATTGCGTATCTTGGTACGGGAAGCTATCAGGGCCACGATGCAATGTATTATAGCGTCCTGTGCGCCGACGGTAACCTCTATGATTATGTTCTTTACGGCTATTACGACGAGGACGAGGAGGAAGTCGTTGAACGTTATGCCTATCGCGTTCGCGGAAATGTCGGAACGGACTTCAAGTATTTTACCGGCCTGACCATGACCTACAGCGCTGAGGCCGGTGGGCTGATCGTCGGCTACAACAATACGAAGCGTGGTGCGGCGGAGCTGTATTTTATCGATCTGCGTGCCGTAAGCCCGGCCTGCGTGAAGCTTGGCGTTTTGGATGCCACATATATTTCGACACTATATACCGATGCCGAGCTGAACGGGACACTCGGAGCGATCGAGCTGCCCGAACCTGTACAGTCCGCATCAGTACATGATGAAGAGGCGGCACTCCAGGCCTCCGTTGCAAACCGCGGAGATTTTGTACCGCAGTCGCTCCCGAATATTCGCGAAAACGATACGCTGGTTACCGTCGAGGTAACGGCGAAGGATGCACAGGGGACTGACATCAGCGCTTTCAATGGCGTGACAACGGTGCAATACGATGCGGAGCACCTTGTTTTGAAATCCGTTATCTGCCATGCCGCACAGTATGCGGTACGGCAGGAGGAGGGCACGCTGACCGTCGCTTACGCCGATACAGAGGCACTCGACAGCATTATGACCCTTGTCTTTGAACGCAAAGGCGAGGGTGCGCTGAAAATCACGACGAAGGACGTCGGCAGCGAGCACTCCGGTTACACGGAAGTAATCGGAACCGCCTGTCCGAGCAGCCATCTTCCGGATGTTCCGAAGGGTGCGTGGTATCATGAAGCCGTGGATTATGTGCTCCAAGCCGGGCTGATGCAGGGTGACGGACAGCGCTTTGACCCGAACGGCGGCGCAACGCGCGCCATGCTCGTGCAGACACTCTACAATTTGGCGGGCGCATCGGATACGGATACGGCTTCCGGCTTTGCCGACGTGCCGGAATCGCAGTGGTATGCTGCAGCGATCGCATGGGCACGGAAAAACGGTATTGTCACGGGCGATGATTCGTCGCATTTCGCCCCCGGCCGTCTTGCGACAAGGCAGGAAACTGTGACAATGCTCTATCGCTTCGTGACGGTCTACCTCGGATGGGAAGCGGGCGAGAGAAATGACCTGTCCGAGTTTACGGATAAGGACAGCGTTGCTGCCTATGCGCTTGAGGCGATGCAGTGGGCCGTCGACGTTGGTCTTGTAAACGGTATGGGCGACGGGACGCTTGCTCCGACCGCCACGGCCACGCGTGCGGAACTGGCGGCGCTGCTGATGCGTCTGCACCGCGACCTTCTGAATCCCTAAACGGTTCTCCTTCCTTTTTCAATACCCGCCGCAGGAAGCAACCCTGCGGCGGGTAAACTCTTTCCAGGCAGTCAAAAGGGACGCCCTTGCGGGCGTCCCTTTCTTGGTATACGAGGGATTGAAATCAATCCTTATACATTTCAACCAGCTTGAGCAGATGCTCATAACGAGCCTTGGCGGCGGCCTCGTTGCGGGCGAAGAGCTCACCGGCACGATCCGGGAATTCACGGGTCAGACGGCTGTAACGAGCCTCGTTCATCAGGAAGTCCTGATAACCGCCGGCAGGGGCCTTGGAGTCGAGCGTGAACTTTCCGGTCTCCTTGGACGGGTCAAAGCGGAACATATTCCAGTAACCGCATTCGACTGCCTTCTTCATCTCGTCCTGGCAGTGCATCATGCCGCCCTTGATGGAGTGCATCTCGCACGGCGCATAGCCGATGATGAGCGACGGGCCGTTGTAAGCCTCGGCCTCCTTGATGGCCTTAAGAGTCTGCGCCATGTTTGCGCCCATTGCAACCTGTGCGACGTAGATATAGCCGTAGGACATTGCGATCTCGGCAAGGCTCTTCTTCTTGATTTCCTTGCCGGCAGCGGCAAACTGTGCGACCTGACCGATATTGGAAGCCTTGGAGGCCTGTCCGCCGGTGTTGGAATAAACCTCGGTATCGAAGACGAAGATGTTGACGTTCTTGCCGGAGGCGAGGACGTGGTCAACACCGCCGAAGCCGATGTCGTAGGCCCAGCCGTCGCCACCGAAGATCCAAACGGACTTCTTGGACAGATAATCCTTCTTTTCGAGGATCTGCGCGGCAAGTGCGCAGGCGGGGCAGTCGCAATACTTCGCGCCGGAGGCCTTCAGCTCCCTGGCGTGAGCGAGGAAGCCCTCGGCTTGCTCGCCGAACAGCTCCTTGGCCTTGGGGGAGGAGGCGAACTCGAGCAGCTCGTCAACGGTCTCCAGACCTTCTTCAAGTGCGGCAATGTAAGCGTCGGATGCAGCCTTGCTGGCTTCGCTGTCTTCCATGGTGTCGAGCCACTTCTGCGCAGCTTCCTTGAGCGGTGCATAGGTGTGCGGCACGGCGATCAGCTCGCGGGTCAGCTCGGCAAGGTTCTGACGGATGACGTCCTGCGCAATGAACATACCGAGGCCATGCTCGGCATTGTCCTCGAACAGAGAGTTGCACCATGCGGGGCCATGACCATCCTTATTGGTGCAATAGGGGGAGGTGGCGCCCGGGTTGCCCCAGATGGAGGAGCAGCCGGTGGCGTTGGAGATATACATCCGATCGCCGAAGAGCTGCGTGATCAGACGGGCGTAGCTCGTCTCGGCGCAACCTGCGCAGGAGCCGGAGAACTCCAGCATCGGCTGCATGAACTGGCTGCCCTTGACGGTCGCATCCTGAAGCTCCTTTTTCTCGGAGACGTGCTTGACGGCGTAGTTGAAGACCTCCTGCTGCGCAAGCTGGCTTTCCTGCGGCTTCATGGCCAGGGCGCCAACCGGGCAAACGCCGATGCAGACGCCGCAGCCCATGCAATCAAGCGGGGAGACGGTCATGGTGTAGGAATAGACGCCCTTGCCCTTGCCGGCCTTGACGGGCACGATCTTTGCGGCGGCGGGAGCGTTCTTGGCTTCCTCCTCGGTCAGAGCGAAGGGGCGGATGGTGGCGTGCGGGCAGACGAAAGCACAGTTGTTGCACTGGATGCACTTCGTTTCGTCCCACTCGGGAACGGTCACGGCGACGCCGCGCTTCTCGTAAGCGGAAGCGCCGACCTCAAACTGGCCGTCGGCGTACGGCATGAAGGCGGAGACGGGCAGGCTGTCGCCGTCCATCTTGTCGATGGTGACGAGGATGTCCTGCACCTGCTTAACCAGCTCCGGCTTGCCCTCAAGCTTGCTCTCGACAGGCTTTGCCTCGGCATTGGCCCACTCGGCGGGAACATCAATCTTGACAAAGGCGGTCGCGCCGGCGTCGATGGCATCCCAGTTCTTCTGGACAACGTCCATACCCTTCTTGAGGTAGGAGTGCTCTGCGGCGTCCTTCATATGCTTGATGGCTTCTTCCTGCGGCATGACCTTGGCCAGGGAGAAGAACGCGGACTGAAGGATGGTGTTCGTGCGCTTGCCCATGCCGACCTTGTTGGCAAGGTCAATGGCGTTGATGAGGTAGAGCTGAATGTTGTTCTGCGCAATATAACGCTTCGCGGCGGCATCGAGGTGATGCTCCAGCTCCTCCATATTCCACTGGCAGTTGATCATGAACACGCCGCCGGGCTTAACGTCCTGAACCATCTTGAAGCCCTTGGTGATGTACGAGGGGTTATGGCAGGCGACGAAGTCGGCCTTGTTGATATAGTACGGGCTGCGGATGGGCTTGTCGCCAAAACGCAGGTGAGAGATCGTGACGCCGCCGGTCTTCTTGGAGTCGTACTGGAAGTACGCCTGCACAAACTTGTCGGTGTTGTCGCCGATAATCTTGATGGAGTTCTTGTTTGCACCGACGGTACCGTCGCCGCCGAGGCCCCAGAATTTGCATTCGATGGTGCCTTCTGCGGCGGTGTTGGGCGCGGGCTTCTCTTCGAGGGACATATCGGTCACATCGTCAACGATGCCGATGGTGAACTGGCGCTTGGGCTGTGCCTTGGTCAGCTCCTCATAAACGGCGAAGACAGACGCGGGAGGCGTATCCTTCGAACCGAGGCCATAGCGGCCGCCGATGACGGAGATCTGCTTGCCTGCATTGGCCAGAGCGGTCACGACGTCCATGTAGAGCGGCTCGCCCTGGGCGCCCGGCTCCTTGGTGCGGTCAAGAACGGCAATGGACTTGCAGGTGGCGGGGATGGCTTCGATGAGCTTTTCCGCTGCGAACGGGCGGAACAGGCGAACCTTGATCAGGCCGACCTTCTGACCGTGTGCGTTGAGGTAGTCAATGACTTCCTCGGCCACATCGCAGATGGAGCCCATGGCGACGATCACGCGGTCGGCATCGGGCGCGCCGTAGTAGTTGAAGAGCTTATAGTCGGTGCCGAGCTTGGCATTGATCTTGTCCATGTACTTCTCGACAACGGCGGGCAGCGCATTGTAGTACTTGTTGCAGGCCTCGCGGTGCTGGAAGAAAATGTCGCCGTTTTCATGGCTGCCGCGTGCTGCCGGATGATTCGGGTTCAGCGCATGGTTGCGGAATTCGGCCACGGCGTCCATATTGCACATTTCCTTGAGATCTTCATAGTCCCAAATCTGGATCTTCTGAATCTCATGAGAGGTACGGAAGCCGTCGAAGAAGTTCAGGAAAGGAACCTTGCCCTCAATGGCAGCCAGGTGCGCCACGGGAGCCAGATCCATGACCTCCTGCACGTTGCCTTCAGCCAGCATGGCAAAGCCGGTCTGGCGGCACGCGTAAACGTCGGAATGGTCGCCGAAGATGTTCAATGCGTGGGTGGAAACGGTTCTGGCCGAGACGTGGAAGACTGCAGGAAGCAGCTCGCCCGCGATCTTATACATATTGGGAATCATCAGCAGCAGGCCCTGAGAAGCCGTATAGGTGGTGGTGAGGGCGCCTGCGCCGAGCGAGCCGTGAACGGTACCGGCGGCGCCGGCTTCGGACTGCATCTCAACGACCTTAACGGTATTGCCGAAGATGTTCTTTCTGCCGTTTGCGGACCACTGATCCACATAGTCCGCCATCGGGCTCGACGGCGTAATGGGATAAATGCCTGCTACCTCGGTAAAAGCGTAGCTGACATGGGCGGCTGCGGTATTGCCGTCCATCGTTTTCAGTTTTCGTGCCAAAGTGAAATACCTCCTAAAGTGTATTGGTTCACACAGAGCCATTGTACCACCGACTTCGCGTTTTGTAAATCAAAAAAAACGAATTACGACGTTTTTTTTGAAAAAAAGTAAGATGAAACAAGAATGGCGGCCATGAGTTATCAGAGCTTTCGTTGAATTTTTCTATCTCTCAAATCCACTAATCAATGTTTCCGACAGCGTTCAATTCGATCCCGGCTGCAACGGCCGTTTTTTGTGAAAAATACTTTGCTCCTCCGCGAAAACGGCAAAATGCGACACACGGATCGTGTAGAATAGAGACATCCTATGAAACGAGAGGTGTCCTCATATGAAAAAACTAATTGGTATTCTTGCAGCGCTGCTGATCTGCACTGTCCTGACGGCGACGGTTGCCGTCTGTGCGAGCGATCCGGAGCCGAACACTCAGACAGATGCGGCCATATCGGGTGAGCCGCTGCCGCCGGTTTCCAGAGACCCGAAGCCGGATGAGATCTGAGAGGGCAGATCAATCCCGAAATAGCGCTTTATATCCGCTGCGGCATATTGAAGACCCGGCCGGTCATTCAGCGCTTTTGTGATGTAGTAGGTTTGGTAGTACAGGTCGAGGCTCCTTTCGTCATTTCCCAGGAAATGACAGGCCTCGGCCGCTACGCTCAGGAGATCCGGAAAAGACGCATAGTGGCCGTTATGAATGCACATATCAATACCTTCCTCCGCAATGCGCAGGGCATCCTCGTGCAGTGCGCAGGCCTCCAGTTCTCTGGAATAATTGAAGGCAATCAGTCCAAGATGTGCCTGATGCGGCGGAATACTTCGAAAATGCTTTCTGATGTAGCCGTAAAGGGGCTTCAGAATGGCAATGGCTGCTTCGTGATCCTCGGAATAGGCATGCACCAGTGCAAGCTGGTTGATAACCTTTACTTCATCCGTAGTAAACAGGCCGTTTTCGATGGAGGCAAGGGAAAAAGACGGGCAGGTGAGTCGAATTGCTTCCAGCAGCATCTCGTGCTGCTCGGGAGGGGAATACGGCCCGTCGCTCTTGCCCAAAATCACGCGAGAGCGAAGGATAAGCTGGCGGCTGAGGCGATCCTCCGGATCGATCAGTGCCTCCAGCTCCGAATGCAGCCGCAGGGCTTCGGCACGAATCGCCGATTTTTCCTCCTTTGCGGCATTGCAGAATCGTACGTTCATTGACGTAATTTTCTTCTGCAGCCCGAGAACCTCCAGCTCATTTGCGCTCAGGAGCGCAAAATATCGATCCGCAGGAACATCCAGCCGTTCCAGCAGCGCGTTGATGATACTGCGCGACGGAGTTTGCTTTCCGCGCTCCAGCCGAGAGATCGTTGCGGGTTCGCAGATACCGCAGCAGAGCGCCTCCTGCGTCAGTCCAAGCTCAACGCGCTTTCGACGGATGAATTCTCCGAGAAAAAGCTCCTGCATGGGAATCTCCTTCCTTCCGTGTGGTCTGATGCCCGTCTGTTTTTGGGTTAAATGAATATGGAAGTGCTCCCTGTTTGCCGGGCGGTGAAACCGCGGCAGGCAGGGAGCATTTTCGAAAAGGGCGGTTCACCGAATTATGAACGACTGCGCGTTGCTCGTACAGTCATATTTTGCCGTAGAAAAACAAAGGAAAACGGTCATACTAAACCGGGACGGTGAGCATATGAAACGGTTTCTTACAATTTTGATTGCCTTGACAATACTGATTCCGCACGCCCGTGCGGATACGCAGCCCAAATATATTGCGCTGACCTTCGACGACGGTCCCTCGGGAAAGTATACGGAGCGCCTGCTCGACGGACTGCGTAGCAGAAACGCGTCCGCGACGTTTTTCCTCTGCGGCTACCGGTTGGAGCGATTCCCGGAGCTGGCGGGGCGGATTATCCGCGAGGGGCACGAGGTCGGCTCGCACAGTGACGCGCATCGGTATTTTACCCGCCTTTTGCCGGAGGAGCTCTGCCGGGATCTGGCAAGGGCGCAGGAAAAACTCACGGAGGCCTGCGGCGAGGCGCCGACGCTGCTGCGTCCGCCCGGAGGATTGTTCGACGTCAAGGCGCTGCAAAAAACAGTCTGCGCACAGATGCCTGTGATCCTCTGGTCCGTAGACGCGGAGGATTGGCGGCGCAGCGACGCTGCGGGCGTTGCGCGGGATATTATCCGAAAAACACGCGCGGGCGATATCATTCTCATGCACGATATGTCGGATTCCAGCGTGACGGCTGCACTGACGGTGATCGACGCGCTTCAGGCACGGGGCTTCGAGTTTGTTACCGTTTCCGAGCTGGCGCTGCTGCACGGCGTTACGCTGGAGCCGGGAAAGGCATATTACCGTATCCCGCCCCAAAGCGTCGCGAAAAACGCCTCAAGCGCTTCCTGCGAACCGCAGAGAGAGCCCTGAACAAAGTGCGGCTTTCCGCCGCCGCGCCCCTGGAACGACGTATTCAGTTGCCTGACGGTTTCGCGAAGGTCGTCCGACTGTGTGCCAAGTGCATAGCGCCATGTGTCGTTCTCGCCGGAGAACACGGCGCAGCGTAGAACGCCGTGCCTCAAAAGTACGTCGGCAAAGCGACGCAAGCCGTCCGGCGACAGGCTTTCTTCAAAGAGAACAACACTGTCCTGACCGGTGAGCTGCCGGGCGCGCAGGGAAAAAACTCTTTGCTCGAGTGCAGCCGCCTTTTGTGCTTCGGAAGCGCGTTCCTCGCACAGCCGTGCAACGGCGACGGCCAGTGCTTCCGGCTTTGCCGAAAGCCGTGCGGAAACGGAGGCTGCCTGTGTGGCGAGAATGTCATAATAGTCGGCCAGCGCCTGACCGCAGAGCAGCTCCATGCGCGTGCCGCCGCGGAAACGGACGGGATTGTTCAGCCGAATCATTCCGATCTGTCCGGTGTGTGCAACATGCAGTCCGCAGCAGGCGCAGAGATCCGCTCTGGGAACGGACACCAGTCGCACCTCGCCCGTCAGCTCCTTCTTACTCCGGTATTTGTAGTCCTTCAGGGTGTCGGCCGGCGGGAAAAAACAACGGATCGGAAGATTTTCCCAAACGATCCGGTTGACGCGCTTCGTAATTTCGCAAAGCTGCGTTTCGCTTAATTCGCCGTCAAAGTCAATCGTTACGGCATGACTGCCCATATGGAAGCCGACGTTGTTGAGCCCGTAGAGCGTGTGGATGGTGCCGGAGACAATGTGCTCCGCAGAGTGCTGCTGCATAAAGGTAAAGCGCCGGTCACGATCGATGCGAAGACGCACACGCCGTCCCGGTTCGACGGGACGACTGCACAGATGCAGAAGCTGCCCGTCCTTTTCACAGACGTCCGTGACCTCCGCATCGCCCAGCGTGCCGAGATCGCAGGGTTGACCGCCGCCGGTAGGATAAAAGACCGTCCGATCGAGCGTGACAAGCCAGCCGCTGACATCCTGTTCACAGGAAAGGACGGTGGCGTCCGCTTCGGTCAGATAGGCGTCATGATAATATAGTCGTTCGGTCTGCATAGGCTTACTCCTTTGCTTGAAACAGATCGTGTTAAAAGCATCATACCAGAAAAAACGCAAAAAGTAAAGAAAAACCGTCCCTGTCTTTGAAGTGACCCCAAAAAGTTAGACAATATTTTGAAGCAAAAATTGTTCAAGCAACCGAAAGGGCTTGCTGTCTG